>NZ_JBEZWU010000019.1:0-172962 GCF_040637655.1 Streptomyces sp. NPDC028722
GCCACCGCCGGGTCGTCCACCCCCTCCCCGACACCCACCCCACCCCGCGTCACCACCACCAAAGACCCCTCCCGCGACGACGCAAGGAAGGACTGAACAGCCGACAACGCCTCAGCCGTCACACCGTGCACGGCTTCCGCATCCAGCGCGACCGCCCCGACCTCGAACACCTCCACCACACCGGCATCAGCGTCCACAGGCACCGGCACCGGCACCGGCACCGGCACCCGAGACCACTCCACCCGCAACAACGACTCGCCACCGTCGGACACCCTCAACTGGTCCCGGGGTACTTCGCGCAGGACGACCGACTCCACAAACGCGACGGGTGCGCCGTCCGCGTCGCGGATGTCCAGACTTACCGTGTCGGAATCGGTGGGCGTCAGACGAACGCGCACCGTGGAGGCGCCGGCTGCGTGGAGGGTCGTACCGCGCCATTCGGTGGACATCCCCGACAGGCCGGTCACATGGGCCGCGGCCTCCAGAAGGGCCGGGTGCAGGCCGAAGCGCTCGGCTTCGGCGATGAGTTCCTCGTCCAGGGCGACCTCGATGAACTCGCCTGCCGGGTGAGCCTCGCCAGTCGGCTCGCCGGCCGCGCCCGTAGGCGCCAGTGTGCCGGTGGCATGGCGGGTCCAGGAGTCGTCGCCACGCTCGGGACGGGTGTAGACACCGACCGTGCGGTTCCCCTCGTCGTCGGCGCCGCCGACAGAGACCTGCACGCGGAGCGCTCCGGTGGCGGGCAGTACGAGCGGCGTCTCGACCGTCAGTTCACGCAATGTGCCGGCGTCGACCTCGTCACCGGCGCGGATCGCGAGCTCGACCATTGCGGCTCCCGGCACGACGTCTGCGCCCGGCAGCTGCTCGGAAAGCCACGGCTGAGCGGCTCGTGAGAGACGTCCGGTGCACAGCACACCGCCCGTGTCGGGCACGGTCAGCACCGCGTTGAGCACCGGGTGCCGCATCGCGATGTCGCCCGCCGGTGCCGCGGCGGCGGCGAGCCAATACCGCTGGTGTTGGAAGGCGTACGTGGGCAGGTCAACGCGGCGTGCGCCGGTGCGGGCGAAGACCTGTTCCCAGTCGATGGCAACACCACGCGTGTGCAGCTGTCCCACACTGTTCATCAACGCCCGGTCCTCGGGCACGTCCCGACGCAGCGACGGCACACAGTCCTCCGCCACCATCCCGGTCAGGACGCCATCCGGACCCAACTCCAGGAACGTACGCACGCCTTGATCACGCAACGCCCGCACACCATCGTGGAAACGAACCGTGCCACGTACGTGCTCCACCCAATAGTCGGGCGAGCACAACCGTCCGGCGTCCGCCACCTCACCCGTCAGGTTCGACACCACCGGCAGGACCGGGGCGTTGTAGGTCAGCCCGGCCGCGACCTCGCGGAACTCCTCCAGCATCGGGTCCATCAACGGCGAATGAAACGCGTGCGACACCCGCAGCCGCTTCACCCGACGGTCGGGCAGGGCTTCGGTAACCGCCAACACCGCACCCTCAGCCCCCGACAACACCAGCGAGGTCGGCCCGTTGACCGCGGCGATGCTCACACCGTCCGACAGCAACGGCGCGACCTCCTCTTCCATGGCCTCCAACGCGACCATCACGCCACCCGCCGGCAGCGCCTGCATCAGCCGACCACGCGCGACGACCAGCGTGGCCGCGTCCTCCAGCGACCACACACCCGCCACATACGCGGCTGTCACCTCACCGATCGAGTGACCCGCCACGAAATCAGGACGCACGCCCCACGACTCCGCCAGCCGATACAACGCCACCTCGACCGCAAACAGCGCCGGCTGCGCGTACCCCGTCTCCTCCAGCAGCTCCCCGCCCTCGAAGACCACCGCCTTCAACGAGCGGCCCAGTTGAGTGTCGACGGCCGCACACACCTCATCGAAAGCTTCGGCGAACACCGGGAAGACGCCGTACAGCTCACGCCCCATCCCCACCCGCTGCGACCCCTGCCCGGTGAACAACACACCCAGACGGCCCGCCGGCACCACACTCTGCGGACGTAAAGACGCCAGACCCTCCCGCGCCTCCCCCACCGACCCGGCGACGACCACCGCACGATGGTCGAAATGCGTCCGGGCGGTCGCCAGCGAGTACGCCACATCCGCGAGGTTCACCGAAGCATCCGCGCCCAGGAAGTCCACCAGCCGACCCGCTTGAGCCCGTACCGCCTCCACCGACTTGCCCGACACCACCAACGGCACCACACCGTCAGGGACCACCGCACGCTCCGCCACCGGCTCAGCCTCGACGGCCTCCAGGATCACGTGCGCATTCGTCCCACTGATACCGAACGCCGACACACCCGCACGACGCGGACGACCCCTCTCAGGCCACTCCCGCGACTCCGTCAGCAACTCCACCGCACCCGCCGACCAGTCCACCTTCGGCGACGGCTCATCCACATGCAACGTCTTCGGCAGCACACCGTGCCGCATCGCCTGCACCATCTTGATCACACCCGCCACACCCGCGGTGGCCCCGGTGTGGCCGAGGTTCGACTTCAGGGCGCCGAGGAGCAGTGGGCGATCGTCGGCGGGGCGTTCCTGGCCGTACGTGGCGATCAGCGCCTGCGCCTCGATCGGGTCGCCCAGCGACGTACCCGTACCGTGCGCCTCCACCGCGTCCACGTCGGCGGCCGACAGACCGGCACTCGCCAACGCCTGCCGGATCACGCGCTGCTGCGACGGACCGTTCGGCGCCGTGAGGCCGTTCGACGCACCGTCCTGGTTGACCGCGCTGCCGCGTACCAGGGCCAGGACCTCGTGGCCGTTGCGTCGCGCGTCGGACAGACGCTCCAGCAGGATCACGCCTACGCCCTCGGCCCACGCCGTACCGTCCGCGCCGTCGGCGAAGGCCTTGCACCGGCCGTCGGGGGCCAGTCCGCGCTGCCGTGAGAACTCCACGAAGACGCCCGGGGTGGACATGACGGCGACGCCGCCGGCCAGCGCGAGTGAGCACTCGCCGCTGCGGAGTGCCTGCATCGCGGAGTGCATCGCCACCAGCGACGACGAGCACGCCGTATCGATGGTGAGGGCGGGGCCCTCCAGGCCGAGGGCGTACGAGACGCGGCCGGAGGCGACGCTGCCGGCGCTGCCGGTCAGGGCGTATCCCTCGGTGCCCTCGGTGCCGCCGCCGAGCCGTGGGGTGTAGTCCTGGGCACCCATGCCGGTGAAGACACCGACGTCCGTGCCGCGCAGGGAGGCCGGGTCGATGCCGGCGCGCTCCAAGACCTCCCAGGAGGTCTCCAGGAGGAGGCGCTGCTGCGGGTCCATGGCGAGGGCCTCGCGCGGGTTGATGCCGAAGAATCCGGCGTCGAAGTCGGCGACGCCGCGCAGGAAGCCGCCCTTGCGGACGTAGGTCGTGCCGGGAGCGTCCGGGTCGTCGGAGAAGAGGTTGTCCAGGTCCCAGCCGCGGTCGGCCGGGAAGTCGGCGAGCGCGTCACGGCCCTCGGCGAGCAGGGTCCACAGTTTTTCGGGGGAGGTCACGCCGCCGGGGAGGCGGCATCCCATGGAGACGATGGCGATCGGGTCGTCGGTCGCCGACGGCGGTACGACGATGGCAGGAAGGGCCGTGTCGGCGGTGTCGGGGATGGCGGCGGACCGGTCGCCGACGAGTTCGGTGCGCAGGTGGTCGGCCAGTGCCTTGGGGTTCGGGTAGTCGAAGACGAGGGTGGCGGGCAGGCGCAGCCGGACGGCCGCGCTGAGCCGGTTGCGCAGTTCCACCGCGGTGACGGAGTCGAAGCCGACCTCCTTGAACGCCCGTTCCTCGCCTACGACTTCGGTGTCGGCATGGCCCAGGACGGCCCCGGCCTCGGCCCGGACCAGGCCCACCAGTCGGCGTTCCTGTTCGGCCGGGGAGAGCCGCAGCAGTTCGGAGCGGAGGGCGGAGGCGTCGGTGTCGGGCTGGTCCTCGGTGGCGCCGGCGAGGATCTCGGTGACCTCGGGCAGGCCGCGCAGCAGGGGGCGGGGACGGGAGAGGGCGAAGGCGGGGGCGAAGCGGGTCCAGTCGATGCCGGCGACGACTACATGCGTCTCGTCGTGCTCCACGGCCTGTACCAGGGCGGCGACGGCGAGGTGGGGCTCCATGAGGGTGATGCCGAGCTTGGCGAACTCCCCGGCCATGGACGCGTCGACCATGCCGCCGCCGCCCCAGGCACCCCACGCGATGGAGGTGGCGGTGAGTCCGCGGGCACGGCGACGGTGGGCGAGGGCGTCGAGGTGGGCGTTGGCCCCGGCGTACGAGGTGAGGCCGTTGCTGCCCCAGGCGGTGGCGCCGGAGGAGAACAGGACGAAGGCGTCCAGGTCGCGGTCGCCGAGCAGGTCGTCCAGGTGGCGGGCACCGGCGATCTTGGCTCGGCCCATGTCCGCGAACTGCTCGACGGTGAGATCGGACAGCGGGGATTCGGTCTGGGGGGCGCCGGCGAGGTGCAGGACGGCGGTGAGCGGCAGCTCGGCGGGGATGTCCTGGAGGAGGCCGACGACTGCCTCCCGGTCGGCGATGTCGCAGGCGGTGATGGTGATCCGGGCGCCCAAGGCCTCCAGTTCGGCGCGGAGTTCGTCGGCGCCGGGCGCGTGGGGGCCGCGGCGGCTGGTGAGCACCAGGTGCTCGGCTCCGTGCTCGGCGAGCCAGCGGGCGACATGGGCACCGGTGCCGCCGGTGCCGCCGGTGACCAGGACGGTGCCGCGCGGCGTCCAGGGCTTGACTGCCGGGGCGCCGTCGAGCGGGGCGCGGCGCATGCGGCGGGCGTGCAGGCCGTCGGGGCGTACGGCGAGCTGGTCCTCGTCGACGGTGCCGGAGAGGGCGGTGCACAGCAGGTCGAGGGTGCGCGGGTCGGCTTCGGTGGTGCCGGCGGGCAGGTCGACGAGGCCGCCCCAGGTACGCGGGTGGTCCAGGGCCAGGACGGTGCCGATACCCCACATCGCGTGCTGGGAGGCGTCGGTCAGTTCGGCGGAGTCGGCCACGGCGACGCCTCCGGAGGTGACCGCCCACAGGGGTGCCTCGATCCCCGCGTCGCCGAGTGCCTGGACGAGCGCGACGGTGCCGATCGTGCCGCGCGACCAGGTGGTGTGGACGGGGTGTGGCCGTCCGTCGAGCGCGAGGAGGGACAGGACGCCCGTGACATCCCGGTCGGTCAGGGCGGCGGCCAGCGTCTCGCGGTCGGCGTTCTCGGTGTCGACCTCGATGCGCACCGTCCGTACGCCCCGTTCGGCGAGTCCGTCGGCGACCGCGTCGGCGAGCGGGCCACCGTCGCTGCCGACGGCGACGAGCCACGTACCGGAAACGGTGCCGACGGCTGTACCGCCAGCGGTATCGGGGACGATGACGGCGGCGGTACCGACGGCTGTGCCCGCAGCAGTACCGGCGACGGTACCGGCGGCGTCGACGCGGTCCCAGCCGAGTCGGTAGCGCCATCCGTCGATGACGGTCCGCTCCTGCTTGCGGCGGCGCCAGGACGACAGTGCGGGCAGGACCTCGTCGAGTACGGAGGCCTTCAGCTGGAGGTCGTCGGCGAGGGCGCCGGTGTCACCGGCCTCGATCGCGGCCCAGAAGGCCGCGTCCACCGGGTCGGCCTCCACGGCGGGCCGGTCGTCGGCGTCGAGCCAGTAGCGCTGGTGCTGGAAGGGATACGTCGGCAACTGGACCCGCCGGCCGGACCCCTCCAGCACCGCCCGCCAATCGACATCCACACCCCCCGCATACACCTCACCCACCGACCGCAAGAACCGCTCCCAACCCCCCTCACCACGCCGCAACGACCCCACCACCACACCATCAACACCCACCGCACCCATCGTCTCCGCCACCACGAACCCCAGCACCGGATGCGGACTCACCTCCACGAACACCCGCCGCCCCGACCCCAGCAACGCACGCACCACCTCCTCAAAACGCACCCGCTCCCGCAAATTCCGATACCAATACCCCCCATCCAGAACCGCCGTATCCACCACACCCCCCGTCACCGTCGAAAAGAACGGCACCCCCGACGACACACCCGACACACCCCCCAACACCTCCCCCAACACACCCTCGACCCGCTCCACCCCCACCGAATGCGACGCATAATCCACCGCCACCCGACGCACCCGCACCCCCTCCCCACGCAACTCCTCCTCCAGCACCTCCAACTCCCCCACCACACCCGCAACCACCACCGACGACGGACCATTCACCGCCGCCACCGACAACCCCCCACCCAACCGCCCCTCCACCACACCCACCGGCAACCCCACCGACAACATCCCACCCAACCCCGCCAAACCCGACGCAATCACCTGACTACGCCGCGCCACCACCCGCGCACCCTCCTCCAACGACAACCCACCCACCACACACGCCGCCGCGATCTCCCCCTGCGAATGCCCCACCACCGCAACCGGCTCCACACCCACCGACCGCCACAACCCCGCCAACGACACCATCACCGCCCACAACACCGGCTGCACCACATCAACCCGCCCCAACGCCTCCTCATCACCCAACACCTCCACCAACGACCACCCCACGAACGGAGCCAACGCCTCACCACACCGCGCCATCCACCCCGCGAACACCTCCGACTCCGCCAACAAACCCACCGCCATCCCCACCCACTGCGCCCCCTGACCCGGAAACACGAACACGACACCGGTGTCACCGTGGGTGCCGGTGGACACCGTGGCGTCCTCCGCGAGGGCCGTGAGCCGCTGGACGGCCTCGGCGTGCGTGCCCGCGACGGCCACACCCCGGTGGTCGAACACGGCGCGCGAGGTCAGGGAGAGGGCGATGTCGGGCAGCGGCGTCCCGGGGTGGCTCTCCAGGAAGGCCGCGAGCCGCTTCGCCTGCGCGCTCAGGGCGTCGGCGGACTTGCCGGAGAGGGCCAACGGCACCACACCGTGCGGGACGGCACGCTCGACGGTCGTCCGCCCGGGCTCGGTCGGCTCGGTGGGTTCGGTCGCGGGGCCGGGTTCGTCGGGCGCGGGCCGCGCGGACTCGAGAATCACATGGGCGTTGGTGCCGCTGAGGCCGAAGGACGACACGCCGGCCCGGCGCGGCTCGTCGCGCTCCGGCCACTCGCGGGCCTCGGTCAGCAGCTCCACCGCACCGGCGGACCAGTCGACCTCGGGCGTCGGCGCGTCCACGTGCAGCGTCCTCGGCAGCACGCCGTACCGCATCGCCTCCACCATCTTGATCACACCGGCCACACCGGCGGCCGACTGTGCGTGCCCGATGTTGGACTTCAGCGAGCCCAGCCACAGCGGTCGACCGTCGCCGGGCCGTTCCTGGCCGTACGTGGCGATCAGCGCCTGGGCCTCGATCGGGTCACCGAGGGAGGTCCCGGTGCCGTGCGCCTCGACGGCGTCCACGTCGGCGGCGGAGAGCCGGGCGTTCTCCAACGCCTGGCGGATGACCTCCCGTTGCGCGGTGCCGTTGGGCGCGGTCAGGCCGTTGGACGCGCCGTCCTGGTTGACGGCGGTGCCGCGCACGACCGCCAGGACGTCATGGCCGTTGCGGCGGGCGTCCGACAGGCGCTCCAGGAGGAGTACGCCGACGCCCTCGGAGAAGCCGGTGCCGTCGGCGCTCGCCGCGAAGGCCCGGCACCGGCCGTCCGGGGAGAGGCCGCGCTGGCGGGAGAACTCCACGAACATCTTGCTGTCGGACATCACGGCCGCGCCGCCCGCCATCGCCATCTCCGACTCGCCGGTGCGCAGGGACTGCACGGCGAGGTGGATGGCGACCAGCGAGGAGGAGCACGCGGTGTCGACCGTGACCGAGGGGCCTTCCAGGCCCAGCATGTACGACACGCGGCCGGAGGCGAAACTGCCCGTGCTGCCGCGCCCGATGTACGCCTCCAGGTCCTCGGGAACCTGGCGCACCCGTGGGGCGTAATCGTGGTGCATGACGCCGGTGTAGAAGCCGATCCGGTGCCCGCGCAGTGACGTGGGGTCGATGTTGGCGCTCTCGAAGACCTCCCAGGAGGTCTCCAGGAGCAGCCGCTGCTGCGGGTCCATGGCCAGCGCCTCGCGCGGGGATATCCCGAAGAAGCCCGCGTCGAAGTCGGCCGCGCCGTGGAGGAAGCCGCCCTCACGGACGTACGACGTGCCCGGCACGTCGGGGTTCGGGTCGTACAGGCCCTCCAGGTCCCAGCCGCGGTCGGCCGGGAAGGCGGATATGGCGTCGGTGCCGTCGGCCACGAGCCGCCACAGGTCCTCCGGGGAGGTCACCCCGCCCGGCAGCCGACAGGCCATACCGACGATGGCGATGGGCTCCCATGCCCTCTCCTCGACCTCACGCAGCCGGCGCGTGGCCTGACGTGCGGTGGCGACGGCCTTGTTGAGGTATTCGCGGTACTTCTTGTCGTCGACCATGGGGAAGGTCAGCTCCTAGAAACAGACTTCTGACGGCGGGCGGGCAGCGGGGACGGCGTCAGGAAGCGGTGAATTCGTCGAACTCGTTGTCGATGATGTCGAAGACCTCGTCGTCGGTGACCGACTCGAGATCGTCGTCCGTCTCGTCCTGGGCGGTGTCCGGGGACCACTTGGCCAGCAGGACGTGCAGGGCGGCGGTGACCTGGGCGCGGACCGCCCGGTCGTCGGGTACGGAGGCGAGCGCGGCCTTCAGTTTCTCCACGTCCGCCACTGCCGGGTGCGCGCTGGGGCCGCCCTCGGGGGTGAGCGCGTTCCTCAGGTGGTCGACGAGCACGGCGGGTGCCGGGTGGTCGAAGAGCAGGGTGGCGGGCAGCCGCAGGCCGGTGGCCGCGGAGAGTCTGTTGCGCAGTTCGACGGCGGTGAGCGAGTCGAAGCCCAGTTCCTGGAAGGCGCGGTCCGGGTGTATCGCGTGCACGTCCTGGTGGCCGAGGACGACGGCGGTCTCGGCGCGGACCAGGTCGAGCAGGATCTCCTTCTGCGCGTCCTCGCCGAGGCCGGCCAGGCGGCGCTGCAACGAACCGGCCGTGGCGAGGTCGGCGCGCCGGGCACGGGCGTCGGCGGCAGCGATGCGCCGTACCTCGGGTATGCCCGTCAGGAGGGCGGAGGGCCGGGCGGCGGTGAACGCCGGGTAGAAGCGTTTCCAGTCGATGTCGGCGACGGTGAGCCCGCTCTGGTCACCCGTCAGGGCGCGGTCGAGTGCGGTGAGCATCAGTTCGGGACGGACGGACCGGATGCCCTGGCGGCGCAGTTGCGGGGCCGAGGCGGCGTCCACCATGCCGCCGCCGGACCAGGCGCCCCAGGCGACGGAGGTGGCGGGCCGGCCGTGGGCGCGCCGGTGCAGGGCCAGGGCGTCCAGGTAGGCGTTGCCCGCGGAGTAGGCGCTCTGGCTGCCGCTGCCCCAGACACCGGCGATGGAGGAGAAGACGACGAACGCGTCCAGGCCGGTGTCGGCGAGCAGTGCGTCGAGGTGGGCCGCGCCGGCCGCCTTGGCGGAGACGACGGCGCCGAAGTCGGCGAGTGTCGTCTGCGCGAGGGAGCCGAAGCCGTTGACGCCCGCGGCGTGCACCACGGCACGGATCGGGTCGCCGTCGGCCGCCGACTTGGTCAGCAGGTCCTCCAGGGCCTGCCGGTCGGCGACGTCACAGGCGGCGACCGTGACCCGGGCGCCCGCCTCGGTGAGTTCGGCGGTCAGTTCCGCGGCTCCCGGGCTGTCGGGGCCGCGCCGGCTGACGAGCAGGAGGTGCTCGGCGCCCTTGGCGGCCAGCCGGCGGGCGACATGGGCGCCGAGCGCTCCGGTGCCACCGGTGATCAGTACCGTCCCGGTGGGCTGCCACCCGGTCTCGTCGGGCAGCGGCCGGTGCAGCGCTGTCCGTTCCAGGCGGCGGGCGAGCAACGCTTCCCCACGGAGCGCGAGTTGGTCCTCGGTGCCGGTGCCGCCGCCCAGTACGGTGCCGAGCCCGGCGCGGACGCGGTCGTCGAACGTGCCGGGCAGGTCGATCAAACCGCCCCAGCGGCCAGGGTGTTCGAGGGCGACGACCTGGCCGAGGCCCCACAGGGCGGCCTGGCGCGGGTTGCGCACCGGGTCGGTGGCGCTGGTGGCGACCGCGCCGTCGGTGGCGAGCCAGACGGGGGCCTCGACGCCGGTGTTGCCGAGCGCCTGGAGCAGGGCGAGCGTGGTGGCCAGGCCGCCGGTGACGCCGGGGTGGTCGGGGTGGTCGGACTCGTCGAGGGCGAGCAGGGAGAGGACGCCCGCGACGGTGTCCTCGCCGTGCGTGGTGTCGGTGAGCAGTGCGGCCACGGCCGTGCGGTCGGAGCTGTCGACCGGCAGCGCGACGGGGTGGGCGCCCGCCTCGCCGAGCGCCGTGACGCAGGCCGTCACGGTGGCGTCGTCCGTCCGGCCGGCGGGCACGGCCACCAGCCAGGTGCCGTGGGGTGCCGCGGCCGTGTCCGTCGCCTCGGTGGGGGTCCAGCTCGTGCCGTACACCCAGTTGTCGAGGCGGGACGAGCCGCTCTCGCGGGCCAGTCGGGCCTCCGCGAGCTGCTCCGGTGTCACCTGGCGGCCGATGAGTGCCTCGACGCGGGCGACGGGTGCGCCCGTCCGGTCGGTGACGGTGACCTGCCAGGTCTCCTCGCCGGCGGGCACGAAGTGCGCCCGGAGCCGGGAGGCGCCGCGGGTCCACAGGGTGATGCCGTTCCAGGAGAAGGGCAGCCGCGGAAGGCCGGTGCCGTAGAGGAGTGGCGCGTGCAGCGCGGAGTCGAGCAGGGCGGGATGCAGCGAGAACCGCTCGGCGTCCTCCTGCTGCTGTTCCGGCAGGGCGACCTCGGCGAAGATCTCGTCCCCGCGGGTCCACACCGCGCGCAGGCCCTGGAAGGCCGGGCCGTACTCGTAGCCGCGCTCGGCCAGGCCCTGGTAGACGGACCCGGTGTCCACGGGTACGGCGGTGGCGCCGGCCGGGGGCCAGTCGAGCGCCGGTTGTGAGGGGTCCGGGTCCGCGGGGACCAGGGTGCCGCCGGCGTGGCAGGTCCAGTCGGGGTCGTCGGCCTCGGGGCGGGAGTGGACGGAGACGGTGCGGCGGCCGGATTCGTCGGCCGCGCCGACCTCGACGCGCACCTGGACGGCGTCGTCCTCGGGGAGGATCAGGGGCGCTTCGAGGACGAGTTCCTCGATGGAGCCGCAGTCGACCGCGGCGCCGGCGGTGAGGACGAGGTCGACGAAGCCGGTGCCGGGCAGCAGGGCCGTGCCCCAGACGGCGTGGTCGGCCAGCCAGGGGTGGGTGTGCGGGGACCAGCGGCCGGTGAAGGCGACGCCGCCTGTTCCGGGCAGCTCCACGGCGGCGCCGAGGAGTGGGTGTCCGGGAGCGGCGAGTCCGGCGGCGCAGACGTCGCCGGCCGTACGTTCCGCCTTCAGCCAGTAGCGCTGGTGCTGGAAGGGATACGTCGGCAGCTGGACCCGCCGGCCGGACCCCTCCAGCACCGCCCGCCAATCGACATCCACACCCCCCGCATACACCTCACCCACCGACCGCAAGAACCGCTCCCAACCCCCCTCACCACGCCGCAACGACCCCACCACCACACCATCAACACCCACCGCACCCATCGTCTCCGCCACCACGAACCCCAGCACCGGATGCGGACTCACCTCCACGAACACCCGCCGCCCCGACCCCAGCAACGCACGCACCACCTCCTCAAAACGCACCCGCTCCCGCAAATTCCGATACCAATACCCCCCATCCAGAACCGCCGTATCCACCACACCCCCCGTCACCGTCGAAAAGAACGGCACCCCCGACGACACACCCGACACACCCCCCAACACCTCCCCCAACACACCCTCGACCCGCTCCACCCCCACCGAATGCGACGCATAATCCACCGCCACCCGACGCACCCGCACCCCCTCCCCACGCAACTCCTCCTCCAGCACCTCCAACTCCCCCACCACACCCGCAACCACCACCGACGACGGACCATTCACCGCCGCCACCGACAACCCCCCACCCAACCGCCCCTCCACCACACCCACCGGCAACCCCACCGACAACATCCCACCCAACCCCGCCAAACCCGACGCAATCACCTGACTACGCCGCGCCACCACCCGCGCACCCTCCTCCAACGACAACCCACCCACCACACACGCCGCCGCGATCTCCCCCTGCGAATGCCCCACCACCGCAACCGGCTCCACACCCACCGACCGCCACAACCCCGCCAACGACACCATCACCGCCCACAACACCGGCTGCACCACATCAACCCGCCCCAACGCCTCCTCATCACCCAACACCTCCACCAACGACCACCCCACGAACGGAGCCAACGCCTCACCACACCGCGCCATCCACCCCGCGAACACCTCCGACTCCGCCAACAAACCCACCGCCATCCCCACCCACTGCGCCCCCTGACCCGGAAACACGAACACCGCTTCCCGGGGGTGGGTGGCCGGCACGGTGTCGGGGGCGGCGGCGAGGGCGGCGAGCCGTTCCACCGCTTCCTGGTGGGTGCCCGCGACGGCCACGGCGCGGTGCGGGAACCGGCTGCGGGTGGTGACGAGTGACAGGGCCACGTCGTGCAGGGAGGTGCCGGGGTGCGTGCGCAGGTGGTCGGCGAGGCGGGCCGCCTGGGCGCGGAGGGCGTCGGGTGTGGCGCCGGAGAGCGCCAGCGGCATGACGCCGCCGGGGACCGTGCGGGCCGGTTCGGGGGCGTCGGCCGGCTCCTCGGGCCGGGCCTGTTCCAGGATGATGTGGGCGTTGGTGCCGCTGATGCCGAAGGAGGACACGCCCGCGCGGCGCGGGCGACCGGTCTCCGGCCAGTCCCGGGCCTCGGTCAGCAGCTCCACCGCACCGGCGGACCAGTCGACCTCGGGCGTCGGCGCGTCCACGTGCAGCGTCCTCGGCAGCACGCCGTGCCGCATCGCCTCCACCATCTTGATCACACCGGCCACACCGGCGGCGGCCTGCGTGTGCCCGATGTTGGACTTCAGCGAGCCCAGCCACAGCGCCGTGTCCGCGGAACGGGTGCGGCCGTAGGTGGCGATCAGGGCCTGTGCCTCGATCGGGTCGCCGAGGGCGGTGCCGGTGCCGTGGGCCTCGACGGCGTCCACGTCGGACGGCGACAGGCGGGCGTTGTCCAGGGCCTGCTGGATGACGCGCTGCTGCGAGGGGCCGTTGGGCGCGGTCAGGCCGTTGGACGCGCCGTCCTGGTTCACGGCGCTGCCGCGCACGACCGCCAGGACGTCATGGCCGTTGCGGCGGGCGTCCGACAGGCGCTCCAGGAGGAGCACTCCGACGCCCTCCGCCCAGCACGTGCCGTCCGCGGCGGCGGCGAAGGCCTTGCACCGGCCGTCTAAGGACAGTCCCCGCTGACGGGAGAACTCCACGAAGGCGCCCGGTGTCGACATCACGGCCACCCCGCCCGCCAGCGCGAGCGAGCACTCGCCGTTGCGGAGCGCCTGCGCGGCCAGGTGGATGGCCACCAGAGACGACGAGCACGCGGTGTCGACCGTCACCGCGGGACCCTCGAAGCCGAAGGTGTAGGCGATCCGGCCGGAGACGACGCTGCCGGCACCGCCGGTCAGCACGTAGCCCTCGATCTCCTGGGAGCCGGTGCCCATGCGGGGCGCGTACTCCTGTCCGGCGACCCCGGTGAAGACGCCGACGCTGTCGCCCTTGAGAGTGGAGGGGTCGAGCCCGGCGCGCTCCAGGGTCTCCCAGGAGGTCTCCAGGAGCAGCCGCTGCTGCGGGTCCATGGCGAGTGCCTCGCGCGGGGATATGCCGAAGAAGTCCGCGTCGAAGCCGGCCACGTCGTCGAGGAAGCCGCCCTCCCGCACGTACGACGTGCCGGACGCGTCCGGGTCGGGGTCGTAGAGGGCGTCGAGGTCCCAGCCGCGGTCGGCCGGGAACGCGCTGATCGCGTCGGTGCCCTCGGACACCAGGTGCCACAGTCCTTCCGGTGAGGTCACTCCGCCCGGGAGCCGGCAGCCCATCGAGACGATGGCGATGGGTTCGGTTCGCCGGCCCTGCTCCTCGCGCAGGGCCTCCCTGGTCTGCTGAAGCTCGGCCGTGACCCGCTTGAGGTAGGTGAGCGCCTTCTCGTCGGTGGTCATGGAACCTGGTCTCCTCTTCCGGGTGGGGCGGCGGGTCAGCCGAGTCCGAGCTCGTTGTCGATGAAGGCGTAGACGTCGTCGGCGGTGGCGTCTTCGAGGCGGTCCGTGGTGGGGGCGGTCTCCGCGGAGGTGCCGTTCAGCGCGGCCTCCTGGATGCGCGTGCCCAGGGACCGCAGCCGGGAGTGGATGCCGGAGTGCGTCAGCTCCTGGGTGAGGAGCGCGTCGAGCGCGCTCTCCAGGGCGTCGAGCCCTGCGGTGACCGGGTCGGTCTCCTGGTCGAGGGCCTTGAGCAGGTACTGGGCGAGCGCGGTGGGCGCCGGATAGTCGAACACGGCGGTCGTCGGCAGCCGCTTCCCGGCGGCCTTGCCGAGGCGGTTGCGCAGCTCCACCGCCGTGAGCGAGTCGAAGCCGGCCTCCTTGAAGGCGCGGTCGGGCAGGACCAGCGAGGCGTCGGCGTGGCCGAGGACGGCCGCGGCCTCCTTGCGGACGACGTCCAGGACGAAGGCGGCCTTCTCGTCGGCCGGGAGCGCGGCGAGCCGTCCGGCGAGCGTGCGGCCGGTGGCCGGACCGGCTCCCGTAGCGCGGCGCGGCGCCCGGACCAGTCCGCGCAGCAGCGGGTGGAGCCCGCCGGAGGCTGCCTGGCCGCGCAGTACGGACAGGTCGAGCCGGGTCGGTACGAGGGCCGGCTCGTCGGCCGTCAGGGCGGCGTCGAACAGGGCCAGGCCCTCGTCGGCCGCGAGGCCGAGCATGCCCGCGCGTTCGGTGCGCCGCAGGTCGGCCACGGCGAGCGCACCGGTCATGTCGCTGGCGTACGACCACAGGCCCCACGCGAGTGACACGGCGGGCAGCCCTTGGCGGTGACGTATCCGGGCGAGCCCGTCGAGGAAGGAGTTGGCCGCCGCGTAGTTGGCCTGTCCGGGGTTGCCGAGGACACCGGCGGCCGAGGAGAACAGCACCCAGGCGGCGAGGTCCAGGTCCTTGGTCAGCTGGTGCAGGTTCAGGGCGGCGTCGGCCTTGGGCCGCAGGACGGCGGCCATCCGCTCCGGGGTGAGCAGGGACAGCACGCCGTCGTCGACGACGCCCGCGGCGTGGACCACGGCTGTCAGGGGCTCCCGGGCCGGTACGGAATCCAGGAGCCGGGCCAGCGCGTCACGGTCGGCGGCGTCGCAGGCCGCGACGCGTACCGACGCGCCCAGGGAGGTCAGTTCGGCGGTGAGTTCGGCCGCGCCGGGAGCGTCGGGGCCGCGCCTGCTGGTGAGCAGCAGGTTGCGCGCACCGTGCTCGGTGACGAGGTGACGGGCGACGAGCGCGCCGAGGGCTCCGGTACCGCCGGTGACGAGGACGGTGCCCCCGGGATCGGGGCGGCGCGGCACGGTCAGTACGGCCTTGCCGACGAGACGGGCCTGACCGAGCTGCCGGAACGCGTCCGGGGCGCGCCGTATGTCCCACGCCGTCACCGGCAGCGGGCCGAGAACGCCGCGTTCGAAGAGGTCGGCCAGTTCGTCGAGCAGCTGCCGCAGCCGGTCGTCGTCCGCCTGAGCGAGGTCGTAGGCCCGGTACTCCACGCCGGGGTGGCGCTCCGCGACCTCGGCGGCGTCGCGGACGTCGGTCTTGCCCATCTCCAGGAAGCGGCCGCCGCGCGGCAGCAGACGCAGCGACGCGTCGACGAACTCACCGGCCAGGGCGTCAAGGACGACGTCGACGCCCCGGCCGCCGGTGGCCTCCAGGAAGCGCTGCTCGAAGCCGGTGGTCCGGGAGTCGGCGATGTGCGTGTCGTCGAGCCCGGCCGCGCGCAGGGCGTCCCATTTGCCGCGGCCCGCGGTGCCGAACACCTCCGCACCCAGGTGGCGGGCCACCTGGACGGCGGCGGTGCCGACACCACCGGCCGCGGCGTGGACGAGGACTCTCTCGCCGGCCCGGAGGCCGGCCAGGTCGCGCAGCCCGTACAGGGCGGTGAGGAAGGCGATGGGTGCGGCGGCGGCCTGGGCGAAGCTCCAGCCGGCGGGGACGCGGACGAGTCTGCGCTGGTCGGTGACGGCCTCCGGCCCGAACGCCCCGCCGGGGAACAGGCCCATGACGCGGTCGCCGGGCGCCAGGGCGGTGACGCCGGGGCCGGTCTCCAGGACGACGCCCGCGCCCTCGCCGCCGATCGCGGCCCGGCCCGGGTACATGTCCAGGGCGATGAGGACGTCGCGGAAGTTCATCCCGGCGGCGCGTACGGCGACCCTGACCTGGCCGGGTGCCGGTGGTCCCGGTTCGGCGTCCGGTAGGAGGGCCAGGTTCTCCAGGGTGCCGGGGCCGGTGGTGTCCAGGTGCCAGGTGCGGGCTCCGTCCGGGATCGTCAGGGTGTCGTCGGCGAGCCGGCCGAGCCGCGGCACGAGGACCTCGCCCTCGCGCAGCGCCAACTGTGGCTCCTCCAGGGCCGCGGCGGCGGCCGGGACGCCGGTGAGGATGTCACGGGAGGCGGCGTGTCCGTCGAGGTCGGCGAGGAGGAGGCGGTCGGGGTTCTCGGACTGGGCGGAGCGCACGAGGCCCCAGACCGCGGCGCCCGCCGGGTCGGTGACCGTCTCGCCGCCGTGTACGGCGACCGCGCCGCGGGTGAGTACGAGCAGCCGCGCGGTGTCGTCGCCGGGGTCCGCGAGGAACGCCTGTAGCTCTGCCAGCACGCGTGCGGTCAGCTCGCGCACGGCCTCCGCGCCGGTACCTGTGCCGGTGGCGTCGAGGACGCGGATGCCGTCGAGCCCGTCCGCGCGTGCCTCCACCGGCAACGCCGTCCAGATCGTGCGGAACAGCGCGTCGTGGCCCGGCTCGACGGCCGGGCGCAGTTGCTCCGCGGCCACCGGGCGCAGGACGAGGGAGTCGACGGCGGCGACCGGGGCGCCGGTGGTGTCGGTGATGCGCAGGGACACCTCGTTCGGTCCGGCCGGGGTCAGCCGGACCCGCAGAGCCGTGGCGCCCGCGGCGTGCAGCCGCACTCCCTGCCACGCGAAGGGCAGCAGGCGCCGGCCGTCGTCCGGTTCGGCGACGGCGCCGAGGGCGCTGGGGTGCAGGGCCGCGTCGAAGAGGGCCGGGTGGAGGCCGAACCGGTCGGCGTCCGTGTGCAGTTCGTCGTCGAGGGCGACCTCGGCGAAGACCTCTTCGCCGCGGGTCCACACCGCGCGCAGGCCCTGGAAGGCCGGGCCGTACTCGTATCCGGCCGCGGCGCGTTCCCGGTAGAAGTCGGTCACGGGCACGGCGGTGGCGTCCGTGGGCGGCCACGGTTCCTGGCCGGTCCCGGAGTCGTCGGCCGTCCTGGTCAGGACGCCGCCGGCGTGGCGGGTCCACACCGTGTCGCCGCCGTCCGGCCGGGAGTGGACGGAGACGGGGCGGTCGCCGGTCTCGTCGGGAGGGCCCACGTGCACGCGGATCCGTACGGCGCCGCTGTCGGGCAGGACCAGGGGGGCGGCCAGGACGAGTTCGCGGACGGTGCCGTGGCCGATCTCGTCGCCGGCGCGGAGGGCCATCTCCACGAGGGCGGTGCCGGGCAGCAGTACGGTGCCGTCGACGGCGTGGTCGGCGAGCCAGGGCTGCGCGGCCAGGGAGAGGCGTCCGGTGAGGGTGACGGCGTCGGCCTCGGGCAGGTCGACCGTGGCGGTGAGCAGGGGGTGGCCGGCGGCGGTGATGCCCGCGGCGTCCAGGCCGCCGGCGCCGGGGTCGGAGGCGTCCAGCCAGTAGCGCTCGTGCTGGAAGGCGTAGGCCGGCACCGTGGTGCGGCGGGCACCGCTGCCGGCGAACAGCACGGGCCAGTCGACCCGGGCGCCCCGGGTGTGGGCGCGGGCGACGGCGGTCAGCAGCGCCTTCGGCTCCGGCCTGCCGTCACGCAGCGCGGCCACGCAGTCGACGTCGTCGGGCAGGCAGTCCTGGGCCATGGCGGTCAGCACGCCGCCGGGTCCGAGTTCCAGCACGGTGCGGGCGCCCTGCTCGCGCAAGGTGCGCAGGCCGTCCGAGAAGCGGACCGTGTCCCTGACGTGGCGCACCCAGTACTCGGGGGCGCACAGCTCCGCGGGGTCGGCGAGGGCGCCGGTCAGGTTGGACACGACGGGCAGAGCGGGGGTGTAGAAGGTCAGTCCGGCGGCGACCTCCCGGAAGGCGCCGAGCATCGGTTCCATGCGCGGCGAGTGGAAGGCGTGCGAGACGCGTAGCCGCCTGGTCCTGCGACCGCGGGCCTCGAACCGGGCGGCGAGGGCCTCGACGGCCGCGGCGTCGCCGGAGAGGACCACGGCTTCGGGGCCGTTCAGCGCGGCGATCGCGACGCCGTCGCGCGGACCGGCGGCGATCTCCTCCTCGGTGGCCTGGACGGCGATCATGACGCCGCCCTCGGGCAGCCGCTGCATCAGCGCGCCGCGGGCGGCGACGAGGGTGGCGGCGTCCTCCAGGGACCAGACGCCGGCCACGTGGGCGGCGACGAGTTCGCCGATGGAGTGCCCGGCGACGAGGTCGGGCCGTACGCCCCAGGACTCCACCAGGCGGAAGAGGGCCACCTCCACCGCGAAGAGGCCGGCCTGGGTGTAGGCGGTCCGGTCGAGCAGGTCCGCGTCCGGGGTACCGGGCTCGGCCAGGACGACGTCGCGCAGCGGGCGGTCGAGCCACCGGTCCAGGGCGGCGCAGACCTCGTCGAAGGCGCGGGCGTACACCGGGAAGGCGGCGTGGAGTTCGCGGCCCATTCCGACGCGCTGCGCGCCCTGTCCGGGGAAGACGACCGCGAGTTTGCCGTCGGTGACGGCGTCGGCCGTGTCGTCGCCCTCGGCGAGGGCCGTCAGGCCGCGCCGGGCCTCCTCCGGGGAGTCGGCGACGACGGCCGCGCGGTGCTCGAAGGCGGCCCGGCCGCTGAGCGTGAGGGCCACGTCGGCAGGCGAAGGGGCGGGATCGTCCGCGAGGAGGGCGGCGACGCGTGCGGCCTGGGCGCGCAGTGCCTGCGCCGACCTGGCGGAGAGCACGAGCGGGACGAGCCCCTCGGGCAGCGCACACTCCCGCGTGCCGCCGGGGGCGGTGCCGGCCGGGGCGGGTTCGCCGGTGGCCTGTTCCAGGACGACGTGGGCGTTGGTGCCGCTGATACCGAAGGAGGACACGCCCGCGCGGCGCGGGCGACCGGTCTCGGGCCAGTCCCGGCCCTCGGTCAGCAGTGCCACGGCGCCCCGCGTCCAGTCGACCTCGGGGGTCGGCGCGTCCACGTGCAGCGTCCGCGGCAGCACGCCGTGCCGCATCGCCTCCACCATCTTGATCACACCGGCGACACCGGCGGCGGCCTGCGTGTGCCCGATGTTGGACTTCAGCGAGCCCAGCCACAGCGGCTCGCCGGTCCGGCGGTGCTGTCCGTAGGCGGCGATCAGGGCCTGTGCCTCGATCGGGTCGCCGAGGGCGGTGCCGGTGCCGTGCGCCTCGACGGCGTCGACGTCCGCGGGTGTCAGACCGGCGTTGGCGAGGGCCCGGCGTATGACGCGCTGCTGGGAGGGGCCGTTGGGCGCGGTGAGGCCGTTGGACGCGCCGTCCTGGTTCACGGCGGTGCCGCGTACGACCGCCAGGACGTCATGGCCGTTGCGGCGGGCGTCCGAGAGCCGTTCGAGCAGCAGCAGGCCCACGCCTTCGGACCAGCCGGTGCCGTCCGCCGCGGCGGCGAACGCCTTGCAGCGGCCGTCGGCGGCCAGACCCCGCTGCCGGGAGAACTCCACGAAGCTGCCCGGTGTCGACATGACCGCGACACCGCCGGCCAGCGCCAGGGAGCACTCCCCCGAGCGCAGCGCCTGGGCGGCCAGGTGCAGGGCCACCAGTGACGACGAGCACGCGGTGTCGACCGTCACCGCGGGACCCTCGAAGCCGAAGGTGTACGCCACCCGGCCGGAGACGACGCTGCCCGCGCCGCCGACGCCGAGGTAGCCCTCGATCTCCTTCGCGGGCCGCACCGCCCGCGAGGTGTAGTCGTGGTACATGACCCCGGCGAAGACACCGACGTCCGTGCCGCGCAGGGCGGTCACGTCCAGGCCGGCGCGTTCGAAGACCTCCCAGGAGGTCTCCAGGAGCAACCGCTGCTGCGGGTCCATGGCCAGGGCTTCGCGCGGGGAGATGCCGAAGAAGGCGGCGTCGAAGCCCGCGGCGTCGTCGAGGAAGCCTCCCACCTCGACGTAGGACGTGCCGGCGGCGTCGGGGTCGGGGTCGTACAGCTCCTCCAGGTTCCAGCCGCGGTCGGCCGGGAACGGGGAGAGGCCCTCGGCGCCCTCGGCGACCAGGCGCCACAGTTCCTCGGGGGAGGTGACACCGCCCGGCAGCCGGCAGCCCATCGAGACGATGGCGATCGGCTCGTCGCGGGCCGTGCCGGCCGTCACGGGCAGAGGCCGGGCGGAACCGTCGGCGGGTTCGCCGAGGACCTCGCGCAGCAGCCGGTGCGCCAGGGCCGCGGGGGTGGGGTGGTCGAAGGCGCTGGTGGCGGGCAGTCGCAGTCCGGTTGCCGCGCCGAGCCGGTCGCGCAGGGCGACGGCCATGACGGAGGTGAGGCCCAGTTCCTTGAAGGCCCGGTCGGCCGGGATGCCGTCCGTGTCGGTGCGGCCGAGGACCGCGGCCGTCCCGGCGCGCACCAGCCGCAGCAGCGTCTCCTCGCGCTCCCGCGCGGGCAGGCCGGCCAGGCGGTCGCGCAGGTCCGCGGCCTCCGCGGGGGCCTGCCGGGCCGTGGTGTCGACGAGGCCGCGCAGCGGGGCGGGGACGGGGCCGCGGAGCAGGGCGGCGTTGTCGAGACGCATCGCGACGAACGCCGCCTCGTCGGCCGCGTGCGCGGCGTCGAACATCACCAGGGCCTGCTGTTCGGTCAGTTCACCGGCGGCGAAGGGGACCGCGGCCCCGGTGCCCTCGGTCGCGCCGTCCTGCCAGGGGCCCCAGGCCAGACACAGTGCGGGCCGGCCGTGGGCGCGCCGGTGCTGTGCCAGCGCCTCCAGCGCGGCGCTCTCGGCCGCGGCCTCGCCGGCGCCGGGAGCGCCGAGGACGCCGAGGGGCGAGGAGCACAGGACGAACGCGGCCAGGTCGTGGTCGGCGGTCAGGTCGTGCAGGGTGTGTGCCGCCTCGGCCGCGGCGCCGGTGCCGGTGGCCTCTTCGGCGTGCACCACGGCTGTCAGCGGCGGCCGTCCACCGTCCGCCAGCAGTGCGGCGAGCCCGGCCCGGTCACCCGGGTCGCAGGCGACGGCGGTGACCTGGGCCCCGGCCGCGGTGAGTTCGGCGCGCAGCGTCTGCACGGTCTCGTCGCCGTGGCCGGAGGTGAAGGTCAGCAGCAGGTGACGGGCGCCGTGCGCCGCCACGAGATGCCGGGCGAGCGCGCTGCCCCGGGCGGTGGCGGCGCCGCTGACCAGCACGGTGCCGTCCGGGTCGAGCGGCGGGAGCGACGGCTCCTCCCGGTCCATGGAGACGCGGGCCAGGCGTGGCAGCAGGACGACGCCGGAGCGGATGGCGAGCTGTGGCTCGCCCGCGGTCACGGCGGCGGTCAACGGGCGTGCGCCGTGCTCGCCGAGGCCGTCCACGTCGAGGTCGGCGAGCACCAGCCGGCCGGGGTGCTCGGTCTGTAACGCACGTACCAGGCCCCACAGCGGGGCGTGCGCGAGGTCCCGCACGTCCTCGCCGTTCCCGGCGGCCACGGCGCGGCGGGTGAGGATCACGAGCGTGACACCTTCGGTCCGCTCGTCGGCGAGCCAGTCCTCCAGGGCCGCGGCCGACCGCCGTACGCCCGCCCCGGACACGTCCGCCGTCTCGGGTGCGTCGGCGGTCCGGTCCACGAGGAGGACGTCGGGGCCGCCTTGTGCCGGGGGGCGGGCCGCCGCGTGGGCGGCGGCCAGGTCGGTGTGGACGTCGCACGGTACGCCGGCGTCGTCCAGGGCGCCGGCCAGGCCGAGGAGGTCGGGACCGGCCAGCGCCCAGCGGCCCGGTGCGTGCTCGAGACCGCCCAGGGACAGCGGGGAGCTCGGGATCCAGTCGACGCGGAACAGCGAGTCGTACAGGCCGCTGCTGGTGGCGCGCAGCCGGGCGTGGGTCTCCAGCAGCCGATGGCGCATGATCTTGCCGGAGGCGGTGCGCGGGATCGATGCGATCTCGTACAGCTCCTCGGGCACCTTGAAGTAGGAGAGCCGGTCGCGGCACTCGGCGAACATCCGTTCCGTGTCCGGTCCCTGCGGGCCGGGGACGATGAACGCGACCGGCACCTCGCCCAGGACGTCGTGCGGCTTGCCGACGACAGCGACGTCGGCGACGCCGGGGACGGTGCGCAGGACCTCCTCCACCTCGCCGGGGTGGATGTTCTCGCCGGCGCGGATGATGAGTTCCTTCTTGCGGCCGGTGATGGTGAAGTAGCCGGCCTGGTCGCGGCGGGCCAGGTCACCGGTGCGGTACCAGCCGTCCTGGAAGGCGGCGGCAGTGGCCTCGGGCTGGTTGTGGTAGCCGGCCATGACTCCCGGGCCGCGTACCCACACCTCGCCCTCCCGGCCGTCGGCGACGTCCTCGCCGGTCCCGGTGTCCACCAGCCGTACGCCCAGGCCCACCACGGGCAGGCCGCAGGAGCCCTCGGGACGCGCGCCGGAGGGCCAGTTGACGGTGATGGATCCGCAGGTCTCGGTGGAGCCGTAGGCGTCGATGAGCGGGACGCCGAAGACACGCTCGAACGACTGGCGCAGCGAGGCGGTGGTGACCGCGCCGCCGACGAGGGCCACGCGCAACCGGGGTGCGGCGAAGCCGCGTTCACGGGCGGCGTCGAGAAGGTAGTGCAGCAGGGTGGGGACGCCGGCGAGCAGGGTGGCGCGCTCCTCGTGCAGCGCGGTCAGCACGTCCTCGGCCGAGAGGCCGTCGATGATGCGGGCGCTGGCACCCACGGCCACGACGGACAGCACGCAGGCGATGTGCGACAGGCTGTGGAAGAGGGGCAGCGGCCACACGACGCGGTCCTCGGGGCCGAGTCCGGGCACCGGGACGTAGCAGGCGGCCACCGACCACAGGCAGTTGCGCTGGGTGGAGAGCACGCCCTTGGGCCTGCCGGTGGTGCCCGAGGTGTAGAGCATCCACGCCAGGTCGTCCAGGCCCAGGTCGTCGCGGGCCGGGGTGGCCGGGTCACGGGTCGCGAACGTCTCGTACGGCAGGAAGTCCGACGGCACCTCCTCGTCACCGACCAGAACGACCGTCAGGTGCGGGCGGTCCGGCAGCAGTCGCCGCAACTGCTCCACGTGGAGGTGGTCGGTGATGACGATCCGGGCGCCGCTGTCGTCGAGGATGTGCGTGAGTTCCGCGTCGCTGCTCTGCGGGTTGACGGGGACGCCGATGGCGCTGGCCCGGGTGATCGCGTGGTAGCTCTCGACGGTCTCGACGCGGTTGCCCAGACAGATGGCCGCGCGGTCGCCGGGTTGCAGTCGCAACTCCGCCAGGTGGCCGGCCAGCCGACGGGTGCGCAGCTCCAGCTCGGTGTAGCTGACACTGCGCCGGTCATCGCTGTAGGCGACCTTGGCCCCGAAGCGACGGGCCTGGCGGACCAGCAGTTCGGGAATCGGCCGGATCAGCTCCGTGCGCAACATGTGTCGTCATCCCTCCGGGGTGACAGCAGACGGGCAGCCCGCAATGGCAGATGATTCCCCCTACCCGGAATTGTTGTGCCTTACGACGCCATTCGGCAGCCCCCTAACCCCCCCTACATCTCCCCGACCAGGGGCGACGAGAATTCCCCTCGGAGGAGTTTAGGGCGATGGACCGCAGGAAATAGACTCCGACGCCGCACGATCTGCCATTGCATTATCTGCCGTCCGCCCGAATACGCCCGTTGTGAACGGCTCGCGATTGACGCGGACTTCAGGGGAGAAACAATTCCCTCCCCTGAAGCCTTCCTCCGGCTTCCGGCGGGGTCAGTCGCTCAGGTGGTCGGTGACGATCGTGGCGGCCCGGCGCAGCACTCGCGGGCTGCTGAGCATCTCCTCATGGCCGCAGCCCAGCTCGTGGCGCACGATCTCACCCGCCACGTAGGGCGCCCAGGCCTCGCTGGAGGCGGTCTCGGCCACCGGGCTGGGGTCGGCCGCGAACAGGTGCAGGGTGCCGCTGTACTTCTCGGGCCGGTGGTTCCTCCAGGCGCCGAGGTCGGTCAGCATGGTCTCGACGAAGGTCTCGGCAGCGCTCTTCCTGCCGCGCCAGGCGTAGTTCGTCGCCATGTCGGCGAACTCGGCGATGTCCTCGTACCTGAGCGGACGCTCGTAGCCGGCGAGGTCCTTGCCGTTGATCAGGAGGATCAGCTCGATGAGCCCCTGCTCGTCCCGGTCCTCCTTGTCCGTGAGGTGCGGGTTGGTGTTGAACACCCCGAGGAACTCGATCTCCTCGCCGCGCTTCTGGAACTCGGCGGCGACGGCGTGGGCCAGGACGCCGCCGAAGGACCAGCCGAGGATGCGGTAGGGGCCGTGGGGCTGCACGCCGCGGATGCGGTCCGCGTAGTCCGCCGCCATGGCCGCGATGCTGTCGACGGGCGTGCCGGACTCCTGGAAGGTGTGCGACTGGAGGCCGTAGATCGGGTAGCGGAGGCTGAAGTGCTGGGCGAGAACCCCGTAGCACCAGGCCGTGCCGCCGAGGTGGCGCATGCAGAACAGCGGCCTCGCGGAGCCCTTCGTCATCAGCGGCAGGAGTACGGCGAAGGAGTCCTGCGGCTCCTCACCGGTGAGCCGACGGGACAGCTCGGCCGGTGTCGGGGACTCCACGAGCATCCGGATCGGGAGTTCCAGGTCCATCTCGGCGCGCACCCGCGTCAGCAGCCGTGCCGCGAGCACCGAGGAACCGCCGAGGTCGAAGAAGCTGTCGCGCGGACCCACCTGCGCCACGCCGAGAACCTCGGCGAACAGCCGGCTGAGCATCAGCTCCGACTGCGTCAGGTGCGTCTCGACCATGGCGTTGTGCTCGACGACGGGTGCCGGCAGGGCCTTGCGGTCGAGCTTGCCGTTGGGGGTGAGCGGGAACTCCTCCAGGGCCACCACGGCGGACGGCACCATGTACAGCGGCAGCGTCCGCGCCACGGACTCGCGCAGCTCCCTGACGTCGGGCACACGGCCGGCCGCGGCCGTCACGTAGGCCACGAGACGCCGGTCGCCCGGACGGTCCTCGCGGACCGTCGCCGCGGCCTGGCCGACGTCCTCGGAGCGCTCCAGGGCGGCCTCGACCTCGCCGAGCTCCACCCGGAAGCCGTGCAGCTTGACCTGGTGGTCGGCGCGGCCGACGTACTCCAGGTCGCCGTCCGGGCGCATCCGCACCACGTCACCCGTGCGGTACATCAGACCGGCACCGGAACGGTCCGGCAGGAAGCGCTCAGCGGTCAGCTCCGGCCGGTTCAGGTAACCGCGGGCCACGCCCGCGCCCGCTATGAACAACTCGCCCTCGGTTCCCGGCCCGACGGGCGCGAGATCCTCGTCGAGGACGTACAGCCGGGTGTTGCGCAGGGGCTTGCCGATGACGGCCGCCGCCTCGGGCGTGTCGACCGGGTGCACGGTGGACCACACGGTGGTCTCGGTGGGCCCGTACCACTGGACGACCTCCGCGCCCAGCTCCAGCAGCGTCGCCGCGAGCTTCTCGGGCAGCGCCTCGCCGCCGATGAGGATGCGCAGGCCGCGCAGTGCCTCGGAGCTGACGGTGGCCAGCATGTGCCAGTGGGTGGGGGTGGCCTGGGCGGTGCCGATCTCCCTGCGCACGATCAGGTCGCCCAGTTCCCGCGGGTCCTGCCCGGTGGCACGCGGCGCGACGACCGCGCGGGCACCGGTGTAGTACGGCAGGAACAGCTCGGGGACCGACATGTCGAAGGTGGCGGTGGTGACCGACAGCATGCGGTCACCGGGTCCCAGGGCCAGCCGCTCCCGCATCGCCTCCAGCAGGTTGTGCAGGGCGCGTACGGGGATCTCGACGCCCTTGGGGGTGCCGGTGGAACCCGACGTGTAGATGACGTACGCGAGATCCTCCGGCGCCGGCGGGGCGGCCCGCTCGGCGTCCGTCAGATGACCGGCGGGCAGCGCCGCCAGCGTCCCGGCGGTCGCGGGATCGTCCAGCACGACCCGGGCGATGCCCAGGTCGGTGCGGTCGGCGTCGATGCGCGCCGACGTCACCAGGACGACCGGGGCGGCATCACGGACCTGGAACGTCACGCGCTCGGCGGGGTGCTCGGGATCGAGCGCGAGGTAGGCCCCGCCCGCCTTGAGCACCGCCAGCAGCGTCACCAGCAGGTCCGTGGAGCGGGGCAGCATCACCGCGACGACGCTGTCGGGGCCCACCCCCAGGGCGACCAGGTGGCGGGCGAGGCGGTTGGCCCGCTCGTGCGCCTCCCGGAACGTCAGCTCCACACCCTCGCATTCGAGGGCCGTACGGTCGGGAGCGGTGTCGGCCCGCTCCTCCAGCGCCTTCACCAGCATGTCCACTCCACAGGGCTCGTACGGATTCTCGCGGCGGTGCGGTCAGACGGCAGGGGTGCGCACCCAGCGGTTCCAGTACGGCCGCCAGCCGACGCGGTGCCAGAACGGCATGGAGACCGGATTGAACATCGCGTGGTAGCCCACCGCCGCACCGATGCCCATGGCGTCCAGCTCGGTGTGGACATGGTTGGCGAGGGAGGTGCCGACGCCCAGGCCGCGGTACTCCTCCTTGACGGCCTGGCAGATCAGGTGCGCCACCGGCGTCGCGGTGATCCGCGTCGCGAGCCATGCCTGCTGCGGCTCGGAGGGCTCCTCGCCGCGGTGCATACCGACGACCCGGCCCTCGTACTCGGCGACCCAGATCATCGGTTCGTCGAGCTTGAGCGACTCGGCGAGCTGCGCGCGCAACAGCTCCTCGGTGTTGTCGCGTTCGACGGCGCCGCTGACGGCGGCGTCGAAGCGTGTCTCCACCATCTGTAGCGCGTACACCTCGTCGCTGTCGTCGGGGGTGGCGCGCCGCACGCGGACGTTGCCCGGCTCGGCCACGAGGTCGGTGCCCCTGAGCCGGCCGATCATCACGAACTCGGGGACGAACCCGAAGGCGCGGAAGACCGCGGTCATCTCGACGTCACGGCTGGGCCACTCGACGGCGGCCATGGAGTCCTCACCCGGGCGCTCCGGGTGGCCCTCCAGGTACTGGTTCCAGTGCGTGAGCAGCGCGGCCATCTCGTCGGGTCCACAGACCCTGGGGGCCAACTCCCAGCGGTCCAGCGGGCCGAGCACGGCCTCCAACTCGTCGGCGGCGACGCGGACATGGGTCAGCAGGCCGTGCGCGCCGCCGACCTCCAGCATCTCCTGGCCGTCGGCGGGCCCCGGCAGCGGATCGGCCTCGGGGATCATCCGGTCGACGGGGCGCAGCCGGTCGCGGTGGGCGGCCAGTACCGATTCCGCCGTCTTTCCCTGGTGCATGATGTCGTGTCCTCGGCTTTCAGTCGTGTCCGTGGCGACGTCGCGGAGGAGCTGCTCCGCGGGAAACGGGGGCGTCCTGGCCGCGGTGCCGGCGCCGCGTCAGCTGTCGGTGTCCTTCCGCGGCAGCGCGCGGGCCGCGAGCCGGTGGCCCGCGGCGTCCGGGCCGGAGATCACTTCGGTGGTGAGGGGGCCGGTCACCGAGTCGTGGCGGAAGTGTTCGCGCGCCCGGACGTCGGAATGGTGGGCCTCGATCCACGGGCGGGGACAGTCGGCGAGCGCGTCCGTTCCGTGGATCTCGGGCTGACGGCTACCGAGTATGCCGAGATTCGCCCCGTCGAACAACAGGAGCCTGCTCAATGCGCACCTCGCCCTATACCGGACTGCTGCGGAAGTATTTTTTATAGCACGGCATCGACGCGTGAACCTCGGGGTCACGGCGAGCAAGGGGACACATAGGGGGGTCCCCAGGGGAATACGCCGTTTCGGCCACCGGGTTAGCGTGCCGATCGCGACGACCCCGCCGGGGGGTGACTGCCGAGGGCGTTCTCCCCTACCGGCGTCCGCGTGGACACCCGGTCCACGCGCGGCAGGCGGTGTCAGACCTCCGCGCCGATCGATGCGGAAGCAATTCGCATGCGCATAGACCGAGGAGTAGGGACCAGCATGAGCAGTGGTGTGCGACTGAGCTCGGACCTTCCGGCATGGCCGCAGTACGACGACGCGGAACGCACCGGCCTGATCCGTGCGCTGGAGCAGGGGCAGTGGTGGCGCATGGGCGGCGGTGAGGTCGACGCCTTCGAGAGGGAGTTCGCCGAGTACCACGGCAGCGAGCACGCGCTGGCGGTCACCAACGGCACGCACGCGCTCGAACTGGCCCTGGAGGTCATGGGCGTCCGTCCCGGCACCGAGGTGATCGTCCCGGCCTTCACCTTCATCTCCTCCTCCCAGGCAGCGCAGCGCCTGGGAGCCGTCGTGGTGCCGGTGGACGTGGACCCGGAGACGTACTGCATCGACCCGGCCGAGACCGAGAAGGCCATCACACCGAGGACCCGCGCCATCATGCCCGTTCACATGGCCGGCCAACTCGCCGACATGGACGCCCTGGAGAAGCTCGCCGCCGACTCCGGCGTCCCGCTGATCCAGGATGCCGCGCACGCGCAGGGCGCCACCTGGAACGGCCGACGGGTCGGCGAGCTGGGCTCGGTCGCGGCGTTCTCCTTCCAGAACGGCAAGCTCATGACCGCGGGTGAGGGCGGTGCCGTGCTGTTCCCGGACGCCGAGACGGCGGAGCAGGGCTTCGTCCGGCACAGCTGCGGACGCCCCCGCGGTGACCGCGGCTACTTCCACCGCACCTCTGGCTCCAACTTCCGGCTCAACGAGTTCTCCGCCGCTGTGCTGCGCGCCCAACTCGGCCGCCTCGACGAGCAGATCGCCACGCGTGAGGAGCGCCGGCCGCTGCTGTCCGCGCTGCTCGCCGAGATCCCCGGCGTGGTGCCGCAGCGGCTGGACCGGCGCTGCGACCGCAACCCGCACTACATGGCCATGTTCCGCGTCCCGGGCATCACCGAGGAGCGGCGTGCCCGGGTCGTCGACACCCTCATCGAGCGCGGTGTCCCCGCCTTCGTCGCGTTCCGTTCGGTGTACCGCACGGACGCCTTCTGGGAGGCCGGCGCGCCGGACCTGTCCGTCGAGGACCTCGCCCGCCGCTGCCCCCACTCCGAGGCGCTCACCTCCGACTGCCTGTGGCTGCACCACCGGACGCTGCTCGGCACCGAGGAGCAGATGCACGAGATCGCCGCCGTCATCGCCGACGTGCTCGGCTCATGAGCGCCGCGCCTCTCGGCGGCCGGCCGATCCGCACCGCCGTGGTGGGCCTCGGCTGGGCCGCACGGTCCATCTGGCTGCCGCGCCTGCGTCGGCATCCCGCGTTCACCGTGAACGCCGCGGTGGATCCCGACCCGGCCTCGCGCGCGGCCGTCACCGCGGACCACGCCGGCACTCCGGTCCTGGCGGCCGTGACCGACGTGGATCCCGCGCAGGTGGACCTGGCCGTCGTGGCCGTCCCCAACCACCTGCACTGCGAGATCGCGAGCAGTCTGCTGCTCAAGGGCATCGCGGTCTTCCTCGAGAAGCCGGTGTGCCTGACGTCGGCGGAGGCGGAGCGGCTGGCCGAGGCGGAACGCGTAGGCGGCGCGCGGCTCCTGGCGGGCAGCGCCGCCCGGCACCGCGCCGACATCGGGACGCTCCTGGCGAGCGTCGCCGAACTGGGCGACGTCCGCCACGTCGAGCTGTCCTGGGTACGCGCCCGGGGTGTCCCCGACGCGGGCGGCTGGTTCACCCGGCGCCGGCTGTCGGGCGGCGGGGCCCTGGTGGACCTGGGCTGGCATCTGTTCGACATCGCCGCGCCGCTGCTGGGCTCAGCGGACTTCGCGCAGGTCACCGGTGCGGTCTCCGGCGACTTCATCGCACAGGCCGGCGCGCGGGTCTCCTGGCGCGCCGAGGAGGAGGCCGGGCAGCCCGGCCGGGCGGCCTCCGTCCCGCCTGACGTCGAGGACAACGCCCGCGCGTTCCTCGTCACCGAGGACGGCATCTCCCTCTCGTTGCAGGCTGGTTGGGCGTCGCACGAGGAGCTGGACGTCACCCGGGTCCGCGTCGACGGCAGCGCGGGCAGCGCGACCCTGCGGTGCACGTTCGGCTTCAGCCCCAACCGGCTGGCACGCCCGGAGCTGACCCTCACCCGCGACGGCGGGACCCGCACGGTTCCGGTGCCCGAGGAACCCATCGGTACGGAGTACGACCGGCAGCTCGACGAGTTGTCCGCCCGGCTGCGGGACCCGTCCGGGCCGGGCCGGGCGATCGAGGAGGTGCGCCGCACGATCGGTGCGATCGAGCGGGTCTACGCCTCGGCCCGTGCCGCGCGGAAGACATCGCAGCCGACGCCGGTGTGACCGGCACGACCGGCCGCCGCTGTGTCGGTGCGGCGGCCCGTACCGCCGCGCGAGCGGCCCTCCGCCCGTCCCCGCCGCCCCACGAAAGAGAGCGCCACAGCACCATGGACAGTCTTGGAACCAGCCAAGACCCCGCCGCCCCCGGCGCCCGTGCCCAGCGGGCGGAACCCGTCGGCGCGGTCGTCTTCGACCTCGACGGGGTGCTCGTCGACAGCTTCGCGGTGATGCGCGAGGCGTTCCACACCGCCTACGCCGAGGTGGTGGGGCACGGTGAGCCACCGTTCGAGGAGTACGAGCGGCACCTGGGCCGCTACTTCCCCGACATCATGCGGATCATGGGTCTGCCGCTGGAGATGGAGGGTCCGTTCGTCCGTGAGAGCTACCGGCTCGCGCACCTCGTCGCGGTCTTCGACGGCGTACCCGAGATGCTGAGGGAGCTGCGGGCGCAGGGGATCCGACTCGCCGTGGCCACCGGTAAGAGCGGTCCGCGGGCCCGGTCGCTCCTCGAACAGCTCGGTCTGCTCGACCTGTTCACCGTGGTGATCGGTTCCGACGAGGTGGAGCGTCCCAAGCCGGCCCCGGACATCGTGCTCAAGGCCCTGGGTGTGCTCGGCTCCGACCCGTCGCGGACGGTCATGATCGGTGACGCGGTCACCGATCTCGCCAGTGCGCGGGGCGCGGGTGTCACCGCGATCGCCGCCCTGTGGGGCGAGAGCGACGAGGAGACCCTCCTGGCCGAGGATCCCGACATCGTCCTGCGCAAGCCGTCGGAGCTGCTCGAGGTGTGCGCCGGCACATCCCGGACGTCCTGACCGACCGACCTGCCGCACCGACCCCGCCCCTGAGGGCGGGGTCTTCGCGTTTCCCGCCGGCTCCGCACGCAGCCCCGGCCGCCCCGTGCGCCGGCCGTGGCGGCCGCCCTTCCACCGGGGGCCTGCCACCTGACCAGGCTTCGGTATGCGCGTAGGAGCAGCAGTTAGGGGGGCAGTAGGGGATGCCCAGGGGATTGGGGCGGCGGCGCATCGGTGAGAGGCTCGATCAGGACCATTCGCGGGGCGCCGGCCTGTCGGCCGGGCTTTCGCGATGACATTCTTCCGCCCCTCGAGAATCACCGCTCCGGCAATCCGGGAGAGGGAATTCGGTGGAGTACACCGAGCAGGGGTCACCATCCGTTCCCGACCTGTTGCGGCGCCCGGCAGAGGCTGCCGAAGGGCCTTCGAGGATCGTTCTCCTATGAGCGCAGTCACATCCCCGACCGACATTTCACCGGAGACCCGACGTGGGAAAAGCCGTCACGGAATTGCGCAAGCCGGCGCAGCAGCAGCCCGAGTGGGACGACCCGTCACAGACGCGGCGCATCCGCGAGATCCTGGCCGGCCGTCCGCCGCTGGTCGAGGGTGCGGACGTGCGTGCGCTGCGGGCCCTGCTGGCCCAGGTGGCCCGGGGTGAGGCCCACGTGGTGCAGGCCGGGGACTGCGCCGAGGACCCGGGCGAGTGCGGCGCGGAGTACGTGGGGCGCAAGTCCGCCGTACTCGACCTGCTCGCGGAGGCACTGCGGACGGTCACCGACAAGCCGGTCGTACGGGTCGGACGCATCGCGGGCCAGTTCGCCAAGCCCCGCTCGAAGCCGGTCGAGCGGGTGGGGGGCGTGGAACTGCCCGTCTACCGGGGGCACATGGTCAACGGCCCGGAGCCCGATCCGGAAAGCCGGCGGCACGATCCGGTACGCCTCCTGACCGCCTACATGGCGGCGAGCGACGCCATGGAGCACCTGGGCTGGCGCGGCCCGGCGGCCCACGCCACCCGGCGGCCGACCGGACACCGGGTGTGGACGAGCCATGAGGCGCTCGTCCTCGACTACGAGCTGCCCATGGTCCGTGACCTGGGTGACGGTCGCCGCTGGCTCGGCTCCGCCCACTGGCCGTGGATCGGCGAGCGGACCCGTCAACTGGACGGCGCCCACATCGACCTGGTCGCCGGCATCGTCAACCCGGTGGCCGTGAAGATCGGCCCCACCACCACGGCGGAGGAGATCACCGCCCTGTGCGAACGGCTCGATCCGCTGCGGGAACCGGGCCGCCTGACCTTCATCGTCCGCATGGGCGCCGACGTGGTCACCGACAGGCTGCCCACGCTGGTCGAGGCGGTCCGGGCGGCCGGCCATCCGGTGATCTGGCTCAGTGACCCCATGCACGGCAACACCGTTGCCGCCCCGGACGGCCACAAGACCCGCCTGCTGGGCACCTTGGCACGGGAGATCCGCGGATTCCGCCGGGCCGTGGCCGCCGCCGGCGGCGTGGCGGGCGGACTTCACCTGGAGACCACACCCGACGACGTGCTCGAGTGCGTCACGGACATGTCCGTGCTCGAAGAGGCGACCGTCCGGCGAACGAGCCTGTGCGACCCGCGCCTCAACACCGAGCAGGCCGTGGCGCTGATCTCCGCCTGGTCCGACCGGGAGGTGTCCGGGACCCGCGACCACTTCGAGGTGCGGCTCCACCACGCGTAGGACCACTGCGCACGGGGCTGGGAATTCGGACTTCATGTCAGCCTCCACGAGCGAGACGAGTCACCGATTCTGCGGTTCTGTCATCGGCCATGGCAGGTCGGCTTCCGGTTTTCACCTGCGTGTGCCCGATGCTCCGGCATCGGAGCGCGGCAGCGGAACCGGGCCGATTTCCTCTCCTGTCTCGGCCACCTGTCCATGGTCAGGGAGTAACAGGTCCCATGCATCTTCTTGTCAACGGAATACGGCGCCGGGTCACCGGTGAGATTCTCGTTCCGAATTCGAAGTACCACGCGCACCGCGCGCTGATCCTCGCCTCGCTGGCCGACGGCGTCAGCCGCATCCACGGACTGTCCGACGCCCGGCACGTCGGGTACACCGTGCGGCTGCTGCGCGACCTCGGCGTGCGGATCACCAGAGACGGTGACACCGTCGTCGTACACGGTCTCGGCGGGCGCTACCGGCCGCGCCGGGAGACCGTCTCCGCGGGCAGTTCCGGCACCACGCTCTACTTCATGATCGGCCTGGCCTCGCTGTCCGACCGCGACGTGTCGGTGACCGGGCAGAAGTACTTCAGGCGGCGCCCCGTGGGGCCCCTGCTGCACGCGCTGGAACAGCTGGGTGTCCGGCTGGAGTCGGCGGACGACTGTCCGCCCGTGCAGGTGCGGGGCAGGCGGCCCTCTGGCGGTCATGTCACGGTCCCGGGCACTCTGTCGCAGTGGGTGTCGGGCCTGATCCTGCTGGCACCGTTCGCGGCGGGGCGCACCACCGTCGAGGTGCAGGGCGAGCTCAACGAGCGCTCCTACCTGGAGCTGACCGTGGCGATGATGCGGCAGTTCGGCCTCGACGTGAGCGTGTCCCAGGACTGGCGGCGCTTCGACATCGAACCCGGCCAGCAGGCACGTGCCGTCGAGCTGACGTTGCCGCCCGACATCGGTTCGGCCGCGTTCGGCATCGCGACCGCCGCGCTGCACCCCTGCGACGTACTGCTGCGCGGGATCACGGGTCTCCAGGGCGGCCCGGCCGACCACCCGGAGTTCCACTTCCTCGACATCGCGCGCTCCATGGGCGTGCCGATGGAAGTGGACGAGGAGGCCGGCGGCCTGCGCATGCGGCAGGACGCACCGCGGCTGACCGCGGTCGACGTCGACTGCCGCGACGTGCCGGACATGCTGCCGATCCTGTCCACGCTGGCCACGTTCGCACACGGCCGGTCGGTGTTCCGCAACATCGCGCACACCCGGCTCAAGGAGTCCGACCGCGCCGCGGCCATGCTCCAGCTCAACTCCATGGGCGGTCGCCTGGAACTGTCGGGCGACGATCTGCGGGTGCAGGGGGTGGACGGGCTGGTCGGCGCGAAGTTGTCGTCGTTCAACGACCACCGTGTCCTGATGTCGCTCGCGGTCGCGTCGTCCCGGGCGCGCGGCCGTTCGACGCTGACCTATCCGAACGCGTACCGCATCTCCTACCCGGCGTTCCTCGACGCGATGAACACCCTCGGTGTTCCGATGTCGGTGGAGAACGGCTCGGCGGTCTCCGCCGGGGAGGGCACCCGCGCCGGGCACCTGGCACGCAAGCCTGCCGATCCCGAAGCCGCGGCGCGGATCACGCTGACGGAACGACTGCGCCGGCAGGCCGTCACCCGGCCCGATGACACGGCCGTGGTGGACGTACGGTCCGACCACGACGAGGTGGTCACCTGGCGTGAGCTGGCGGACCAGGTGGACCGCGCCGCGGCCCTGCTGCTGCGTCTGGGGGTGCGGCCGGGTGAGAACGTGGCGTACCAGCTGCCCAACCGCCTCGAGTTCGTGGTGCTGTCGCTGGCGGCGCTGCGCGTCGGAGCCGTGTGCTGCCCCATCATCCCGTTCTTCAGGGAGCGCGAGGTCGGGTTCGTGCTCAGGCGCTCCAGGGCCCGTGTGCTGGTGGTGGCGGACCGCCACCGCTCACGCCGGCCGGCGCAGGAGGTGCTGGACCTGGCCGCCGAGGACGGCTCGGACGTGCGCGTGCAGCACGTCGTGGTGCTGGCCACGTCGGGAGGCTCCGCCCAGCTGCCCGAGACCCCGGCCGGCGGGATGCTCGTGCACGACTGGCTGCGGGCGCTGGAGACGACGGAGATCGACCGCGCGGCGCTCGACGCGATCGCGCCGACGCCGGACATGACGGCGCAGCTGCTGTTCACCTCGGGCACCACCAGCGAGCCCAAGGGAGTCACCCAGCCCACGCGCAACCTGGTCAGGGCCGCCGCGATGGAGATACGGCACCTCGGGCTCGGGGAGCGGGACGCGATCTGGGTGCCGTCACCGCTCGCCCACCAGACGGGCTTCCTGTACGGCATGGTGCTGGCGTTGGTGCTGGGCGTGCCGCAGATCCTCCAGCCCGACTGGGACGCCAAGCGGGCGCTCCAGTCGCTCAACGAACACCGTGCGACGTTCGTGCAGGCGGCGACGCCGTTTCTGTCCGACCTGGTCAAGGCGGTGGAGGAGAGTGGCGAGACGCCGCACCGGCTGCGGATCTTCGTCGCGACGGGGACGATGGTGCCGCGTGGTCTCGCCGAGCGCGCAGGGCGCGTGCTCGGCGCCGAGGTGTGCGGGGCCTTCGGCACCACCGAGACCTGCCTGGGCGCGCTGTCGGCGCCCGGGGACGAGCCGCGGCAGCGCTGGGGCTCCGACGGCCGGGTGCTGGACGGCGTCGAGCTGAGGATCAGGGACGACGAGGGGCGTGTCCTGGCCGCGGGCGAGGAGGGCAACTTCGAACTGCGCTCCCCCACGGTCTTCGGGGGTTATCTCGACCGTCCCGACCTGACGGCCCAGGCGTTCACCGAGGACGGCTGGTACCGCACCGGTGACCTGGCGACGATCGACAGTGCCGGCTTCCTCAGGATCACCGGACGCGTGAAGGACGTGATCAACCGCGGCGGTGAGAAGATCCCCGTCGCGGAGATCGAGCAACTGCTGTTCGGGCACCCCTCGGTGGCTGACGTGGCCGTGGTGGCCATGCCGGACGAGCGTCTCGGCGAGCGTGCCTGCGCGTTCGTGGTTCCGGACGGCGGGACCGAGCTGACGTTCGCGGAGATGCGGCGCTACCTGGACGGGCACCAGGTGGCCAAGCAGTACTGGCCGGAGCGCCTCGTGCCGATCGACGCGCTGCCGCGCAACCCGATCGGCAAGGTGAAGAAGTTCGAGCTGCGGGCCCTGGCCCACGGTCTCCGGCCGCACGACGAGGACCCTGTCTGACACTCCGCCCGTCCCCGCCGCGGTGACCGGCGGGGACGGGCGTCCATCACACCCCGACGACGGAAGAGGACCGAGGCAGCAGATGACGGACGAGCGGCAGTTCCACGAGTTGCGCACCCAGGTCGAGCAATGGGTGGAGGGACCGGGTGAGCGCTGGGCCGAACGCATCGAGGAGAGCGGGCAGGTACCCGAGGAGCTGTGGGCCGAGTTGAACGGCCTGGGCTTCCTGCGGCTGGCGGCTCCCCAGGAGTACGGCGGCCACGGCCTCGGCTTCGCGCGCTGGATGGAGCTGATGGAGATCTTCTCCCGCTCGCACGGCTCCGTGCGCATGATCGTGCATGTCGTCAACGGCATCTGGCGCTCCATGGACGGCCACGCCGACGACGAGCAGCGCAAGCGCTTCGTCATCCCCTCGGTCACCGGCGACATCACAATCGCCTTCACGCTCACCGAGCCGGGCAACGGCACCGGCGCGGACATCACCACCTCGGTGGTGCGCGAGGGCGACACGTACTACCTGTCGGGGCGCAAGCATCTGATCACCTTCGGGGTGCGCTGCGACTACTACCTGCTGGCCGCCCGCGTCGAGGGCAGCGCCGGTCACGCGGGCACGGTGGCCCTGCTGGTGCCGCGGCACGCGCCGGGCGTCACGGTCGAGGACACCTCCCGCACGATGGGAGTGACGGGTACCGACCACGCGTCGCTGACCTTCGACCGCACCCCGGTACCGGTGGACCACCGGCTCGGCGCGGAGGGCGAGGGCCTGGAGGTGTTCCTCGGCGGCTTCCTCACCCCGTCCAGGATCTCCGTGGCGATGAGCTGCGTCGGCCTCGCCCAGCGCGCCCAGCAGCTGGCCGTCGAGTACGCCCGGAACCGGGTGACCTTCGGCAAGTCACTCACCCGGCGCCAGGCGATCCAGTTCATGCTGGCCGAGAACGCGGCGGACATCGAGGCCGCCAGACAGCTGACCCTGCACGCCGCCCGCCGCTTCGAGGAGGGCGCGGACGACGCGTCCATGCAGTCGTCGATGGCGAAGATGCACGCCGTGACGATGCTGACGAACGTCACCGACAAGGCGCTCCAGGTGCACGGCGGGCTCGGCTACTGGAAATCGCAGAAGATCGAGCGCGTCTACCGCGACGCCCGTGCCCAGCGCTTCGAGGAAGGCACCAACGAGGTGCAGAAGGCAGTGGTGTTCCGCGAGTTGCTCCGACGCGCCGCGGCCGGTGACGGGGAAGGAACGAGCCGATGAAGAGCCAGCAGGACGAGCAGCGGCGGCAGACGTCCGAGCGCGAGCGGGTCTCGCTGATCACCGGGGCCTCGCGCGGCATCGGCCGCGCCCTGGCACTCACCCTCGCCCGGCAGGGCGGCACGGTGGTGGTGAACTACAAGAAGAACGCCGACCTCGCGCAGAAGACCGTCACCGATGTCGAGGAAGCCGGCGGCCGCGGCTTCACGGTCCAGGCGGACGTCGAGACCCCCGAGGGCATCACCGCGCTGTTCGACGAGGTGGCGCGGCGCTGCGGACGGCTCGACCACTTCGTCTCCAACGCGGCGGCGAGCGCGTTCAAGAACATCGTCGACCTCGGCCCGCACCACCTGGACCGCTCGTACGCGATGAACCTGCGGCCCTTCGTGCTGGGGGCGCAGCAGGCCGTGCGGCTGATGGACGACGGCGGGCGGATCGTCGCGCTGTCTTCCTACGGCTCGATCCGCGCCTATCCCACGTACGCGATGCTCGGCGGCATGAAGGCCGCCATCGAGTCGTGGGTGCGGTACATGGCGGTGGAGTTCGCCCCGTACGGCATCAACGTCAACGCGGTCAACGGCGGGCTCATCGACTCCGACTCCCTGGAGTTCTTCTACGGCCTCGAAGGCATGCCGCCCATGCAAGGCGTCCTCGACCGTATCCCCGCGCGCCGGCCGGGCACCGTGCAGGAGATGGCCGACACCATCGCCTTCCTCCTCGGCGACGGGGCCGGCTACATCACCGGGCAGACCCTCGTGGTCGACGGCGGGCTCAGCGTCGTCGCACCGCCGTTCTTCGCGGACGCGGGCGAGTCGCTCGTGCTGCCGCCCCGGCCGACTCGCGGCGACTGAGCCGGGGATCCCGGGAGGGGACCACAGGTGTTCGATCATGTTTTCCAGCCCTGCGGCATCGGCACTCTCACCGTGCCGCACCGCATCGTCATGGGCGCCATGCACCTGAATCTGGAGACCCTGGACGACGGCGGTGCGGCCCTGGCCGCCTTCTACACGGAACGCGTGCACGGCGGTGCCGGACTGATCGTCACCGGCGGCACCGCGGTGAACGGGGCGGGTGCCGGCGGCCCCGGGTACGGCGTGCTCGACGACGAGGACCACAGGTCCGTGCTGCGCAGGGCGGCTCGTGCGGTGCACGACGCCGACGGCCTCGTCGCCCTCCAGCTCTTCCACGCCGGGCGGTACGCGCTGCCCGGCGAGCACGGCAGTACGCCGCTCGCGCCGTCCGCCGTGTACAGCCGGTTCTCCCGCACCGTTCCGCGGGCGATGACCGAGGAGGAGATCACCGGGACCGTGGCCGACTTCGCGCGGGCCGCGAGGACGGCGCGGGAGCTGGGCTTCGACGCCGTGGAGGTGATGGGCTCCGAGGGTTATCTGCTCAACCAGTTCACCGCGCCGCTCACCAACCGGCGGAGCGACGGCTGGGGCGGTGACGCCGAGGGGCGCCGCCGTCTGCCCGTCGAGGTGCTGCGGGCCGTACGGGCGGCGGTCGGTCCGGCGTTCCCGGTGCTCTTCCGGATGTCCGGCGCCGACCTCGTCAGCGACGGCACCCCGTGGCAGGAGACGGCCGCGCTGGCCGTCGCACTCGCCGGCGCCGGGGCCGACGCGCTCGCGGTGGGGATCGGCTGGCACGAGTCGCCCGTGCCGACCGTGCAGGCCCAGGTGCCGCCGGGGACCTGGGCCGGTTACGCCGAGGCGGTCAAACGGGCGCTGCGCGGTGCGGGCCACGGCGAGCTGCCCGTCATCGCGTCCAACCGCTTCAACCGGGTCGCGCAGGCGGAGGAGGCGCTGGCCCGGGGCGACATCGACCTGGTGGCCATGGCCCGTCCGTTCCTCGCGGACGCGGCCGTCGTCGGCAAGTCCCGGGCCGGCCGCGGCGCGTCGGTGGACCTCTGCATCGCCTGCAACGAGGCGTGCATCGACCGGTCCTTCGGTACCGAGAGGGTGTCCTGCCTGGTGAATCCGCGGGCGGGGCACGAGCGGGACTTCCCCCGGCTCCCCGCTCGCAGCTCCCTCACGTACCGGGGCCGGTACGCCGTGATCGGCGCCGGACTCGCGGGGCTCGAGGCCGCCCGCACCCTGGCGGGACTCGGGCACGAGGTCGACGTGTACGAAGCGGCCGACGAGCCCGGCGGCCAGTTCCGGATGGCCGCCCGGGTACCGGGCAAGGCGGACTTCGGCGAGACCGTACGGCGGCGGGTCCGGGAACTCGCCGAACTACGGGTCCCTCTCCATCTGGGGCACCGCGTCGGAGCCCGGGACGTGCACCTGCTGCGCACCATGGACGGTGTCGTGGTCGCCACCGGCGTACGCCCCCGCCGGCCGGAACTGCCGGGCCGCACCCTGCCGCACGTCCTCGACTACCCCCGGGCGTTCGCCGACCCCGACGCGCTCGGCCCGCGCATCGCCGTCATCGGTGGCGGCGGAATCGCCGTCGACCTGGCCCACTTCCTCACCGGCCGTTCCTCCACCGCCCCGACTCCGGAGGAATTCCTCGCCTCCCACGCCTTCACCACGCCTGCCGGGACGGCCCCGGTCACCGGGACGAGCGACCGGCCGGCCGGCGAGGGCCGCCGGGTGACGGTCATGCGCCGCGGCGGCAGGATCGGCGCCGGCATCGGTCCCTCCACCCGGTGGGTGGTGATGGAGGAGCTGCGCGCCGCCGGAGTGCGCCTGCTCACCGACATCGCGTACCAGGAGATCACGCGCGACGGCGTGATCGTCGTCGACGCCGACGGCAACCGGCAGCTCGTGGACGCCGACCATGTCGTCCTCGCCACCGGCCAGGAGAGCGAACGCGATGTCGTCGCCACGCTCCACCGGGCCGGTGTCCCCTTCGAGACCGCCGGCGGCGCCGCCGGCACCGACGGCCTCAATGCCGTACGGGCCACCGCGCAGGGACTGCGCGCCGCGCACCGTATCGTCCGCAACCCGGTACCTCGGGCGGAACGGCACGCACCGTCCCCGCCCGTTCGGCCACAGCGGTGACCGCCGGCCCCCGCTCCGGGTCGGGCGGTCCCGGTGTGTCAGCCGGCGTCGCTGCGCAGATACCCCGGCAGGCTCTGGCGGTTCTTGACGGCCAGCTTGCGGTAGACACGTGTCAGGTGTTGTTCCACCGTGCTGGGCGTGATGAACAGCTTCTCCGCGATCTCGCGGTTGGTGTAGCCCTTGACCGCCATCGAGGCGATCCTCCGTTCGCTGTTGGTGAGCGACGCGAGTGCCGTCGTCCCGTCCGCGTCCTCCACCGGTCTGGCCTCACCGCTCATGTCCGGCAGCAGCTCCTGGCACAGCGGTTCCGCCTTGCACAGGTGCGCCACGTGCCAGGCACGCCGGACGACCACCCGGGCCCGGCGGTGCTTGCCCAGCGCGTGGTGGGCCCGGCCCAGGTCGGACAGTGTTCTGGCCAGTTCGTAGTAGCAGTCGGCCGCCTCCAGGATGTCGGCGGCCTCGCCGAGCAGACGCGGACGCTGTCCCAGCGAGCTGAACACGGCCATCAGCCGCAGCGCCAGAGCCCGGCTGACGGCGTCCTCCGGGCCGGGGATGGCCAGCTGGTCCTTGACCAGGCGTTTGGCCCGGTCCCGGTTGCCCTGCAACAGCCACGCCTCGGCCGCGCTGGTCCGCCACGGCACGATGCCGGGCAGGTCGAGGCCCCATTTGCGCATGAGTTCCCCGCACGACAGGAAGTCCCCGAGCGCGGCACGCGTCCGGTTCGTGGCGAGATAGTAGTGTCCGCGTGCGTGCAGATAGTGCAGTCCGTACCGGCTCTGGAACACGTCGTCGGGGATGCTCCGGGTGACGAGCGCGGTGGCCTCGTCGAACTCGCCCATGCGGGCGTGGGCCAGGATCAGGGTGCCCAGGGGAAGGCCGACGGCGGTGCCCCACCCCTGGACCGGTATGTGCTCCAGGGCCGACCTGGCGCGCTTCACGGCTTCGGGGAACTCGCCCCGGCGCAGCCGGATCTCCGCCTCGCCCGCGTCGAAGACGCTCTGCCACATCGGCGAGGGAGGCCCGTTGCGGCGCTCGGCCAGGCCGCGGCACCGGTCGGCGGCCTCGCCCAGACGACCGCTGTAGACCAGCGACATCAGCGCGAGGAGGGTGGCTTCCTCGGCCCACGGTGCATGGTGGTCGAGGTCGAGCTGGCCGAGGGCGTGCGAGGCCCACTCCTGGGTCTCGCCGCCGCGCCTGCGGATGAGCCCGCCGGAGAGCGCGCCGATCGTCCGGAGCCAGAACGTCCTGCCCCGGCTGGTGGGCGCGCCCTCGGGACCGGTCGGTGCGGCCCCGGCCGGCACCCGTCCCGCGAGCGGCGGGTAGGTGCAGGCCAGCCAGAGTTCCATGTCGTGCAGCTCGGCCGGTATCTCCGGGGCGCCGGGCGGGGCCGGGATCGTGTCGGCCTGCTGCCGCGCCGCCCTCCTGCGGAGCAGGGTGAGCACGTCCGTGGCCTCGTGCCTGCGGTTCAGCCACAGCAGTTGCCGTACCAGCAGTACCGCCTCGTCGTGGTCCAGCCGGCCGGCGCGCGCCGCTTCCGTGAGGGCCATGAGATGCCGCAGCGAGGCCAGGGGGTTGAGCTGCCATTCGGCCTGGGCGAGCTTGGCCTGGATCGTCCAGCGGTCCTCCTCGCTCGTGCAGGAGCGCTGGGCCGAGTCCAGGTACCGCACGGCACGGTGCGCCTCGTCGTGCAGCAGCGCCTCGGAGGCCGCCTCCAGCAGCACGCGCAGCGCCCAGGGCTCCGGTACCTGACCGGCCTCGGCCAGGTGAGCGGCGATGTCGACCGCGGAGGCGCCCTGGCCGCGCAGGAGTCGCGCGGCCCGGTGGTGCAGTTCCGCACGGTCCGGGGCGGGCAGGTCGTCCAGCACGGTGCGCGGGGCCACCGCGTGCCGGAAGCGGTCGAGCCGCAGCAGTCCCGCCTCCGTCATGGAACGCAGGGCCCGTTCCACGGTCGCGACGTCCGCGTCGATCAGCGTCCCGAGTTCCTCCGGCGCGGCGTCGTCCCCGTACACCGCCATGGCGCGGGCGACCCGCAACGTGTCCGGCCCGCTGCGGTACAGGCAGGCCAGCAGCGCGCGCCCGTAGCCCTGCTGGCACACCTGGCCGTACAGCCGCTCGTCGTTGATCAACGCGTCGAGCAGCGACGGGTTGCCGCCGCTGTACTCGAGGAAGCCGTCGCCCAGCCTCCGGGCCGCCTCCGCGCCGAGGCGCTGGCCGATCACCGCTCGCGCACCCTCCGGGGAGAGCGGTGCCAGCCGCGTGGAGACGAAGGAGGACTGACGCAGCAGTTCGGCATGGAACGGTGAGTGGGTGCGACGCGGCTCGGCGAGTTCGGTGAGCACCATGAGCAGGGGGGTCGAACTCATCCGACGGACGAGGTGCAGCAGGCACTGCTGCGATGCCACGTCCATGTGGTTGATGTCGTCGACGCACACCACGACCGGTGTGGCGGCGGCCAGTTCGGTGATCGGCGGGAAGAGGTCGTACAGGATGGTGGCCCTGTGCCGCTCCACGGCCTCGTGCATGTCCTCGGCGCGGGCCGACTCCATGAGGCCGCGCAGCACCGGCGCGACGCGCCCGCGCACGTCCGCCGGCAGCGACGGGCTGTCGAACAGCTGCCGGAGGATACCGAACGGCAGGCTCCGCTCCTCGGGGGAACAGACGGCGTACAGCAGAATCGCCCCGGCCGACAGGACGCGTTCGGTCACCGCGCGCAGGTACTCCGTCTTTCCCACGCCCGCTGTTCCCTCGAGCAGGAGCACCTGTCCCACCATGGGCTGGGGATCGGTCAACCACGCCTGCACCGGCGCGATCTGTTCCTCGCGTTCCATCAGCACGGTGCCCCACGACGAGTCGGGACCGGCATGGACCCCGGGACCGCCCGACGACCTCCCGGACGGTAAGGACTCCGCTGCCGTCGCTTCCAGGACACCGCCGGCGGTAGGGCGGCCTTCTCCTTGCGTCACATCTCCCCCCACGTCATATCCGGGCTGCCGACGCACCCACACAACACCGAAATGAGGATCATGAACCCAATATAGCCAGAGCGTCTGTCCGCCCTGATGACGTGATTTCCCCGAACGGTCATCACAGAGAGAGATTGAGTTCACACTGAACGTAGAGCCGCACCTCTTCGGGCGGCGGACGGACGGCATCCCGTCCGCAATATCTACGACATCTACAGGCAACTTTCGGACGACGTTCCGTCAGCTCCGCGACTCTGCGGAAGACAAGGGTCGAGAAAGATCTTTGAATGGCGCGGCCCGCGCAGCAAGTCGACTTTCGGCCACGCCTTCTCTGTTCGCCTCTCCGGCCGCCACCCCGTCCCGGACCTCGACCGCATTCACGCGACGCGCCTTCCGTTCGCAGGCGATATCGAGTCGATCGAAAGCAGGGCGATGGCGCCGAAGATCTCCACGACACCGTCAACCCCGGTTGATTGCAGGCGAGTTCACTCGCCCAGCCGCGCGGCAGGCGTGTTCGCCGAGCCCGAAACGCCTGGTGGCCGGACGGCCCGCGACCGTACATCGAACCGGTCCACGGCCGGCGTCTGGCACCGCGCGCGAGGCCGCCGACGACAGGCGGCCGGAGGCGGCGAGCAGCGGCCGGCCACCCGACGCGGCCGGCCGTCACAGTTCTCCAGAAAGGCTCATACACATCCCTTGAACGGCCGGTTCGGTCGTCTGCCCGATCACAAATTCCCCCGCCCACGATCCGCGGGTGATCGATTCCTAGCGGACCCTGCCCGGTAGTGGCCCAGTGGCACACCGCCATAGGAAAACGATTAAAGCTGCCGGAACTGACTTCGGGTCAATGATCGGTGGTCGCCGCGAGAAGACGGCGAGCGACAAACATCGGTAATGACACTAGGCCGAAAACCGTTCTCACCGATGCCGGACCGGCCGAGACCTTTGTTCCACAGAACCGAATCGGCTCGTTTCCGCCGTGCACCACAAAGAAAGGGCGGCAGTGGCGGCGGCCGAGGTGTCGAGGATCACCGTCTCCACGACGACGGACGACGCCCTGGACGGGCTGACCGGGGAGACCGGCTTCGCCGACGCGGGTGCCCCGGTCCGTGGCCGGCGACGCGTCGCCGGCCACGGTGCGGCGGCCATCGCCCGGCGGACTGCCTCCGCCCGGACGACCGGACCACCGGACGACCGGACCACCGGACGACCGGACGACCGGACGACCGGACCAAGAATGATCAAGGGCCGGTCACGGATGTCTCCGTCACCGGCCCTGAACCACGACTCTCACGAGTCGGGACGACAGGATTTGAACCTGCGACCCCTTGACCCCCAGTCAAGTGCGCTACCAAGCTGCGCCACGTCCCGATGCTCTCTCTCGCGGTGCCCGCGTGATCGTGCGGACAGAACTGTACCCCACGCCGCGGAACGTGCCGAAGAGGGCAGGGGCGGAACGGGGGACAATCGGCCGTATGACGAACGCGGACGCATCGGATGCCAGGGACCGGGACGTGGACGGGCGGGCCCGGAACGCGCGGCCCCGGGACGGGCTGGGCCGGCCGCTGCCGTACGGCGCCGAGGGTGTGCCCCGGCAGCCGGAGGGGCTCGTACGCACGCCGCGGCAAACGGTCCGCGAGGCGCAGGCGCTGCTGGCGGAGGGGCGGCCGTTCCACGCCCACGAGGTCTTCGAGGACGCCTGGAAGTCGGGACCGCCGGACGAGCGCACGCTGTGGCGGGGGCTGGCCCAGCTGGCCGTGGGGCTCACCCACGCGGCCCGTGGGAACGCCCGGGGCGGGGCCCGCCTGCTGCGGCGGGGTGCGCGTGCCGTCGAGGAATGGCGGACCGGGCGGGGCGAGGACCGGCCGTACGGGATGGACCTGCCGGGGCTCACCCGGTGGGCCGGGGAGCTGGCCGGACGGATCGAGGACGGCTCGGCACCGGTGGACGCGCGGGCCGAGGCACCCAGGCTGGGTCCCTGACCGGGAGGCCGTCGCGGGGCGTGCGGAGGCGGTGGACGCGCTGTCAGTGGCATGCGGCAGACTCGGGGCGTGCGAAAGATTCATGTCATCGGTATCGGCGCGGGCGACCCCGACCAGCTGACCCTCCAGGCGGTCGGGGCGCTGCGGAGCACGGACGTGTTCTTCCTGCTCGACAAGGGCGAGGTGAAGAGCGATCTGACGCGGCTGCGCCGGGACATGCTGGACGCGCATCTGCCGGCGGGCTCGTACCGGGTGGTGCAGGCCAGTGACCCGGACCGGGACCGGAAGGCGGGCGGGGCGGCCTACTCGCCGGCCGTCGGGGACTGGCGCAGCGCCCGCGCCGGCATCTACCAGCGGCTGATCGCCGAGGAGCTGGACGACGACGGCACCGGCGCCTTCCTGGTGTGGGGGGACCCGGCGCTGTACGACAGCACGCTGGGCATCCTCGAGGAGGTGCTGGAGCGGGGCGAGGTGGAGTTCGCGTACGACGTGATACCCGGTATCAGCAGCGTCTCGGCGTTGGTCGCCCGGCACCGCACGGGTCTGAACCGGGTCGCCGGGCCGGTGCAGATCACCACCGGGCGGCGGCTGGCCGAGGGGTTCCCGGAGGGGGTGGACGACGTGGTCGTGATGCTGGACGCCCACCAGGCCTTCCGGCGGTACGCCGACGAGGACATGGACATCTACTGGGGTGCCTACATCGGTACGCCGGACGAGATCCTCGTCTCCGGGCCGCTCGCCGAGGCCGGTCCGCGCATCGAACGGCTGCGGGCGCAGGCGCGGGAACGCAAGGGCTGGATCATGGACACGTATCTGCTGCGCCGCCACCCCGCGAAGGACTGACCGGAGCCTGCCGCCACCGGCACCGGCCGACGCCGCGCGCGTCCGCCGTGCCACCGGCGCCCGTCGTCATCGGCGCCCCCGCCGCCTCGCGAAGGCCGGCCGGCGCCGGAGGCACCCCCCGCGCCCGTACCCCGTGCGCTCGGCCGGACGCACCGGTCAGCCAGGCCCTTCCCGCCCCTCCCCCGCGGCGAGGCCCAGCCGCTCCAGGGCGCCCGCCACGTCCGGCACCGCCCGCACACCCTCCGGCAGCGGGGGCCGGCGGACGACGAGCACCGGGAGTGCGAGGTCGCGGGCGGCGGTCAGTTTCGCGGAGACGGCCGCACCGCCGCTGTCCTTGGTGACCAGGACGTCGACGCGGTGGGCGCGCAGGAGTTCCGTCTCGTCGGTGACGGTGAAGGGGCCCCGGGCGAGGATGACCCGGGTGTCCGGCGGCAGGGGCGGTGCGGGCGGCTCGACCGACCGGACGACGAAGTGCAGGCCGTGCAGGTGGGCGAAGGCCGCGAGACCGAGGCGCCCGGTGCTGAGGAACACCCGGCGGCCCAGGCCCGGCAGCGCCTCGGCGGCCCCGGCCAGGGACGGGACGTCGTACCAGCGGTCGCCGGGGCCCGGCCGCCAGCCGGGGCGGCGCAGCACGACGGCCGGGACGCCCGTGGTGCGGGCGGCGCGGACCGCGTTGGCCGTGATCGACCGGGCGAAGGGATGGGTGGCGTCCACCAGGGCGTCCACCTGGTGCGCGCGCAGCCAGTCGGCGAGGCCCTGCGGGCCGCCGAAGCCGCCGGTCCTTACCTCGCCGGGCAGTGCCGCGGGCCGGGTGACCCGGCCGGCGAGGGAGGTGGTGACGCGGACCCCGGGGCGGGCGGCGAGGTCGGCGGCGAGGCGGCGGGCCTCGGTGGTGCCGCCGAGGATCAGCACGTGCGCGGGCATGGAGGTGAGCGTACGAGGTGGTACGGGCCGGCCGGCCGCCCGGGTGCCCACCGGCCCGGCCACCTGATCCGGCCCGATCCGAACGAAAGACCCTAGCGGAGCAGCAGTTGCAGGCCGCCGACGACGGTCGCCGCGATCACGAGTTGTTCGAAGAGCCGCTGGTCGATCCGGTGCACGGCCCACTTGCCGAACAGGGCGCCGGGCACCACGAACACCGCGAGCGCGGCGTCCAGGAGCAGGGAGCGGCGGTCGATCAGGCCGAGGCCGACGCTGAACGGCACCTTGGAGACGTTCACGATGAGGAAGAAGAAGGCCGAGGTGCCCAGGAAGCCGAGTTTGCGGAAGCCGGCGGAGAGTAGGTACAGGGACATCACCGGTCCGCCCGCGTTGGCGACCATGGTGGTGAACCCGCCGAGGACACCGTACGAGCGTGCCTTGACGCGGCCCGCCCGGGTGGTGACCGCGTCCGGTGCCCGAGGGGTCCCGGCCGTCCGCCGGCGCCACACCGTCACCCCGGCCATGAGCAGCAGGATCGCGCCGATCGAGGTCCGTACGACCCCGTCGTCGGCCCACACCAGGAACAGGGTGCCGGCCACCACGCCCACCGCGACGGCCGGGAACAGCCGCCACAGCGTGGGCCAGTGGGCGTGCCGCCGGTAGGTGGCGACGGCGAGCAGGTCACCGGCGATCAGGACGGGCAGCAGGACGCCGGTGGAGGCCCGGGCGGGCAGGACCGCCGCGAAGACGGCCAGGCTGACCGTGTTGGCCCCGCTCACGGCGGTCTTGGAGAAGCCGACGAGGAGGGCGGCGGCGGCGAGCGCGGCGAACTGCCCGCCCGAGAGGTGCCAGAGGGTCATCGTGTTCATGGAGGAACCGATGCTATGCACACGCATGCGTTCCTGCCTGAGCGGCGTCCCGCCGGCCGGTCCCCGGGCCCGCGGCCGGGCCCGGTGCCGGCGCGCTACCGGCCCGTGTACCGCGCCCGCAGTTCCCGCTTGAGCACCTTCATGCTCGGGCCGAGCGGCAGCGCGTCGGTGAACTCCACGCGCCGCGGGTACTTGTGCCGTCCGAGATGCTGCTTGGACCACTCGGTGAGCGCGGCGGCGTCGGGCGCGGCGCCCCGCGCCGGGACGACGACGGCGCACACCTCCTCGCCGTGCAGTTCGTCGGGCAGGCCGATGACGGCGGCCTGGGCGATCTCCGGGTGGCGCATCAGGACCTCCTCGACCTCGCGCGGGTAGACGTTGTAGCCGCCGCGGATGATGACGTCCTTCTTGCGGTCGACGATCCGCAGGAAACCCTCGTCGTCCTTGGTGCCGAGGTCGCCGGTGCGGAACCAGCCGTCCACCACGGCCTCGGCGGTGGCCTCGGGGCGGCCGAGGTAACCGGAGAAGACGTTGTGGCCGCGGATGACGACCTCGCCCAGCTCGCCGGGCGGCAGGAGTTCGATCCGGCCCTCCAGCTCGGCGCGCGCGATCTCCACGTCGATGCCCCAGAGAGGATGGCCGATGGTGCCGGGCCTGGTGCCGAACACGGGCTGGTTGACGGTGGCGGTCGGTGAGGTCTCCGACAGGCCGTACCCCTCGTAGATCTTCGCCCCGAACGCGGCCTCGAACCGCTCCAGCACGGCGACCGGGAGCGAGGCCCCGCCGGAGACGCACACGCGCAGCTCGGGCAGCCGGGCGGCGTCGGCGGCCGCCGCGGCGAGGGCGACGAACATGGTGGGCACGCCGTGGAAGGTGTTCACGCCCTCCCGCACCATCAGCGCGAGGGCGCGGGCGGCGTCGAAGCGGGGCAGCAGGACGAGGGTGGCGCCCGCGCGCCAGGTGGAGTTGAGCGACACCGTCTGGCCGAAGGCGTGGAACAGCGGCAGCGCGCCGAGTGCGATGTCGTCGGGCCGGATGTCGTTGGCGTCGAAGGCGTTGACGGTCGCGTTCATCACCAGGTTGAAGTGGCTCAGCACGGCGCCCTTGGGGACGCCGGTGGTGCCGCTGGTGTAGAAGACGACCGCCGGGTCGTCGGCGGCCCGGGTGACGTAGGAGGGCAGCGGTTCGGCGTCGGCCGCGAGCTTGCCGAACTCCTCGCCCAGGGTGAGGGCCCGGATGCCGGCGGTGCCGGCGGCGGCGCGGCCGGTGTCCGCCTGGGCCGGGTGGACGAGCAGCAGGGTGGCGCCGCTGTCCTTCAGGACGTGCTCGACCTCTTCGGCGGAGAGCAGCAGGTGCACGGGGACGACGACCGCGCCGGCCGCGGCGATCGCGTAGTAGGCGACCGGAAAGTCGGCGGTGTTGGGGGCCATCAGGGCCACCCGGTCGCCGGGCCGTACGCCGAGTCCGGCGAGGGCGCCCGCCTGTGCCAGCGCCCGCTGCCACACCTCGGCGAAGGTGAGCCGGAGGTCGCCTTCGACGAGGGCGGTCCTGCCGGGGCGGCGCCGGGCGTTCTCGGCGAGGATGGCGGCGACGGACAGGGTTGCCATGGGGTGCTGCTCCGTTTCCTTGCGGCTCGTACTACCGATCCCCTCACGGGGCCCCCGTTGCGGGCGGTTCAGTGCCTTTCGACCAACACCGCGCTGCCCTGCCCCACGCCCACGCACATGGTCGCGAGCCCTCGCCGCGCGTCCGTGCGCCGCATGCGGTGCAACAGGGTGGTGAGGATGCGGGCGCCCGAGCAGCCGAGGGGGTGGCCGAGGGCGATGGCGCCGCCGGTGGGGTTCACCAGTTCCGGGTCGATGCCGAGCTGGTCGACGCAGGCGAGGGCCTGCGCGGCGAACGCCTCGTTGAACTCGGCCTCCTGGAGGTCGCCGGTCTCCCAGCCGGCCCGGCCCAGCACCTTGCGGGTGGCGGGGACGGGGCCGAGGCCCATCACGTCGGGGTGGACGCCGGCGGAGGCGCCCGCGACGTACCGCCCGAGGGACTCCAGACCCAGCTCGTTCAGCGCCTCTTCGCTGACCAGGAGCAGACCGGCGGCCCCGTCGTTCATCGGTGAGGCGTTGCCGGCGGTGACGGTGCCGTCCGCGCGGAAGACCGGCCTGAGCTTGGCGAGCTTCTCCAGGGAGGTGTCCTCGCGGACGCACTCGTCCTGCTCGACCAGGATGCCGTCCGGGCGTTCCACGGGCAGGAGTTCGTCGTCGAAGTGGCCGTTCTTGCGTGCGGTGGCGGCCAGTTGGTGGCTGCGCAGGGCGAACTCGTCCTGTCGGGCACGGGAGATGCCGTGACGGTCGGCGACCTCCTCGGCGGTCTCGCCCATGGCGAGGAGGCCGTGCAGCTCCTTCATGGCGGGGTTCACCAGCCGCCAGCCGAGCCGGGTGTCGTGGGTCTCGATGCGCTGCGGCAGGGCCTCGTCGGGGCGGGGCAGGACGAAGGGGGCGCGGCTCATGGACTCCGAGCCGCCCGCGATCACGATGTCGGCCTCGCCCGCGGCGATGGTCCGCGCGGCGGTGGTGACCGCTTCGAGTCCGGAGGCGCACAGCCGGTTGACGGTGGCGCCGGGCACGGAGTCGGGGAGTCCGGCGAGCAGGGCGGCCATCCGGGCTACGTTGCGGTTGTCCTCGCCGGCCTGGTTGGCGGCGCCCCAGTAGACGTCGTCGACGCGGGCGGGGTCGAGGGCGGGCACGCCGGCCACCAGGTGGCGGATCACGGTCGCCGCCAGGTCGTCGGGACGGACGGACGAGAGGGCTCCGCGCAGCTTGCCGATGGGGGTGCGGCGGGCGGCCGCGAAGTGGACGGGACGCACGGCTGGGACTCCTGACCTACGACGCTGTGGATCAGCACGGACCGGTACAGCACCTGTTAATTAGCACTGCTAGTTTTCGACTATAGACCTCCGCCCGCCCCACTGGGAAGATTCCCCCGGCCGTCACCGAGCCCGCTGGAGGAGACATGCCCCACGTCCGCGAGCACGTGCTCGACGGCCCGCACGGACCCCTCGCCGTACACGAGTGGCCGCATCCGGCGCCCCGCCTCCTCGTCCTCCTCGCGCACGGGTACGGCGAGCACGCCGGCCGGTACGCGGAACTCGCCGCCGTGCTCACCGGGCACGGCGCCGCCGTGTACGCACCCGACCACGTCGGCCACGGCAGGTCGGCCGGCGAACGGGTGCTGATCGAGGACTTCGAGGACGTGGTCACGGACGTGCACCGGGCGGCGGACCTGGCCCGGACCGCCCACCCCGGCCTGCCGCTGGTCCTGGTCGGTCACTCCATGGGCGGCCTCGTCGCGGCCCGGTACGCCCAGCGGTACGGCGACGAGCTGAGCGCGCTGGTCCTGTCCGGGCCCGTGATCGGCGCGTGGGAGCTGCCGGGGCGGCTGCTCGCCCTCGACGAGATCCCGGACCTGCCGGTCAGCCCGTCCTCGCTCTCCCGGGACCCGGCCGTGGGCGCCGCCTACGCGGCCGATCCACTGGTCTGGCACGGGCCCATGAAGCGGCCGACGCTGGAGGCGTTCGCCCGGACCCTGGAGACCGTCGACCGGGGCGGCGACGTCGGGCCGCTGCCACTGCTGTGGCTGCACGGGGACGACGACCGGCTGGTGCCGCTGTCCGGCAGCCGGCCCGGGGTGCGGCGCCTGAGCGGCGGCCGGCTGACCGAACGGATCTTCGCCGGAGCGCGCCACGAGGTGTTCCAGGAGATGTGCAAGGAGGCGGTCCACGCGCAGACGCTGGCCTTCCTGGACCGGGTGCTGCCTCGCTGATCAGCGCGTTTGCCTCCGGACGAGCCGGGGCACCCGCCCTTTCGGACGTGACCCGGAATGCTGACGAAAGGGGACCGACCCACTATGACCGTGGTCAAGAGCACGCTGCCCGACGAGGCGCTCGACGTCGCCGGCACCGCCCTCCAGGACACCCTGGTCGACCTGCTCGGCCTGTCACTGATCGGGAAGCAGGCGCACTGGAACATCGTGGGCCCGCGCTTCCGGTCGATCCACCTCCAGCTGGACGAGGTGGTCACCGCCGCCCGCGCGCACTCGGACACGGTCGCCGAACGGGCCGCCGCGCTGGGCGTGTCGCCGGACGGCCGGCCGGAGACCGTCGCCGCGGCCTTCACCCTGCCCGGCACCAAGGACGGCTGGCTGCGCGACACGGAGGTCGTGGAGCTGATGGTGGAATCGCTCGGGAAGGCCGTCGACCGGCTGCGCGAGCGGATCGGGGCGACCGAGAAGGCCGACCCGGTCACCCAGGATCTGCTGATCACCATCACGGCCGACCTGGAGAAGCAGCGCTGGATGTTCCAGGCCGAGAACCACTCGCCCGGGCAGGCCTCCGGCTGACGCGTCCGGCCCACGGAACGGAAGGGAGAACCATGGCAGACGCCCTGGAACTCGACGCGCTGTGGGAGAACTTCCACCGCGTGGTCAACATGACCTCGGCGGAACTGGCTGCCTGGCTGAAGGTCCGGGACGCCGACGAGGAGACGGAACAGCTGCCGGAGGCGTCGGGCTCGCCCACCGGACGGCACGTCCTCGCGATCCTCCAGAAGCGCCGTACCGACCTCACCGACGACGACATCCGGGTGATGCACCAGGTCGTCGACAGGGTCGAGTCCCTGACGGACCTGGAGAACGAGCCCGCACCCGAGACCACCCCGGCGGACACCCGCCGCCGGCACCGGCTGATGACACTGGGCCACGACCCGCTCAGGCCGTAGGCGGGCAGCCGTCCAGCGGGCAGCCGGCGGCACGGCACCGGACGGCTCCGCCCGGAACACACCGGGAAGCCGGCCGGGGACGCCCAACCGCCCGTGCCGTCCGCCGTGTTGGCGCGGGCGGCACCCGGCGGGCGGGGGACCGGGGCCCGTCTGCGCCGCACCGCGTGATCGTGTCAGACTGCTCCCCGCACGTCCCGGAACGACCACCGGGACCGGACGCGCGGAGGAGCAGCACGTGACGGGGACCGAACCGGACAGCCGGCGCATCGACACCACCCGGCCGCATCCGGCACGGGTGTACGACTGGTTCCTCGGCGGCAAGGACAACTACCCCGTCGACGAGGAGCTGGGCCGCCGGATCACGGCGATCGACGGGGGCGCCCCCAAGGCCGCCCGCGCGAACCGGGCGTTCATGCGCCGGACCACCCGCGCGCTGGCCGCGGAGGCGGGGATCCGCCAGTTCCTGGACATCGGCACCGGCATACCGACCGAGCCGAACCTGCACCAGATCGCCCAGGCGGTCACCCCGGACGCCCGGGTGGTCTACGTCGACAACGACCCCATCGTGCTGGCCCACGCGCACGCGCTGCTGCGCGGCACCCCCGCCGGCGTGACGGAGTACGTGCAGGCCGACGCCCGCGATCCGCACACCATCCTCGAACAGGCCGGCCGCGTGCTGGATTTCGACCGCCCGGTGGCCCTCTCCCTCATCGCGCTGCTGCACTTCATCGCCGACGAGGACGGCGCCCACGACCTGGTGGCCGCCCTGGTCGACGTGCTGGCGCCGGGCAGCTTCCTGGTGCTGTCGACGATGACCGCCGACTTCGACCCGGAGAGCGTCCGCACGGGCATCGCGGCCTACGCCGCGGGCGGAGTAACCCTGGTCGCCCGCTCGCACGCCGAGGTGGGCGTCTTCTTCGAGGGGCTGGAACTGCTGGAACCCGGGATCGTGTCCGTGGCGGAGTGGCGCCCGGAGGAGGAACCGCGGGAGCGGATCTCGCTGTACGGCGGGGTCGCGCGAAAGCCCTGACGCCCCGGCGCGCCGCCCGGCCCGGCGGCGCGCGTACGGGCGACGGCCGGGACCGGGGGCCGGACTACAGTCCGAGGACGCGGGCGATGGTGCGCAGTACGCCGTCGTCGTTGTTGGACGGGGCCAGGTGGCGGGCCCGGCGGATCACCTCGGGGTGGGCTCCCGCCATGGCGAAGGACCAGTCGGCGGCGTCCAGCATCTCCAGGTCGTTGAGGTAGTCGCCGAACACCATGGTCTGCGCGGGGCTGATGCCGAGCGCGCGCTGGAGGCCGCGCAGGGCCGTGCCCTTGTTGGCGGTGCGGTTCATGACGTCCACCCAGTGCTCGCCGGAGACGACGACCTGGTGCGTGGCGGCGAACCCGGCGAGGGCCGGGGCGGTGGTGTGCTCGGCGGGGCCGAAGTCGAACAGCGCCACCTTGATCACGTCGTCGTCGACGGCGGTGACGTCGTCCACGATCCGGTGTTCGGCGTAGTACGTGCGCACCTCGGCGAGGAACGCCTCGTCGGTCCGCTCGACGTACGCCGCCCGCTTGCCGCAGACGACGGCGCCGACGTCCGCGCCGCCCGCGACCAGCCGCCGTACCGTCCGGGCGACCGCCGGGGCGACGGAAGGGTCCAGCGGGTCGGAACTCAGCTCCACGCCGTCGCGGACCACGTACGTGCCGTTCTCCGCGATGAACACCATGCCCTCGGCGACGTCGGCGAACTGCCGGGCCAGCGTCGCGTACTGACGGCCGCTGGCCGGGCTGAACAGCACGCCGCGGCGGCGTAGTTCGGCGAGCATCGGCCACAGTCCGCCGGGGATCCGTTTGGCGTCGTCCAGCAGCGTGCCGTCCATGTCGGTGACGATCAGCCGGATGTCGGCGGGGCCGGCGGGCAGGCGGGACGTGTCGTACAGGGACGCGGGCGTGGCGGGCATGTCCTGCTCTCGGTCGGGGGCCGGGCTACGGACCAGTGTTCCTCATGCCCGCCGCGCGCCCGGAACCGGTGGGGCCCGGTTCGCACACGTGCCCGGAACCGCCCAGGGTGCCCGTTTCCCGGCGCGGGGGATCAGCGGGCGGCACAATGGCGGCGGAGGACCGCACAGGAGAAGGGCGGACACGTGAGCGAGGACCACACCCCGCCGGCCACCGCCCGCGGGCACGCCGGATCCGCCGCCCTCCCCGGCGCCCCGGCGCCGGCCGCACCCGGCCTCGTACCCGGCCCGCGGTGGCGCGCCGGGCCGGCGCCGGCCGCACCGGTGCCGCGGTCCGGCCCGGCCGCCGTGCGACCCTGATGCCGGCCGCGTGCGCCGCCGGGCCCGCCGAGGAGGACGTATGACGACTTTCGCCGACCCCGTGCCCGGCGGCCGTCCCGCGGATCTGCGCCGGGTCGCCGCGCTCACCGCCGGCCTCGCCGCGCGGGGCGTGCACGGCATCGTGCTGGCGTACGTCGACACGGCGGGCGTCGGCCGGGTGAAGACGGTCCCGACGGCCCGGCTGGAGGCGGCCGTGTCGTGGGGCGTCGGCATGTCCCCGGTGTTCGACACGTTCCTCGCCGGTGACTCCGCCGTCACCACCGACGTCCTCGGCTCCCCCGACGGCGATCTGCGGCTCTACCCGGACCTGGACGGGCTGGTGGCGCTGGCCGGGCAGCCCGGCTGGGCGTGGGCGCCGGTGGACCGGATCACCCAGGAGGGCACCCGGCACCCCGGCTGCACCCGGACCTTCCTGCGCCGGGTCGTCACCGACGCCGCCGAACGGCACGGCCTCGCCTTCAAGGCGGCGATCGAGATCGAGTGGTCGGTGGGCACCGGCTCGGCACCCGACGGGGAGTTCGTGCCGGCGGTCCGCGGACCGGCGTACGGCGCGATCCGGCAGGTGGAGCTGAGCGACTGCACCGCCGATCTGCTGGCCGCGTGCGCCGCGCAGGACGTGGCCGTCGACCAGCTGCATCCCGAGTACGCGGCCGGCCAGTTCGAGATCTCGGTGGGCGCGCAGGACCCGGTGGCCGCGGCCGACCGCAGCGTGCTGGTCCGCCAGACCATCCGGGCGGTGGCCCAGCGGCACGGCCTCAGGGTGTCGTTCGCGCCCGCGGTGACCGGCGAGGGCGTCGGCAACGGCGGCCATCTGCACCTGTCCTGCTGGCGCGACGGGGTGAACCTGCACGCGGGCGGTGACCGCCGGTACGGCATGACGGCCGAGGCGGAGGCCTTCGCCGCCGGGGTGCTCGCCCGCCTCCCCGCGCTGACGGCGGTCACCGCGCCGAGCCCGGCCAGCTATCTGCGGCTCAGACCCTCCCAGTGGGCGGGGGTATTCACCGCCTGGGGCCGTGAGACCCGCGAGGCCGCGCTGCGGGTGATCACGGGGACGGCGGGCCGCCACGCCCAGGACGCCAACCTGGAGGTCAAGCCGGTCGATCTGGCCGCCAACCCGTACCTGGCTCTCGGCTGCGTGATCGCCGCCGGCCTCGACGGCATGGCGTCGGATCGCGTCCTGCCCGAGGAGATCACCGGGGACCCGGCCCGGTACGGCCCGCAGGAGGCGGCGGCCCTGGGCGTACGGCGGCTGCCGCGGTCGCTGCCGGAGGCCGCCGAGGCGTTCCGCGCGGACCCGGTGCTGCGGGCCGCGCTGGGCCCGGTCCTCGCGGACGCGGTGACCGCCGTACGGCTCGGCGAGGCGGCGGCCGTCGACGGCTTCGACGACACCCAGGTGGCGGCGGCCTACCGCTGGAGGTACTGATCATGCCCGCGTCGGGACCGGTCCACGAGGCCCTCGCCGCGCTGCCGCTGGTGGACCACCACTGCCACGGCGCGGTGACGGCCGACCTGGACGCCGGGGGTTTCGAGTCGCTGCTCACCGAGGGCGACGCCTGGCCCGGCGTCTCGTCCTTCGACAGCCCCGTAGGCGTGGCCGTGCGCCGCCACTGCGCGCCCCTGCTAGACCTCCCCCGGCACGCGCCGCCCGCCGACTACCTGGCCCGGCGCGCGGAGCTGGGCTGGCAGGAGGTCAACCGGCGCTTCCTGACGGCGTCCGGGGCCGCGGTGTTCTGCGTGGACACCGGCTACGCCCCGCACCCGGTCACCGGCCCCGCCGAGCTGGCCGCGGCGGCCGGCGGCACCGCCTGCGAGGTCGTACGGCTGGAACAGCTCGCCGAATCGGTGGCCGCGCGGGGCGTGGCGGCCGGGGAGTACGCGGCCGTCCTACGCGCGACCGCCGAGGAGGCCGTGCGCCGGCCGGGCGTGGTGGCGGTGAAGTCCATCGCCGCGTACCGCACCGGCTTCGCCCTGGACCCGGAGCGCCCGGCGGACGCCGAGGTCGCGCGGGCGGCCGGGCACTGGCTGGCGGCCGGCGGCCGGCTCACCGATCCGGTGCTGGTCCGGCACCTGCTGTGGACCGCCGTGGACCTGGGGCTGCCGCTTCAGCTGCACACCGGTTTCGGCGACGCGGACGTACGGCTGCACCGCGCCGACCCCGCGCTGCTCGCCGACTGGCTGCACCTGACCGCCGGCACGATCCCGGTGCTGCTGCTGCACTGCTGGCCGTACCAGCGCCAAGCCGCCTGGCTGGCCGCGGTGTTCGAGCACGTGTACCTGGACGTCGGTCTCGCCCTGCACCACACCGGTCCGGCCCGCTGCCGGGCCGTGCTGGAGGAGGCGCTGGAGATCACCCCGTTCCGCAAGCTCCTGTACAGCTCGGACGCCTACGGTGTGGCCGAGTTCCACCATCTGGGCGCCCTGTGTTTCCGGCAGGGGCTCGCCGGTCTCCTCCAGGACCGGGTGGACGCCGACGAGTTGAGCCTGGCCGACGCCCTGCGCATCGCGGACTGGACGGGCCGCGACAACGCCCGCCGGCTGTACGGACCGCCCGTATCCGAACCGGCCCGCGATCCCCGCGGGCGCCCCACCCGGAAAGTATGATCAAGCAATGTCTGACATGACCGAAACCACGCCCGGCTGGCTCACCACGGACGAGCTGGAGATGGCCCGGGCCCGGATGCCGATCCTGTACGTCGAGGCCGTGCCCGTACGCGTGGACGACAGCGGTGAAGTCACCAGCATCGGGCTGCTGCTGCGCATCGGCCCGGACGGAACGGTCAGCCGGGCCCTGGTCTCCGGACGCGTCCTGCACCACGAGCGGGTACGCGACGCGCTGTTGCGCCACCTGGAGAAGGACCTGGGCCCGGTGGCGCTCCCCCGCGTCCCGGCCTCGCTCCAGCCCTTCACCGTCGCCGAGTACTTCCCGACGGCCGGCATGACCCCGTACCACGACCCGCGCCAGCACGCGGTCTCGCTGGCCTACGTCGTCCCGGTGACCGGTGACTGCCGGCCCCGCCAGGACGCGCTGGACCTCGTCTGGTTCAGTCCGCAGGAGGCCGCCTCGCCGGCGGTGCAGAACGAGATGCCGGGCGGGCACGGGGCGCTGCTGAAGCAGGCGCTCGCCCATGTGGGTGTCGTGTCCTGAAACGACCGGAGGGCGGCTTCGGATCCCCTCCGGAGCCGCCTCTACCGGGTCTTCCGCACGTGGGTGCTAGCGCTGTCGAGCGGGGTCCCGGCGGCGTCGGCCGGCGCGAGCCGCGGCACCGGGGTGCCGTGCTGGTCGACCAGGACGGAGTGGCTCTCACCAGGGGCGAAGGCGTGGCGTTCGCCCCACTGCCGCAGGGTGAGGATGACGGGGAAGAGGTCGCGGCCGGTGTCGGTGAGCACGTACTCCTGGCGGCGGCCCGACGGCGCGGTGCGCTGGACGAGGAGTCCGTGCGCGGTGAGCTTGCGGAGCCGGTCGGTGAGGATGTTACGGGCGATGCCGGTGCGTCGCTGGAACTCGGTGAACGAGCGGGCTCCGTCCATCGCGTCGCGGATGACGAGAAGACTCCACCTGTCGCCGACGAGGTCGAGCGTCCGGGCGACGGGGCACTCCGGGTCGGTCCAGCCGGGGTTCGCGGCGCGCGTGGTGTCGTTCGCCATGACACCTCCCGATGAGTTGCGGACCGAAACCATTATGCCGCATGGTCCGCCGGGCCGTAGGCCGTACGGGTACGAGGGCGAGTGACCGGCAGAGAGCCCCGCCCCCGGGCCCAGCGGCCGGGGAGCGCTCGGAGCACGTGTCCGGCTCGGTCACCCCTTTCGCGCCTCCTGCCGCTCCGGCCGCGTGCCCGCCGCCTCGGTTCCGGGGTCGCGCTGCCGACGGGCGGTCGCCTGTCGATCGCCCAGACGGCCAGTGCGCAGGCCGCGAACCCGGCCCCGAGGAGGCTGGAACCCGCCCAGCCGTGGGCGCTGAAGACGGCCGTGGTCCCGGCCGCGCCGAGGGCGGAGCCGAGCGAGTAGAAGACCATGTAGCTGCCGACGACGCCGCTGACGCGAGCCGGATACGCGGTGGTGAGCAGGTGCTGGTTGCTCACATGGACGACCTGGACCGCGAAGTCGAGAAGCACGATCCCGGCGACGAGGAGCCACAGTGACGACGGGAGCCGTGCGATCGCCGCCCACGAGACGATCAGCAGGGTGAGCGCGAGACCGCTGACCGGAACCGCCCGTCCCGCGTCCGCCCACCGTCCCGCGCGTGCCGCGCCGAGCGCGCCGGCGAGTCCGGCGATGCCGAACAGTCCGATCCGGCCCTCGCTCAGCTGCCACGGCGCGGCCCCCAGCGGCAGGGACAGTCCGCTCCACAGCGTTCCGAACGAGGCGAACAGGAAGAACGCGACGAGCCCGCGCGTCAGGAACACGCGCTGCCGGAACAGTCCGCCGATCGAGGCGACGGCCCGCCGGTACCCCGCGGGCCGGCCGGGGCGCTCCTCCGACGGCAGTACGACGAGGACGAGGGCCGCCAGCCCGAGTGACAGCACCGCGAGCACCGCATAGACGCTCCGCCATCCCCACACCTCGGCCAGGACGCCGGTGGCGACCCGCGCGCCCAGGATGCCGACGACGACGCCCGAGGTCACGACGCCGATGCTCCGTCCGCGTTCGGCGGGCGGCGAGACCGAGGCGGCGTAGGCCACCGTGGTCTGCACCACCACCGCGAACACTCCGGCCGTCGCGAGCCCGGCGAACGCCACCCATGCGGCCGATGCCGAGGCCGTCAGGAGCAGGCCCGCCGCGGTGACCGCGAGGTGCATGGCGATGAGACGGCGCCTGTCGACCACGTCGCCGAGCGGGACCAGCAGCACCAGCCCCGCCAGGTAGCCGAACTGGCCGGTCGCGACGATCCATCCGGCGAGTCCCGGCGGCAGACCGAGGTCGTGGCCCATCGGCTCCAGGACCGGCTGCGCGGCATAGATGCCCGCCACCGCGACACCGCACACCACCGCGAGCAGCAACCGCCGCCAGGCGTCCATCGCACCCCCACCTCGATCAGTAGCAGAACGCAACTGTTTTGACGGTAGGCCATGACGGTTTCGATTGGCAACTCATTGCGAGGTGGCCGCGGCCGGCACCTCCGTCGCGGGGTCCCGTCGCATTGGACCCCTCCCCCGCGTAGACAGACATAAATAGCGTTCTTTATGCTTGGCGCAGCCTCGCCGCCGGGTGAATCCCCCGTCGCCGGCGGCGAGGCTGTACGGCGCCCGTGGCGCACGACCAGCGGTGCCGGCAGAGCAGCCGCCGTGGCGGTCAGGAGGCAGGGACGCGTTCGGAGTCGACCCGGATCCCGTCGGCCACCGACTCGGGGGCGACGCTGGGCAGCAGCAGTTCCCACATGTCCTGGACACGTTCCATGAGGTCGGCGCGCTGGGTGGCGAGCTGCGAGTAGACCTGCATGCCGGTGCAGGCGCCGACGAGGAAACGGGCCAGCCGGTCGGGGCTGACGGCCGCACGGAGTTCACCGTCGGCTCGCGCCACGTCGAGGTGGCCGCGCAGGAGCGTCCGCCATTGCTCGAAGGGGGAGGCGTCGTTCATCCCGTGGCTGCCCTGTTCGACGGTGAGGCGGACTCCCGCGCGCAGAATGGGGTCGCGTTTCATGCGGTCCGCCCACACCAGGGTGATGTCCACCACGCGCTGCAACCCGGCCGACTCCAGGTGCGGCTCTATCGTCGTCGGCTGGGCGTTCATCAGCGCTTCGGCCAGGCCCTGTTTCGAGCCGAAGTGGAAGTAGAGCGCGCCGAGGGTGAGCCCCGCCCGTTCCACGACCTGGGTCACCGCCGCCTTCTCGTAACCGGTCTCGTCGAAGACCTCGGCCGCGGCCAGCAGGAGCCGCTGTCGCGTCCGCGCGGCTCGCTCCGCCTTGACACCCGGCACTCGGCACCGTCCCTCGCGCACATAAATAACGCACGTTATGTTAGCGGCGACGGGGGCAGCGCTCCGCGCGGGCCGGAGCGTGCTCACGACGTTCCCGGCCGACCCCGGAAATGATCGAGGGCCGGGTTCGGATCTCTCCGAAGCCGGCCCTCACCTGCGACTCTCACGAGTCGGGACGACAGGATTTGAACCTGCGACCCCTTGACCCCCAGTCAAGTGCGCTACCAAGCTGCGCCACGTCCCGATGCTGTTTGACCTGGGGTTTCCCCCGGCCGAACGCGCAGAGAAACAATACCGCACTCGGATCGATGGTCGTGCGCCAGTTTCCCTGTTGACCTCAAGTCCGCTTGAGGTCGCACGATCGTCCGTATGACGATCACAGCGGACGACAGCCGTACGCACGGATACGACGACCTGCCCCGTCTGATGGGGCTGATGACCGGCGACGAGAAGCACGGCCCGGCGGCCACCTCCACGCTCGACGTGCTCTGGGTGCTCTACGACCGCGTGCTCCGGGTCACTCCGGAACGGCGGGACGACCCGGCCCCCGACCGGTTCCTGCTCAGCAAGGGGCACGGACCCATGGCGTACTACGCCGTGCTGGCCGCGAAGGGGTTCGTGCCGCTCGCCTGGCTGCCCGGGTTCGGGTCGTACGACTCCCCGCTCGGGCATCACCCGGACCGGGTGCTGGTGCCGGGCGCCGAGATCGGCAGCGGGTCGCTGGGACACGGACTGCCGATCGCCGTGGGCACCGCGCTGGGACTGCGCGCGCAGGGCCTGCCCGGTCCGGCGGTCTGGGTGCTGACCGGGGACGCGGAACTGGACGAGGGCAGCAACCACGAGGCGATCGCCTTCGCCGGGCCCGCCGCACTGGACCGGCTGCACACCGTGGTCATCGACAACTCCTCCGCCAGCCATGCGCGGCCCGGCGGGATCGCCGCCCGGTTCGAGGCCGCGGGCTGGTCCGCGGTGACTGCCGACGGACGCGACCACGAGGCGCTGTACGCCGCGTTCACCGCACCGCATCCCGGCCGGCCGCACGTGATCGTGGCCCGTGTCGAACCGAAGAACGCCTGACCCCCGCCGCTCCCCCTTCCCCGTCACAAGAAGGTTCTCTCTGATGGACACCATGCGTGACCGTTTCGCCCCCGTCGTCTCCCGGCTGCTGGACGAGGACCCGCGGGTCGCCGTCGTCCTCGCCGAGATCGGTGCCGACGGCTTCCGGGAGACCATGCGCCGCCACCCCGACCGGGTGATCAACGTCGGCATCCGCGAACAGCTGCTGATCGGGACGGCGGCGGGCCTGGCGCTCACCGGGCTGCGGCCCGTCGTGCACACCTTCGCCAGCTTTCTCGTCGAGCGGCCGTTCGAGCAGGTCAAGCTGGATCTGGGCCACCAGGACGCGGGGGCGGTGCTGGTGAGTGCCGCCGCCTCGTTCGACTGGCCGGCCGGTGGCTTCACCCACATGGCGCCGGGCGACGTGGCCCTCCTCGACACGCTGGACGGCTGGACCGTGCATGTCCCCGGGCATCCCGACGAGGCCGAGACGCTGCTGCGCCACGCGGTCGCCGCGGGCGACGACAAGGTGTACGTGCGACTGTCCGTGCAGTCCAACGGGCAGGGCCGGCCCGTCGACGGGCGGCACTTCCGCACGGTCCGCGCGGGCCGCGCCGGGGTGGTCGTCGCCGTCGGCCCGATGCTGGACACCGTCCTCGCCGCCACCGAGGGCCTGGACGTGACCGTGCTCTACGCGACGACCGTACGGCCCTTCGACGCGGCCGGGCTGCGCCGGGCGACGGAGGCCGCGGGCACGGACGTCGTGCTGGTCGAGCCGTATCTCGCGGGGACGTCGACGGCCGCGGTGAGTGAGGCGCTGTCCGACGTCCCGCACCGGGTGCTCGGCCTCGGCGTGGGGCGCCGCGAGCTGCGCCGCTACGGCACGATCGAGGAGCACGTGGCCGCCCACGGGCTCGACCCCACAGGCCTGCGGCATCGGATCGCCGGCTACCTGGGCGCCGGGCGCACCACCGCCGTATGACGGCACGGGCGGAGGCCGCGCGACCGGGAAGTCGGGGGCCGGCCTCTCAGCGGGCGGGGGCGTCCGCGTCGGCCCGGACCAGGTCGCGTATCGCCGGGACCGCGAGCAGGGCCGCCGCCACGACCAGGCTCACCGCGCCGGCGATCAGCAGGACGTGACCGGCGCCCAGTGCCCCGGCCGCGGGGCCGGCGAGGGCCTGGCCGATGGGCATCATGGCGAGCGAACCGGCCACGTCGTAGGCGTGGATGCGGTTGAGGACGTCGGCCGGGACCTGGGTCTGCACGCTGGTCGCCCACATGACGCCCCAGAACGATATCCCGGCGCCGGCGAGCGCGGCCCCGGCCGCCATGGCCGGTACGCCGAGTCCCGCCCCGACGGCCGCCGGGAAACCGAAGAAGGCGAACAGGGCGACGGCACCCGCCCGGAGCATGCGGCGGGGCCGCAGCCGCAGGGCGATCAGGCCGCCGATCACCGTACCCCCGCCCAGGGCCGAGTTGACCAGGCCGTAGGCGCCCGGGCCGTGGTGCCCGACGACCTCCGTGGCCACCAGCGGGACGGCCGGACCCCATACGGCGATCATGAAGAGGCACCAGACGGCGATCACGCCCCACAACCACGTGCGGGCACGGAACTCCCGCCAGCCGTCGACGAGATCGGCGCGGAAGGCCCGCATGCCGGAGCCGGTGGCGGCGCGGACGCCCGCGGGCGGCGGGGGCAGCCTGAGCAGCAGCAGGCACAGGGCGCTGACCGTGTAGGTGGCGGCGTGCGCGGCGAAGACACCGCCGGGCGAGGCGAGACCGACCAGGACGCCGGCGACGGCCGGGCCGGCGAGCTGGGCGGCGGACTCGGCGATACGGATCGCGCCGTTCGCGCCCTGGATGTCGGCGGCGAGCCGGGGCACCGTACTGGCCACGCCCGGCTGGAAGACGGCCCCGGCGATGCCGTTGACGACCCCGATGGCGCAGATCTGCCACAGCACCACATGCCCGGTGAAGAACAGACCCGCGGCGAGCGACTGGGTGCCGAGCCGGACCAGGTCGGCGCCGATCATCAGTTTCCGGGTGCTGAAGCGGTCGGCGATGACCCCGCCGAAGACGACCAGTCCGGCGAACGCGGCGGTCGTGGCGGCCATGGCGAGACCGACCGCGCCCGCGCCGTAACCCTGCTCCAGCAGGCCGGTGGCGAGAGCCACGGGCAGCATGGTGTCGCCGAGGCGGGCGACGGCCCGGGCCACGAAGAACAGTGCGAAGTCCCGCGACCAGACGGCCGGGCCGCCGGCCGCGGTGCCGCGCACATCCCGTACGGCACTGCCGCGTCGGGCGTCGGTTCCCGTCATGCCCGTGCTCCCCCTCCCCCTCGTGGAGCCGGACTCCCGGCCCCGGCGACGCCGCTCCCCCGCGCTGTGTCCGCCCCGGACCCGCGCCCGGGGTCCGACCGCTGCCCCGCACCACACGTTCCCCCGCGCCCCGGTGCCGCCGCGCGGGATCCTGTCACGCCCCGTTCGCGCGCACCGGGATTTTCACTCCCCGGACTCGCCGTGCTCCACGGACTCCACAGACTGGAGCAACTCGGGATGGGCGTCCAGGAGTCGGGGCGGGGCGGCCTGGCGCCAGGAGTCGGCGAGGATGTCCCGCAGCTCGTCCTCGTCCTCCAGGGCGGCGAGTCTCGCTCTCACCCAGGCGAACTGCGCCTCGTGGCCGGCGACCCAGAACTTCTCCGGTTCGGCCAGCACCAGTTCCTCGCGCTCCTCCTTGGGGCAGCGCACGGCGAGGGAGGTCTCTTCCTCGGGCAGGGTCGCGAACATCTTCCCCGCCACCCGGAAGGTGGGCATGTTCCAGGCGATCTTCTCCGTGGTCTCCGGCAGGGACAGGGCAATACGGCGTACGTCTTCTGCATCCGGCATGCCACGCACCGTAGCTCCCGCCACTGACAGTCACCCCGGGAGCCGTTTGTAGTACAGCGTCGTCGGCCGCAGCCCGCCCGCCGGAGCGGCGGCGTAGTCGGGGATGATGCCGGCCACGGTCCAGCCCGCCGAGCGGTACAGCTCCTCGGCGGCGCTGCCGGTCTCGGTGTCGAGGTGGAGCAGGGTGATCCCGCCGGCCACGGCCGCGTCCTCGGCGATGGCGAGCAGCCGGCGGCCGAGTCCCCGCCCGCGCGCGGAGCGGTGCACCATCAGTTTGACGAGTTCCGCGCGGTGCCGGCTGTTCGGTTTGCCGGGGAAGGCCAGGCCCACCGTGCCGGCCACCCGGTCCGCGGGGTCCACGGCCGCCCAGACGGCGATATGGCCCGCTTCCGTGGCGTCCGCCCGCTCCCGCCACCACGCGACCGCCTCCGCGTGGCCGAGCGGCGCGAGGAAGCCGACCGAGGCGCCGGAGGCCACGGTGTCGGTCAGCAGCGCCGCCAGGTCGGCGGCCCGTTCGCGGACGCGGGCTCCGTCCCAGCGCTCCAGCCTCATGGCCGTACCACCGCCAGCACGTACCGCGCCGCGGCCGGGCCGGCGCAGCGGAACCGGGTCGCCCCGTGGACGCGCATCCGCAGGCAGTCGCCCGCCCCGAGCTCGTGGACCCGGCCGCCGACGGTCACTTCCAGGGCCCCCTCCAGCAGCCATATGTGCTGTTCCAGGCCGGGCACGGGCGGGCGGTCGTAGGCGATGTCCGCGCCGGCGCGGAGGCGGCCCTCGACCAGTTCGCCGCGCAGTCCGGCGTGCGGCGGCGACACCGACCGGCGGACGAACCCGGAGGCACGGTCCTCCCACACCTGCTGGCCGGCGGCCGGCACCAGTGCGGCCGGTGCCGCCTCGACCTCGCTGAGCAGCTGGGACATCGTGCGGCCGTAGACATGGCAGAGCCGGTTCAGGAGGGCGGCGGTGGGGCTGGTCTCCGCCCGTTCGGCACGGGACAGGGTGGACCGGCTCACTCCGCTGCGCTCCGCCAACTCGCCCAGGGTCCAGCCGTGCTGGGCGCGCAGCTCGGCCAGCCGGGCACCGATGAGGTGATCGACGGCGTCCTCGGTTCTCATATGCGGGACGCTATCCCGCGTGTGAGACGGGCCGGTTACGGAGTCCTCACGCCTGCGCGGCCTCGCCCAGGGCCTTGAGCACCGGGCGGATCAGCGGGTGCCCCTCGGCCCCGCGGCGTACGGCGGCGAAGACCCTGCGGGTCGGGGCGACGCCGTCGACGGGCCGCACGACCACGGCGGTGAGATCCATGCCGCGCAGCGCGGAGCGCGGTACGAGGGCGACACCGGCGTCGGCCGAGGCGAGGGCGACGACGGCGCGGAAGTCGTCGGAGGAGTGCTCCAGGCGGGGCTGGAAACCGGCGCTCTCACAGGCCAGGACGACCACGTCGTGGCAGGGGTTGCCGGGATACGGGCCGATCCACGGGTCTTTGGCCAGGTCGGCGAGGGGGACCTCGCGGGCGTCCGCCAGCCGGTGCCCCAGGGGGACGACCGCGTCGAACGGCTCGGCGTACAGCGGGACATGGGTCAGGCGGGGATCGCCGGCGGCCGGGGCGCCCCGGTACTCGACGGCGACCGCGACGTCGACCTGCCGGTCCAGGACCATGGGCAGGCTGGCGTCGCCCTCCGCGTCCTGGACCCGGATCCGGATGCCGGGTGCCGAGGCCGCGAGGCGGGCCACCGCGGGGGCCACGACCTGGGCGATGCCCGTCGCGAACGCCGCCACGGTGACCGTGCCCGCCTCGCCCGAACCGTAGGCGGCCAGCTCGGCCTCGGCCCGCTCCAGCTGGGCGAGGACCGCGTTGGTGTGGCTGAGCAGGATCTCACCGGCCGGGGTGAGCCGGACCCCCTTGGCGCCGCGCTCGACGAGCCGGTGGCCGGTCTCCTGCTCCAGCGCCGTCAGCTGCTGCGAGACGGCCGAGGGGGTGAGGTAGAGCGCGGCGGCCGCCGCGGTGACCGTGCGGTGGTCGGCCACCGCACGGAGGATGTGGAGCCGCCGTGCCTCGATCATGCCCCCGATTATCCCAGGGTGTCCGGCCTGCTCAGGCCTCCAGTTCGGCGCGCGCGGCGATGAACGCGTCGACCGCGCGGTCGACGTCCTGCGTGGAGTGCGCGGCGGACAGCTGGACGCGGATGCGCGCCCGGTCCTGCGGGACGACCGGGTAGGAGAAGCCGATCACGTAGACGCCGCGCTCCAGCAGCAGCTCGGCCATGCGGGCGGCCTTCGCGGCGTCACCGATCATGACGGGGGCGATGGCGTGGTCGCCGGGGAGGATGTCGAAGCCCTCCTCGGTCATCCGGCGGCGGAACAGCGCGGTGTTCTCGGCGAGCTGCACGCGCAGGTCGTCGGCCGACTCCAGCAGGTCGAGGACCTTCAGGGAGGCGGCGGCGATCACCGGGGCGAGGGTGTTGGAGAACAGGTACGGGCGGGAGCGCTGGCGCAGCAGGGCGACGATCTCGGCGCGGGCGGCGACGTAACCGCCGGAGGCGCCGCCGAGGGCCTTGCCGAGGGTGCCGGTGATGATGTCGACGCGGTCCATGACGCCGTGCAGTTCGGGGGTGCCACGGCCGGAGGGGCCGACGAAGCCGACGGCGTGCGAGTCGTCGACCATGACCATGGCGTCGTAACGGTCCGCGAGGTCGCAGATCTCGCGCAGCGGGGCCACGTAGCCGTCCATGGAGAAGACGCCGTCGGTGACGATCAGGCGGCGCCGGGCGTCGGACGCCTCCTTGAGCTTGGTCTCCAGGTCCGCGAGGTCGCGGTTGGCGTAGCGGAAGCGGCGGGCCTTCGACAGGCGGATGCCGTCGATGATGGAGGCGTGGTTGAGGGCGTCGGAGATCACCGCGTCCTCCTCGCCGAGCAGGGTCTCGAAGACACCGCCGTTGGCGTCGAAGCAGGAGGAGTACAGGATCGTGTCCTCCTGGCCGAGGAACGCCGACAGCCGGGCCTCCAGCTCCTTGTGCACCTCCTGGGTGCCGCAGATGAAGCGGACGGAGGCCATGCCGTAGCCCCAGCGGTCCAGGGCCTCGTGGGCCGCGGCGATCACCTCGGGGTGGTCGGCCAGGCCGAGGTAGTTGTTGGCGCAGAAGTTGAGGACCTCGCCGGGACGGCCGCCGGCGGTGACGCCGACGGTCGCGGACTGCGGGGTGCCGATGACCCGCTCGGGCTTGTGCAGGCCGGCGGCGCGGATCTCGTCGAGGGTGGCGCGCAGGTCGTCGCGGACGGTGTCGAACATGGGGTGCTCCTGAAGGCGCAGACGGAGAAGGGGAGTCGGGTCCGGTGCGGGCTACGCGGTCCAGTCGAGGACGACCTTGCCGCCCTTGCCGCCGGCGGCGTCGGCGAAGGCCGCCTCGAAGTCGCGGTACCCGTACCGGCCGGTGATCACGGGGGCGAGGTCCAGACCGCCCTCCAGCAGCACCGACATCGCGTACCAGGTCTCGAACATCTCCCGGCCGTAGATGCCCTTGATGGTGATCATCGAGGTGACGATCCGCGCCCAGTCGACCGGGAACTCCTGTGCGGGCAGGCCGAGCATGGCGATCCGGCCGCCGTGCGTCATGTTGGCGATCATGTCCCGCATGGCCTCGGGACGGCCGGACATCTCCAGGCCGATGTCGAAGCCCTCGCGCAACCCCAGCGCCCGCTGCCCGTCGGCGATCGGGGTCTCGGCGACGTTCAGGGCGAGGCTGACGCCGATCTTGCGGGCCAGCTCCAGGCGCTCCTCGCTGACGTCGGTGATGACGACGTTGCGGGCGCCCGCGTGCCGGGCCACCGCGGCGGCCATCAGGCCGATGGGGCCGGCGCCGGTGATCAGGACGTCCTCACCGACCAGCGGGAAGGACAGCGCGGTGTGCACCGCGTTGCCGAACGGGTCGAAGATCGCGGCGACGTCGAGGTCGACGGGGACGCGGTGCACCCAGACGTTGGCCGCGGGCAGCGCGACGTACTCCGCGAACGCGCCGTCGCGGCCGACGCCGAGACCGACGGTGGCGCGGCACAGGTGGCGGCGGCCGGCCAGGCAGTTGCGGCACTTGCCGCACACCAGGTGGCCCTCGCCGCTGACCCGGTCGCCGATGCGGATGTCGGCCACGTCCCGCCCGGTCTCGACGACCTGTCCGACGAACTCGTGTCCGATCACGAGCGGTGTACGGATCGCCTGCTGGGCCCAGCCGTCCCAGGCCCGGATGTGCAGGTCGGTGCCGCAGATACCGGTCCGCATGACCTTGATCAGTACGTCACCGGGGCCGATGACGGGCTCCGGTACGTCCGTCAGCCGGAGTCCCGGCTCCGCCTTCTCCTTGACCAGCGCCTTCAACGCTACGGCTCCTGTGGGTGAGACCCGGTCCGCGGGCATGCCGAAGCAACCGGGCACCGGGTCGGAGGGGTGGAATCACCCTGCAATCTGCCGTATGCGCGGGCCGGGGTCCATCGAGCTTTTCTTAACCGTCGCCTCAGCTTTCCTTCAGGCCCCTCCCGCCGCCCTCCGGATCACAGGGGCAGGCCGTCCGCCGCGCTCCGTTCGAGGCGTACGACGAGGTCGGCGGCCAGCCCCTTGATGGTCTCCAGGCCGGGCCTGCCCCAGGCACGGGGCGCCATGTCGGCGGCGCACACGGTGCCGAGTGCCATACCGGAGCTGTCGATGAGTGGGGCGCCGAGATAGGAACGGATGCCGTACGCGTCGACGATCGGGTTGCCCGCGAACCGGGGATAGTCGCGGACGTCCTCCAGGACCAGTGCCTTGTGGCGTACCACCACATGGGGGCAGAACCCATGGTCGCGTGGGAGCACCCGGCCGATGCGGGCCCTGCCGCCGTCCTCCCGTACCACCGGGGCGGTCGCCGGGGCGCTCAGGCCCGCGAAGAACTGGTGGTCCTCGCCGACGAAGTTCACCATGGCGTACGGCGCGCCGGTGAGCTGGGCGAGGTGCCCGGCGAAGGCGTCGAGCACGGCGTCGGGCCGGTCCGCCAGGCCGAGCCGGCGCAACCGGTGGACGCGGGCGGGGGCCTCCTTGTCCTCGGGGGTGAGCAGCAGGCCCCGGACCGGCCGGGGCGGCTCGTAGCTCATGGCCGGGCTCCGTCGCTGTGGGCGTACCTCATAGAGGGGCTCCGTACTGGTAGGGCGGGATCACCTGTGGGCGCCGTGGGTGGGCGCGGTCGCCGGGGCGTGGGCGAGGAGATGGCGTACGAGGGTGAGCAGGGTCTGGACTCCGGAGCTGGAGATCCGGGCGTCGCAGCGGACCACCGGTACCTGCGGGTCGAGGTCGATGGCGGAGCGCACCTCCTCGGCGTCGTAACGGTAGGAGCCGTCGAACTCGTTGACGGCGACGACGAAGGCGAGCCCGCGCTCCTCGAAGAAGTCCACGGCGGCGAAGCAGTCCTCCAGGCGCCGCGTGTCGGCGAGGATGACCGCGCCGAGCGCGCCCTCGGACAGCTCGTCCCACATGAACCAGAACCGCTCCTGCCCCGGTGTGCCGAAGAGATAGAGGACGTGCTGCGGATCGAGGGTGATCCGGCCGAAGTCCATGGCGACGGTGGTCTCCATCTTGTTCTCGATGCCGTCGAGACTGTCCGTGCCGACGCTGACCGTGGTGAGCAGCTCCTCCGTGCTGAGCGGCGCGATCTCGCTGACCGCTCCCACGAAGGTCGTCTTGCCGACCCCGAACCCGCCCGCGACGAGGATCTTGAGTGCGGTGGGGAACGGGTCAGAGCTGTCGTCGTAGTCCATCGAGCACTGCCTCCAGCAGAGACCGGTCAGTGGGAGTGTGGTGGTAGGCGGGCGGCTTGGTGGTCAGCGCCCCGCAGTCGACCAGGTCCGACAGGAGCACCTTGGTCACCACGGCGGGCAGTCGGAGCTGGGCGGCCAGCTCGGCGACCGAGACGGGCGCGCGGCACAGGTCGAGGGCCTGCGCGTATTCGGGCCCGAGGTAGCCCAGCGGGGTGACGCCGGTGGACATCACCTGCGACATCAGGTCGAGGGCGACGCTGGGTCTGGTACGGCCGTTGCTGACCGTGAACGGCCGCACCAGGCGGCCGGCCGCGGCGTCCAGCCAGGGCCCGTCACCGGCCGCGGTCACGCTCAAGGCCTCGTCGCCGTGGGTTCGACGGTGTGCTGCCGGGGCGCGGTCACCAGATAGGGGCGGACGCTCTTGACCAGCATCGCCATCTCGTAGCCCAGCACCGCCGCGTCGGCCTCACGGCCGGCGAGCACGGCGAGGCAGGTGCCGGAGCCGGCGGTGGTGACGAACAGCAGCGTGGAGGCGAGTTCGACGACGACCTGGCGTACCTCGCCGCCGTCGCCGAACCGGACGCCCGCGCTGCGGCCGAGGGAGTACAGGCCGGAGGCCAGGGCCGCCATGTGGTCGGCGCTGTCGTGGTCGAGGCCGTGCACGGACTTGACCAGTCCGTCGCAGGACAGGAGCACCGCGCTGCTGGTGTGCGGTACGCGCTGCACGAGGCCGCTCAGCAGCCAGTCGAGGTCGGACGCGTGGGCGGTCGGCGCTTCGCTCGCCATGGTGGATCGACTCCTTGCGGTACGAAGGTGTGGGGGCGCGCTGGGGGCGGGGGTACGGCGTACGCGTGCGGGGGCGGTCATCCGGCCGGCGCGCTCCCCCCGGTCCGGCCGGTACCGCGGATGCCTTCGGGCACGGGCACGGGCACATGGGCGTGCGGCTGGGGGGTGGGGGGCGGACCCATGTGGCCCGAACCCATGTGGCCCGAACCCATGTGGTCCGAACCCATGCCGGACGGCTCCATGACCGGCGCCTGCCCGGACGTCGGGTTCTCGTACGTCGGGTTCTCGTACGTCGGGTTTTCGTACGTCGGGTTCTCGTACGTCGGGTCCAGGTGCTGCCGGGCCTCGGCGAGTCCGATTCCGCGCTGGAAGGCGGCCATCAGACCGGGGTCGTGGCCGGCGACGGTGTCGGTGTCCTGGCGAGGCGCGGGGCCGCCGCGCAGCTGGGGCACGAGGTGTTCCTGGGCGCGGCGTCTGGGCAGCTGGGGTTTGTCCATGGTGCCGCGCACGGCGTCGGCGCGGGGGGTGGGCAGGATGCCGGCATGGGCCTCCACGACCGGCCGGTCCGCGGCGCTGACACCGGGCAGGACCGCGGCGGGGGTGGGCCGCGCCCGCTGGGCGCCGCGCACGGGAAGCGGTGCCGGGACACCGTCATGGCGTACGTGTCCGGCGTCCTCGGCGGCACGCCCCCCGGAACCGTTCTCCGCATCGGCCGGTCCGGCACCGGTCGGCCCGGTGCCGCTCTCCGCGCCGCGCCGCCCGGGTCCGCGCTGGGCGTGCCGCCGTCGTCCGGTGGCCGGAGCCTGCCCCGCACCCGCCCCGGCCTCGGACGCGCCCGCGACGGCGAAGCCACTCCCGGCGTCACCTTCCGGTCCGCCCGCGGTGCCCGCCACGGCCGGGCTCCCCGCGACATGCGGGCTCCCTGCCGCGGCCGTGCTGCCGGCTCCGGTCGCGTACCCGGCGCCGGGCGGATCCGCGGCAGCCGTCGTCACCGCTGTGCCCACCTGCCCGGCACCGCCCTGACCGGGAGTCACGCCACCCGGTGTCCGCGGCTGTGGTGGCGCCACGGCGTCCGCGCCCACGGTGGCCGGCGCACTGCCCAGCAACGCCTGCGGGACGACGAGGACGGCCTGCACCCCGCCGTAGATGTTGCTCTGGAGCCGGACGTGGATGCCGTGTCTGCGGGCGAGTTGGGAGACGACGTAGAGGCCGATCCGGCCGTCGGCCAGCAGGCTGGCGACGTTGACCTGGTCGGGGTCGGCGAGCAGCGCGTTCATCCGGTTCTGCTCGGTGACGGGCATGCCGAGCCCGCGGTCCTCGACCTCCACGGCGAGCCCGGCGGTGACGAGGCTGGCGCGCAGCAGCACCGGGGTGTGCGGTGCCGAGAACACCGTGGCGTTCTCGATGAGTTCGGCGAGCAGGTGGATGACGTCGGCGACGGCGTGGCCGCGCAGTTCGCCGTCGATCGGCGGCACCAGTTTCACCCGGGAGTACTGCTCGACCTCGGCGATGGCGGAACGCAGCACCTCGGTCATGTCGACCGGGTTGCTCCACTGCCGCCGGGAGACCGCGCCACCGAGCACGGCGAGGTTCTCGGCGTGCCGCCGGATACGGGTGGCCAGGTGGTCGACGTGGAACAGGCCCTTGAGGAGGTCGGGGTCCTCGATCTCGTTCTCGAGGTCGTCGAGGATCGAGATCTCGCGGTGCACGAGGGACTGGAGCCGGCGCGCGAGGTTGACGAACACCTCGAGTTTCTGCTCGCTGCCCGCCTGGCTGGAGAGCTGGGCGGCGCGCACGACGGCGGTGACGGCGCCGTCGTGCGCGCGGGCCAGGTCGGCGGCGAGCAGTTCGAAGTCGTCGGCGTCCGCGGGGGGCCGGCGGCGCGGGCCGCGCCGGGGCGGAGCCTCCCCCTGGCGCAGCGCGTCGACCAGGTCGTGCAGGTCGGCCTCGCCGAGCGCGGCGGTGCGGCGCAGGGCGTCGACGCGGTCGGCGACCGAGCGGGCGGCGCGGTCGGCGGCCACGGCGGCGATGAGGATGCCGGCGACGGCCACGGTGACCGCTCCGGCGAGCACGGCCCACAGGGTGGGGCCGGTGCGTACGCCGGTGGAGCGGATGCTGACGAGGACGGCGGCGGTGGCGCCGAGGGCGACAGCGAGGGGCGGCAGGACGGCGAGCCGCATGAGCTGGGGCCGTATGTGCGTCTCGGGCAGTGCGGGAGCGGGTCGGGCGACCGGTCGCCCGTGCCGGCCGCCCTCGCGGCGCTCGGCACGGGTGGCCGGTGCTCGGAGGTGAGACATCTGCGTCCTCGTACTGGTCCGTCGGGCCTAAGGGTGTCCTGCGGTGCGCGCTGCGGACAGGCGTCACCGCGCCGTCGGCGACGGAACCGGGAGACCCGGCCGCGCGTCGCCCGGCAGACACTCACCGTAGTTGCCTGCGCCTCATGTGCGGAGGGCAGTTGACAAACTCCCGCCAGGAGCGTCCCGCTCTGGTATTAAGCGTCGTACGCCGGACCGATAACTCGACTGAACAGCTGGGGCCGTTTCGGAAGTCGGCGAAAAGAGCTGGTCGAAAGCGGTCGGAAAAAGAAGGTGGGGCGGAGCGGGCCGGGAGGGCGGTTCCTGGTCGCCGTCCGGCGGCGCCCGCCTCTCGACGTGGCCTGCGCGTGCTTCCCGCTTCCGCGCAGGCGCCCCCACCCCCGCCTCAAAATCACTGACGGTGACGCTATGGCCTTGGATGATCGGTGTTCTTCGAGGCCGTGCTCAGCCGGCCAGGTGCCGCCTCCTCGGGGCCGAGGCCGTGGAGCCGCGTACCACCAGTTCCGGCATGAAGACGAACTCGCTGTGCGGCGCGGGCGTCCCGCCCACCTCCTCCAGCAGCGCGCGCACCGCGGCCTGGCCCATCGCGGGCACCGGCTTGCGGATCGTGGTCAGGGGCGGATCGGTGAAGGCGATCAGGGGCGAGTCGTCGAAGCCGACGACGGAGAAGTCCCGGGGCACCGCCAGGCCGCGCTGCCGGGCCGCCCGTACCGCTCCGAGCGCCATCATGTCGCTGGCACAGACCACCGCCGTGCAGTCCCGGTCGATGAGGGCCGCCGCGGCGGCCTGGCCGCCCTCCAGGGTGTAGAGGGAGTGCTGGATCAGCGTCGACTCGACCATGTCCGGCGGCAGGTTCAGCTGGTCCTCCAGCGCCCGTACGAAGCCCTCGATCTTGCGCTGGACGGGGACGAAGCGCTTGGGGCCCACGGCCAGACCGATGCGGGTGTGGCCCAGGGAGACCAGGTGGGCCACCGCCAGGGGCATCGCCGCACGGTCGTCGGGCGAGATGAACGGAGCCTGCACCTTCGCCGAGAAGCCGTCCACGAGGACGAACGGCACGCCCTGGGCGCGCAGATGCCCGTAGCGCCGCATCTCGGCGGTGGTGTCCGCGTGCAGCCCGGAGACGTAGATGATGCCCGCCACCGGGCGTTCCACCAGCATCTCGGTCAGTTCGTCCTCCGTGGACCCGCCGGGGGTCTGCGTGGCGAGCACCGGGGTGTAACCCTGTCTGGTCAGCGCCTGCCCGATGACCTGCGCGAGCGCCGGGAAGATGGGGTTGTCCAGCTCCGGGGTGATCAGGCCGACCAGGCCCTCGCTGCGCTGCCGCAGCCGCAGCGGGCGCTCGTAGCCCAGCACATCGAGGGCGGCCAGGACGGCCTGCCGGGTACCGGCGGCGACGCTCGGCTTTCCGTTGAGGACCCGGCTGACGGTCGCTTCGCTCACCCCAGCCTGCGCGGCGATGTCGGCGAGCCGAATGGTGACGGGGACGGTCTGTACCGGACGCATGTCAGGCTGCCCACCACACGGCACAATCCCCGGGCAGCACCGTCGTCCCGGCACCCGGTGTTCAACACACCGGACGCCACGCGGAACGGCTTCGCGACGGGCACGCTGGAGTGGTGCGCGGCCAACGGCGTCCGGCTACAGGCCTGGGGCCCGCTCGCCCGGGGCCGCTTCACCACCCGCACGGACACGGGGGTGAACCGGCTCGTCGCGGACCTCGCCCGGCGCAAGGGCACCACACCGGAGACCGTCCTGCTGTGGTGGCTCCAGCGCCATCCGGCGGGCATCACCCCCGTCGTCGGCACCACCCGCCCCGAGCGCATCGGCGCCTGCGGGGACGCGGTGTCCCGCGATCCGGAACTCACTCACGAGGAGTGGTACGAGTTGTGGGTCGCCGCCCGCGGCGCCCCACTGCCCTGACGGGACTCCCGCCGGGCGTACGGGCGAGTGAGCGGGCGCGGCCGTGGGCGGACGGCCGGCTTCGCCGCGGAGCCCGTCATGTGCTCACTGGATGATGCGCGCGCCGCGCGCGGCGGAGAGCCAGTGCGGGAACTCCCGCAGGAGCCGGTCGTACAGCAGCCCGCTGTCCACCGAGCGGGGATCCGGTCCGGCGTGGAAGAAGCCGGCATTGTCGACGACGCGGCGCTCGGGAACGGCCAGGGTGTCGAGGCGGCGCAGGAAGGCGAACTCGTTGTCGTCGGGGTCGCCGAAGCCGACGAACTGCCAGAACAGCGGCAGTCGAGCTGCTTTGCACAGGTAGCGTTCGGCGGCCGGCCTGCTGGTGGGTCCGCCGTCCGTCTGGAAGACGACCAGGGCGGGGTCGGTGCTGCCGGACTCGAGGTAGTGGTCGATGACCGCGTCCATGGCCCAGTGGTAGTTCGTGCGTCCCATGTGGCCGAGGTTCTCGTGCAGCTTGTCGATGCGTCCTTGATGGTCGCCAAGGCGCAGGTCGGTGGATCCGTCGACATCGGTGGAGAAGAACACGACGGGCACGGTGCCGTCGTCGTCCAGATGGGCGGACAGGGAGAGCACCTGTTCCCCCAGGTGCTGCATGGTGCCGTCCCGGTAGTAGCGCCGCATCGAGCCGGACCGGTCCAGCACCAGGTACACCGCGGCGCGCACTCCCTCCAGGCCGTGCGCCTCAAGGCTGGAGCCGGCCTCCTTGTAGAGGCTGACAAGGCCGGGTGCGGCGTCCCGCACCTTCGACAGGCTGATCGCAGGGGCGGTGTCGTACACGTCGGTCATGGTGCCCCGTCTCGTCCCGGAGCCGACCGTACCGCTACGCGAAGCAGGTCGGCTCCGGCAGCTCCCGTCACCACGCGGAACCGGGCCGTCCCGCGCGGCTCGTCCCCGACCGACGTCACCGCTCACCGGCGAGGTCGAGCTCACCCCTGCTCGTCCCGGCCGCGCCCGCGGTACCGCGGGAACCCCGCCAGGGACGCGCGATCGGGCCGGACACCGCCCGCCACCACGCCTCCACCGGCAGCTTCCCGGCAGGCTCGAACGGCTCGCCCGGCCGGGGGAACGCCACCGTCTGCCCCGCTTCCTCGGCCACGTCCCGCATCCATTCCCCCGGCTCCGCCCACGCGTGCGGGGCCAGGTTGAAGGTGCCCCAGTGGATCGGCAGGAGCACGCCGTGCGGGGCCCCGCCCTGGAGGTCGAGGTGGGCGCGCACACCTTCTTCGGGAGTCATGTGGATCTCGGTCCAGAACTCGCTGTACGCCCCGACCTGGATCATCGTGGCGTCGAACGGGCCGTGCCCGGCGCCGATGTCCTTGAAGCCGTCGAAATAGCCGGTGTCACCGCTGTGGTAGATCCGGTGCTCCGCGCCGGCTACGGCCCAGGACGCCCAGAGGGTGTGCTGGGTGTTGCGCAGGCCCCGGCCGCAGAAGTGGCGGGCCGGGGTGGCGGTGAGGGTGAGGCCGCCGATCCGGGTGGACTCGTGCCAGTCCAGCTCGCGCAGCCGGTCCGGGGAGACGCCCCAGTGTTCCAGGTGGGCGCCGACGCCCAGCGGCACGGCGAACAGCGTGTCGGTGCCGGCCAGCGCCTTGATCGTGGGCAGGTCCAGGTGGTCGTAGTGGTCGTGGGAGATGACGACGACGTCGACCGGTCCCAGCGCGGCCAGCGGCAGCGGCACCGGGTGCAGCCGCTTGGGCCCGGCGAACGGGAACGGGGAGCAGCGCTCGCCCCAGACGGGGTCGAACAGGACCCGGTGCCCGTCGATCTCCGCGAGCACGCTGGAGTGGCCCACCCAGGTGAGCCGGAGGCCGGTGGCGGGCGGCCGGGCCAGGTCGGCGTAGGTCGTGGGGTGCACCGGGACGGTGCCCCTGGGGGCGCGCAGGGGCCGGGTGTCCTTGTCGAGGAACACCTTGGCGACGTCGAGCGTGGAGCCGGCGGGGCGGGTGCGTGCGGGGCCGCCCGGGTTCTGGAAGACACCGTCCTTGAAGTGGGGCGAGCGGCGGATGCGTGCCAGGCGCTCGCCGCCCGGGTCCGCGCCGAAGGCCGCGGGCCGCAGCGCGCGGAGCCCGGAGTTCGGGGAACGCAGACCGGTCACGGTACCTCCCGGTGGAGTGGGTGAGGTTTCCATTATGGTCGGCCCCGCCGACAGTCCCGACCCGCCGGGGTGCCGACTGCCGTCAGCGGGCTTCCGCCGAACACGTTGACAGCTGCCGGACCGGCTCCTAATACTGACCCACCGTTCAGTACCACCCGCTGTCGCACCGTCCGGCCGGCAGCCTCGGAGCTGCGCCCCGGCCCCTTTGGAGACCCCGTGACCGCCCCTTGGATGTCGCTCGTCTGGACCGACCACGTCACCGGCCGCCGGGGCTTCCTGGTGGTGGACCGGCTGGTGCGGGGCGTGGCCAGCGGCGGACTGCGGATGCGGCCCGGCTGCACACTGGAGGAGGTGACGGGGCTCGCCCGCGGCATGACCATGAAGGAGGCCCTGCACTACCGCCCCGGGGCCCGCTACATCCCGCTCGGCGGCGCGAAGGGCGGCATCGACTGCGACCCGCGGGACCCGGGGGCGTACGGGCTCCTCGTGCGGTACCTGCGCGCCGTGCGGCCGTACGTCGAGACCTGCTGGACCACCGGCGAGGACCTCGGCCTCGGTCAGGAGACGGTGGACCGCGCGGCGGCCGAGGCGGGGCTGGTCTCCTCCGTCCAGGCGGTGTATCCGCTGCTGGACGACGAGGCGGCGGCCCGCGGGCGGCTCGCGGACGCCTTCGCGGTCGAGGTGGACGGCATCGGCCTGGACGAGCTGGCCGGCGGCTGCGGGGTCGCCGAGTCGGTGCTCGCGGCCCTGGACCGGGCGGGAGTGCCGTACGCGGGGACCCGGGTCGCCGTGCAGGGTCTCGGCACGATGGGCGGGGCCACCGCCCGTTTCCTCGTTCGCGCGGGCCTGACGGTGGTGGCCGTCGCCGACATCAAGGGCACGATCGCCAACCCGGCGGGCCTCGACGTCGAGGCCCTGCTGGCGGCGCGGGACGGCTACGGCACCGTGGACCGCCGGGTGCTCGGCCCGGACGACCTCGAACTGTCCGGGGACGCCTGGCTGTCCGCGGCGGCTGAGGTGCTGGTGCCGGCGGCCGTGTCGTACGCGATCGACACCGTGAACCAGGAGGAGATCGGCGCCCGTTGGATCGTCGAGGCCGCCAACATGCCGGTCGTTCCGGAGGCGGAGGAGCTGCTCGCCGCGCGCGGGGTGACGGTGCTGCCGGACGTGGTCGTCAACTCCGCGACCAACGCCTGGTGGTGGTGGACGCTGTTCGGTGACATCGGTGCCGACGCCGAGGAGGCGTTCGCGTACATCCGCCGCTCGATGCGCGCCCTGGTCGGCCTGACGCTCGACCGCGCGTCGGCCGACGGGACGAGCCCGCGGGCGGCCGCGCACGCCCTCGCGGCCGACCGGCTGCCGCTGATCGCGGAGCGTTTCGGCTGGTACCGGTGACGAACCCGGGAAGGGAGCGGACGGCGCGGGCCGGCAGGGGGACGCCGGACGGCTTCGGCGACCGGGGGACAACGGCTAGGGTGACGGCGTGGCGAGAGTGCGGTTGAGCGTGGCGGAGCGGCAGGAGGAACTGCTGCGGGCCGCCATCGAGCAGATCGAGGAGCGGGGCGTGGCGGCGGTCAGGATCGCCGACGTGGCCGCGACCCTCGGTGTGAGCAACGCGCTGGTGCTGTACCACTTCTCGACGAAGGAGAAGCTGGTCGCCGCCGCCTTCACGTACGCGGCGGCGGACGATCTCGCGCATCTTCGCGGGCTGCTGGGGCGCCGGACGACCGCGCTGCGCCGGCTGCGGGCGGCGGTGCGCTGGTACGCGCCGACCGGGCAGGCCAAGGGATGGCGGCTGTGGATCGAGGGCTGGGCGGTGGCCCTGCGCGAGCCCGCGCTCCGCGATGTCACCCGGGACCTGGACAGGCAGTGGAAGGCGGCCATCGCGGAGGTCATCGCCGAGGGTGTGGCGGCCGGTGAGTTCGTGTGCGCGGACCCGGCCGGTGCGGCGCTGCGGCTGACCGCGCTGCTGGACGGTCTGGCCGTACAGCTGACGTCCTACCCGGGCGGGGTGCCGCGGGCCCGCGCCCAGGAGTGGGTGGACGACGCCCTCGCCCGGGAACTCGGCCTGGACCGGCAGGCGTTGGCCGGCCGCGAGCGCTGAGCGCGCTTACCGGGGCCGGGGCAGGCCGCACCGCCCCGGCGGCACATGCCCGCACCGGGCAGGCGGCGGGGCCCGGGACCGGCAGGCGCCGAAGGCGGGACCGGCATACGCCCAGGCCCGCACCGGGCAGGCGCCGAAACCCGGGACCGCGCAGGCGGCGAAGCGCGGGACCGGGCACACGCCGCAGCCCGGGACCGGCATGCGCCCAAGCCGGCACAACGCAGGCGCCGAAGCCCAGGGCCGCGCAGGCACCGAAGGGCGGGACCGCGCAGGCGCGAGGGGCGGCACCGGGTCGATGCCGAGGCCCGGGACCGGGGCAGGCACCCGAGCCCGCCCCCGGCACGGCGGTGAGCGGCGTGAGTGGTGAGCGGCGCGGGCGGTGAACAGCGGCGGCAAGGCCGAACGTGCCCCACGCCCCGTACGGTCTGCCCCGCACCGCGTGTGCGGGGCAGACCGTACGGGGCGTGGGCCGGCCGTGGGGTCAGGCCACGGCGGCGATCCGCATCCTGATGTCGTCCGGCGACAGCAGACCCTTGGCGGTCACGTGGTCGCCGGAGGACTCCCCGCGGAGCCGGCGCCCGATCCACGGGACGAGGTGCTCGCGGGCCCAGTGCACGTCGTCGCGGCGGATGTCCAGGGTGCCCCGGGGCGGCAGCGGCGGCCACGGCTGCTCCGGGTCGGCCGGGACCTCCATGCCGAGGACCTGCCCGGCCCGCAGGGCCACGCGCGTGTGCCCCTCGGGCGAGAGGTGCAGCCGGTCGCGGTCCCAGGCCCTGCGGTCCTGCACGGACCTCAGGGACCACAGGTCGAGCACGGGGCAGCCGTACCGGTCGGCGATGGCGCGGACGTGCCCGTTGTACGTGGCGATCTTGCCGCGCAGGTGCTTGAGCACGGGCACGCCACGGGTGTCGAAGCCGGTCGTCACCAGCACCGTGCCGACGGCCCCGGTGAGCCGGGCCACGGCGCGCTCGAAGCGTTCGGCCACCTCGTCGGGGTCGGTGCCCGGGCGGATGATGTCGTTGCCGCCCGCGCAGAAGGAGACCAGGTCCGGGGCCAGTTCCACGGCCCTGGGGAGCTGGTCCGCCATGACCTGGTCCAGCAGTTTGCCGCGTACGGCGAGATTGGTGTACTGGAAGTCGCCCTCGGGACGCCGGTCGGCGAGCAGGACCGCGAACCGGTCGGCCCAGCCCACGAACGCCCCGTCGGGGCCGGGGTCGCCGACGCCCTCGGTGAAGCTGTCCCCCACCGCTACGTACGACCCGATCACTGATCTGTTGTTCTTCGAATCGTCTGCCACGTCGGATCATGATTCACCTTCGGATGTGACCTACGCGACCGTAGGCGGGGGTTGACTAACGGTGAGATGAGCCACTCCTAAAGAATCCGCCAACCCCGGAATAGGGCCGCCGTCAGGCGCGTTGAACGCCCCGCAACCGGAACACCGAAGGCCGGACCCCGGGTTGAGGGTCCGGCCTTCGGTGGCGTGTTAGGCGGGCGGTGCGGGGGGTGGGCGTCAGCCCACGGCGAGGCCGTGCCGGCGGAGGTAGCCGACCGGGTCGATGTCGGAGCCGTAGTCCGGCGTCGTGCGGATCTCGAAGTGCAGGTGCGGGCCGGTCACGTTGCCGGTGGCGCCGGACAGGCCTATCCGCTGGCCCGGGATGACGCTCTGGCCGGCCGAGACGGAGAGCTGGGAGAGGTGGCCGTACTGGGCGTAGTAGCCGTCGTTCAGCCGGATGACGACCTGGTTGCCGTACGCGCCGCCCCAGCCGGCGGAGACGACGGTGCCCGCGGCGACGGCCTTCAGGGGCGTGCCGGTCGGGACGACGAAGTCGACGCCGGTGTGGTAGCCGCTGGACCACATGCCGCCGGGCACGTGGTAGCCGGTGCCGGTGGCCGCGCCGGCCACCGGGAGGGTGTAGCCCGTGGAGGCACCGGTGGGCGTGGAGACCGAGCCGGAGGACGGAGCGGACCGCGAGGTCCGGGCGGACCGGGTGGAGTTCGGGGCCGCGGGGGTGTGCCGCGGGGCCGCGGTCTCGGTGCGGGTCTGCGCGGCCTTCGCACCGAGGCTGAGCTTCAGGCCCGGGTGGATCAGCGACGGATCGGCGCCGACGGCCTGCCGGTTGTCGTCGTAGAGGCGCTGCCAGCCGCCGCTGACACGCTGCTCGTCGGCGATCTTCGAGAGGTAGTCACCGCTGCGGACCGTGTAGGTGCGCAGATCCGTGCCGGGGTGCGCGGCGGCCTTGTCCGCCGTGCCCGGGAGGGACTGCGCGGTCTTGCCGGACACGGCCTGCACGGGGGCAGCGGCCTGCGTGGCGTGCGCACCGGTGGCCCCGATCAGCGGGAGAGCCAGCGCGGCGCCACCGGTTCCGGCGGCGGCGATGGAGCGGGAGAAACGCTGGGGCTTGGGACGTCGGTGCTTGCCCTTGGCGGACATGGCGCGGTTCCTCTCCGGCGCCTGCGAGGTCAGCTGTCGGGTTCGGGCTGGAGCTGCCCGGCCGTGCACCGCACGGCTTCACCCCAAAGCCTGTCGCGGAGACCGGGACAGGCAGTCGTACCTGGTGGGTCCCCCGCTCCTGCCGGACGCGGGTCAAGTGTGTGGGGCTCCGGGCGGCGGCAGGATTCGGCGTTCCGTCCGGATTGGTGGTGAACGTAAGCGAGCGGGACGCGAGGAAACAAGCACCTGGTTCCCGCTACCCGTGTTTCGGATGACCGGATACGGGAACTCATGGTCACCCTGCGTGTGTTTCCGCCTCCCCCGTCCCCCAATTCCCCTTGCGACGCCCAGCATTACGTGGACATGACGTGTGACGCGGCGTCACGAATATGACGCTCCTCACGCGGGCCCTCCCCAGGTCGCCTCATTTCCCTCCGACTTGGACGGAAGACCGCGATTCCGGCAGACGGCTCAGATACGACGCAGCCGGAAAACCGCCGCATCCAGGTCACCCTTGAGCCCCGCACGCAACCCGTAGTGCAGGAGCACCGTCCCTCGATACTTTTCCCCCGTTTCGCGGCATTCGTACGAGGCTGTCGGATCGAGTCCGCGCAGCCGGACCGCCGGCGCCGGTTCGCCGTAGCGCTGCGCCTGGAGCCAGGCGAGGACCACCGCCTCCTCCCCCCAGGACGTACTGGACCGCGCCGAGGCCGCCCGTCGGGGACCGCAGCCGGTACAGCTCGCCGCGCTGCACGACCGGCCGGATCTCCTTGTAGAGCGCCACCCACCGCCGGGCCTCGGCCAGCTCCCGCGGGGACCACCGGGTGAGGTCGCCACCGATGCCGAGCACGCCCGCCATGGCGCTGACGAAGCGGAGTCGCAGCGTACTCATCCTGCCGTCGAGCTGGGTGTCCGGGCTGTCGGTGACCCAGGCGGCCATCACGCGCGCGGGATGGAACTGACTGAAGCCGTGCTGGATGGCGAGCCGGTCCAGCGGGTCGGTGTTGTCGGAGGTCCACACCTGGTCGGTGCGGCTCAGCACACCGAGGTCGATCCGGCCGCCGCCGCCCGAGCACGACTCGAAGGCGACCTGGGGGTGGGCCGCGCGCAGCCGGTCCAGCAGGGCGTACAGGGCGTGGACGTGGTCGATCCACAGGCGCTGCGGGTACGGCTCCCCGGGCCGGCCGGCGTCGGTGAAGCAGCGGTTGAAGTCCCACTTCACGTAGTCGATGGGGGTGCCGGACAGCAGGGCGTCCAGCCGCTCCCACAGGTACGCGCGGACGTCCTCGCGGGCGAGGTTGAGGACGAGCTGGTTGCGCAGTTCCGTGCGCCTGCGTCCCGGCTGGTGCCGGACCCAGTCGGGATGGGCGCGGTAGAGATCGCTGTCCGGGTTGACCATCTCGGGTTCGACCCAGATGCCGAACCGCACGCCCAGATCGTGCACCTGGTCGGCGAGTGGTCCGAGACCGCGCGGGAAACGGTCCGGACTGGGCGTCCAGTCGCCGAGTCCGGCGCGGTCACCGGTGCGGGCGCCGAACCAGCCGTCGTCGACGACGAACAGCTCCACCCCGATGTCGGCCGCCCGGCGGGCGAGGGCGGCCTGCTGTTCCTCGGAGATGTCGAAACCGGTCGCCTCCCAGGAGTTGAACAGCACCGGCCGGTCCCGGTCCGCGTCCGGGACGACGTACGCGCGTTGGTAGGCGTGCCAGGCGCGGCTCGCGCCGCCGAAGCCGTCGTCGCTCCACAGGCCCGCGAAGACGGGGGTGGTGTACGACTCCCCGGGCCGTAGGAGCAGCAGGCCCGAGTCGTCGTGCCCGGCGCCGCCGGTGATCTGCACGCGCGCGTCCGGGAGCTGGGCCTCGCCGTAGGTGAGGGGGGTGGTGGTGAGCCGGGACTCGGCGGCCCAGCGGCCGTGCAGCTGGGACAGCCGCCAGCCCTCGCGGTCGGGCAGCGTCGGCCCGCAGCAGCTCCACGGGCGCGTGGCCGCCGTTCGCGACGGTCACCCGGCGCTCCACCACGTCCCCCTGCATCCGGTAGTGCAGCGTGAGGGCCAGGCCGTCGTCGTCGAAGCGGAGCCGCAGCGCGTCGCCCTCCGTGTCGTACGCCACGGAGCGCCACTCGGTACCGCGCCGCTCGTCCGTGCGCACGGACAGGGCCGGGCGGACGAAGCGGGGGCCGCCCTCGACGGGATACTCCTCGCGGCCGTCGAGCGGGGACTCGAAGGGCCGGTAGCCGGGCAGCGGGTCGGCCGCGAGGACTTCGGCGTCGGCGAGGACGATCCGCGGTCCCCGGTGCAGATGGAGCAGTTCACCGGCGCCGGTGAGGTGCAGGGCGTAACTGCTGCCGGGGCCCGACAGGAGCCACGTACGGCCGTCGTCGGGGCATTCACCATCGATGCCTCGCAGGTGTCAACAAATGCGCTCAGACCCCAACATCACCGAGGGCGTCGGAGCGCGTGACCATGCCTGTGGACAACTCGTCGCCCGGGGAAATCGATGTCGTATGGTCGTCGCAGTGCCCGCCGGTGAGCCGCGCCGGCGGGGCCGACCGGGAGGAGCCCCCGTGACGCAGCAGGTCCCGTCGACCGAGCCGGAGCTGGCCGGAGTGCGTAATTTCCGTGACGTGGGCGGGCTGCCGACCACGGACGGACGGCGGGTGCGCCACGGCGTGCTGTTCCGCAGCGGGCATCTGGCGCACGCGACCGAGGACGACGCGGCGTTCCTCGCCTCCCTGGGCCTGCACACGGTCTTCGACTTCCGCAACGCGGCCGACCAGCGGCTGGAGGGCGCCGACGTCGAGCTGCCCGGCGTGCGGAACGTGAACCTGCCGCTGAGCGACCCGGCGGACGGCGCCGAGTTCTGGACGATGGTCCGGGAGGGCGAGCTCGACCAGCTGCGCGCCATCCTGGACGACGGCAAGGGGGCGGCCCGGATGATCGCCTCCTACCGGAAGATCGTCAGGGAGCGCACCGCCGAGCACTCCCGGGTACTGCACGCGCTCGCCGACGACAGCGTGCCCGCCCTGATGCACTGTGCGGCCGGCAAGGACCGCGCGGGCATCTCCATAGCGGTGACACTCCTCGCCCTCGGGGTGGAGCGGGACGCCATCGCCGCGGACTACCTGGAGTCCAACGCCAGGCACCGCCGCTACAAGGTCCGCCGCAGCGGCAGTGCGGACTCCGCGTACACGCCCCAGGTCATGGAGCTGCTCGACCCGCTCTTCGACGCCCGCGCCGAATACCTGGAAGCGGCCTTCGGGAGCATCGAGGAGACCTGGGGCGACGTCGACACCTACCTGCGCCAGGGCCTGGGCCTCTCCCCCGAGACCCGCGAACGGCTCCGCGAGCGCCTGCTGGACTGACCGGGGACGCCGGCCCGGCCGTGGGCGCCCGGCGGCTCACGACTTGGCGCCCACCGTGAACAGCAGGTACAGGAACGCGGCCAGGACATGCCCGAGGGCGATGTAGATGACCAGCCGGATCCAGAGGGAACGGGGGAACTTGGTCTCGAAGTCGCTCATGGCAGCTCTCCGGTCAGCGGTCCCAGGCACAGTGTGGCCGTGGGACTCTGCAACAGGGTGTGGACGAACAGCAGCTCGACGCCGTCCTGGTCCTCGGCGGCGAGGCGGTGCGGGGTGAGGGAGTCGAAGTGCGCGCTGTCGCCGGCGGCGAGCAGATGCGCCGCGTCGCCGAGGCGCAGCCGCAGCCGCCCCCTCAGGACGTACAGCCACTCCTCACCGGGATGGACGCGCACGATGTCGCCCTGCGAGCCGTGGGGCACGCGCACCCGCAGGGCCTGCATACCGCGGCCGGGCGCCCCGGCCTGCACATACGTCCATCCGCCCGCCCGCGTGGGCTCCATGTCGGCGGCCCGCACGATCGCGTCCCGGTCGGCGACCGTCTCGCCGAGCAGCTCGGAGACGGTCGTACCGTAGATACGGGCGAGCGCGAGGAGCATCGGCAGCGAGGGCTGGCGGTGCCCGGTCTCCAGGCGGGACAGGTGGGCCGGCGAGAGCCCGGCGGCATGCGCCGTGGCCTCCAGGGTCAGCCCCGCACGCCGGCGCAGGGCGCGCAGCTGGGGCGCGACGGCGGGCAGATCGTCACCCGGCCCCGTCGGCGGCGGGACGTCTGAGGCGTTCATGCCTCCATTCAGCCCGATTTTTGCCCGAGCGGCAATTTCCTTGCCTCAGAGGCAAACACCCCCGGGCGGGCGCCTCGTGCCGATCGTGCCTGGATGCGAACGCTCAAAAAGAGGGGACCGCCCCGGCAGACCCGGGTCAGCGGTTCGCCACCGCCTGTTTGATGAGGGTCCTGCCGAAGTCCCACAGCAGGCCACTGCCGGTGTGCGCGTCGTCCATCACCGCGGTGAAGGCCTCCACGAACCGGTCGACATCGGCCTCGTCGATGATCAGCGGCGGGATGAGCTTGATCACTTCCAGGTGGTCGCCGGAGACCTGGGTGAGGATCCGGTGCCGTTGCAGCAGCGGGACGACGACCATCTGGGCGAACAGTCCCTTGCGCGCCGCCTGGAGCACGGTCCAGCGGCTGCGCAGCGCCAGCGAGGACGGCCGGCCGAACTCGATGCCGATCATCAGGCCCCGGCCGCGCACGTCGGCGAGCAGCTCGTACCGGTCGACGAGCGCGGCCAGCCGGGACTTCAGCAGCTCACCCGTCCTGCGCACGCCCGCGACGATCTGTTCGTTCTCCATCACCGACAGCACGGCCAGACCGGCCGCCATCGCCTGGGCGTTGGAGCCGAAGCTGGCCGAGTGCACCAGGACGCGGTCCATGGACGAGTAGACCTTCCTGAAGATCCACTCCTTGCCGAGGGTGGCGCCGACCGGGACATAGCCGCCGGACAGCGCCTTGGCCACGCACACCAGGTCGGGCTCGACGCCGTCCTCGTGCTGGTAGGCGTAGAAGTCGCCGGTGCGGCCGAGCCCGGTCTGCACCTCGTCGACGATGAGCAGCGCCCGGTGCCGGCGCAGCAGGTCCTGGGCGGCGCGCAGATAGCCGGGCGGGGTCTCGTGCACGCCCTTGCCCTGGATCGGCTCGACGATCAGGGCGGCCACGTCACCCTTGCTCAGCTCCCGGGCGAGCGCGTCCAGATCCCCGAGGGGGACGGCCGTGTCAGGCAGCAGGGGGTCGAACCCGTCCCGGAAGCCGCTCTCGCCGTTGACCGACAGGGATCCCGTGGTCAGACCGTGGAAGGCGTGGTCGCAGTAGAGGATGCGGGGCCTCTTGGTGGCGTACCGGGCGAACTTCAGGGCCGTCTCGACCGCCTCGGTGCCGCTGTTGCCGAAGAACACCCGGTCCAGGTGCGGGCTGTGGGCCAGCAGCCGCTCGGCGAGCAGGCCGGGCAGCGGCTGGCAGTCGAAGCGGGTGAGGTCGGCGAGGTCCATGTCCAGGACGTCGTGCAGCGCCTTGCGGACGACCGGGTGGTGCCGGCCGAGCCCCATCACCCCGAACCCGGCGAGCATGTCCAGGTAGTCGTTGCCGTCGGCGTCGTAGAAGTGGGCGCCCTCCGCCCGCTCGTACACCTTGTCGAAGCCGATGGTGTGCAGCATGCGCGGCAGCTGCGGGTTGAGGTGCTTGGCGTGCAGGTCGTAGCGTTCGGCTCCGCGCTGGGCGAGCAGGGCGCCGAGGTCGAACTCGGTGGTCATTCACTCTCCTTGGCTGTGCCGTCGGCATCCTTGGCGGCCAGGCCGGCGCTGATCCGGCCGGCGATCTCGACGGGCGTGAGGCCGATGTCGGCCAGCACCTCGTCGCGTCGGGCGTGTGCGAGGAACTGCTCCGGGACACCGAACCGCCGTACGGGCACGTCGACGTCGGCGTCGCCGAGGGCCAGGGCCACGGCCGAACCGACGCCCGCGGCGCGGCTGTTGTCCTCGACCACGGCAACCATCCGGTGGCCGGCCGCGAGTCCGGGCAGGGCGGGGTCGACGGGCTTGACCCACCGCGGGTCCACCACCGTGCAGCCGAGGCCGCGGGCTTCGAGCAGCTCGGCGGCCCGGAGGCACACGGGGGCCATCACGCCGACGGCGACGAGAAGCACGTCGGGGTGTGCGGCGCGGTGCAGGACGTCCATGCCGCCGATCCGGCCGAGGGCCGGGACGGGCGGACCGGCGGTCGCCTTCGGGAAGCGAACCAGGGTCGGGGCGTCGTCCACGGCGACCGCCTCGCGCAGCTGCGCGCGCAGCTGGTCGGTGTCGCGCGGGGCGGCGATCCGCAGCCCCGGAACGACCTGGAGGAGGGACATGTCCCACATCCCGTTGTGGGAGGCGCCGTCCACGCCGGTGACGCCGGCCCGGTCCAGTACGAAGGTGACCCCGCAGCGGTGCAGGGCGACGTCCATCAGCAGCTGGTCGAAGGCGCGGTTGAGGAAGGTGGCGTAGACGGCGACGACCGGGTGCAGGCCGCCGGTCGCCAGCCCGGCCGCGGAGACGGCCGCGTGCTGCTCGGCGATGCCCACGTCCCACACCCGGTCCGGGAAGCGTTCGGCGAACGCGCCGAGGCCCACCGGGTGCAGCATGGCCGCCGTGATCGCGACGACGTCCTCCCGCTCCTCCGCGATCCGCACGATCTCGTCGCCGAACACCGAGGTCCAGGACGGCCCCCGGGAGGGTACGAGCGGTGCGCACGTCAGCGGGTCCATCACGCCGACGGTGTGGAAGTGGTCCTCCTCGTGGGCGAGGGCGGGTGCGTAGCCGCGGCCCTTCTGGGTGAGGCAGTGGACCAGGACGGGCCCGTGGAAGCGTTTCGCCCGGCGCAGCGCGGACTCGACGGCGCCGATGTCGTGGCCGTCGACCGGGCCGACGTACTTCAGGCCCAGGTCCTCGAACATGCCCTGCGGGGCGAAGGCGTCCTTGAAACCCTTCTTCGCGCCGTGCAGGGACTCGTAGAGCGTGGTGCCGACGGCGGGGACGCGCCGGAGCACGTCCTTGCCCCAGGCGAGGACCTTCTCGTAGCCGTCGGTGGTGCGCAGGGCGGCCAGGTGGCCGGCGAGGCCGCCGATGGTGGGGGCGTAGGACCGCTCGTTGTCGTTGACGACGATGATCAGGGGCCGGTCCCTGGCGGCGGCGATGTTGTTGAGCGCCTCCCAGGCCATGCCGCCGGTCAGCGCGCCGTCCCCGACGACCGCGACCACATGACCCTTCTCCCCGCGCACCTGGCGGGCCTTGGCGAGGCCGTCGGCCCAGCCGAGCGCGGTGGAGGCGTGACTGTTCTCGATGACGTCGTGCTCGGACTCCGCACGCGAGGGGTAGCCGGACAGGCCGCCCTTGCCGCGCAGTTTCGAGAAGTCCTGACGCCCGGTGAGCAATTTGTGGACGTAACTCTGGTGACCGGTGTCCCACAGGATGCGGTCGACCGGTGAGTCGAAGACCCGGTGGAGCGCGACGGACAGTTCCACCACGCCCAGGTTGGGCCCGAGGTGGCCGCCGGTTCGCGACACCGCCTGCACCAGGAACTCGCGTATCTCCTCGGCCAGTTCACCGAGTCTCGCCTCGGACAGCGCCTTCAGGTCGCGTGGTCCCCGGATGCTCTCCAGAATGGTCACGCTCGGCCCCCTCTCGGTCCGTGCCTTGCCTCGGCCCACTCGTCGCGCCCCCGCCCCGGCCGCCGCCGGCCCGTACGGGGGGCGGCGGCGGCCGTCGCGTCAGTCCCGGTTCCCGGAGACGGTCTCGCGCATCGCCCGCAGCGACTCCTTCAGGGACCCCATGGTGGCGAGGACGGCCGTGGGCTCGTAGCCGCAGTGCGCCATGCAGTTGGCGCAGCGCGGGTCCTTGCCGCGGCCGTACTTGTCCCAGTCGGTCTTCTCGATCAGCTCACGGTACGTCGGCACGTACCCGTCGCTCATCAGGTAGCAGGGGCGCTGCCAGCCGAAGAGCGAGTAGTTGGGGATCGCCCACGCGGTGCACGGGAAGTCGACCTTGCCCTCCAGGAAGTCCAGGAAGAGCGGGGAGTGGTTCAGCCGCCACTTGCGGCGGTTGCCGCCCGCGAAGGCCTTCCTGAACAGCTCGCGGGTCTGCTCGACGCCGAGGAAGTGCTCCTGGTCGGGTGCCTTCTCGTAGGCGTACGCGGGCGAGATCATCATCTCGTCGACCTGGAGGTCGTCGTTGAGGAAGTTGAGCACCTCGATGACCGTCTGGGGGGTGTCGGTGTTGAAGAAGGTGGAGTTGGTGGTCACCCGGAAGCCGCGCCGTCTCGCTTCCTTGATGGCCTCCACGGCCTCGTCGAACACCCCCTCCTTCGCCACGGACTCGTCGTGCCGCTCGCGCAGCCCGTCGATGTGCACCGCGAAGGCGAAGTAGGGCGACGGCGTGAACATGTCGATCTTCTTGCGCAGCAGCATGGCGTTGGTGCACAGGAAGACGTACTTCCTTTTCGCCACCAGTTGCCGCACGATCTCGTCGATCTGGGGATGCATCAGCGGTTCGCCGCCGGCGATGGACACCATCGGCGCGCCGGACTCCAGCACCGCGCCCACGGCCTGCGCCACCGGCATGCGCTGCTTGAGCACACCGGCCGGATGCTGGATCTTGCCGCAGCCCTCGCACTTGAGATTGCAGGCGAAGAGCGGTTCGAGCTCGACAATGAGCGGGAACTTGTCCCGCCTGCGCAGCTTCTGTTCAGCCAGGTATGTAGCGACCTTGATGGATTGACGCAACGGCATGGCCATCTGGCTCACCTCCGGGGGAGCGACAAAGAACGGTGCCATTCGAAAAAAGCGGGAAGAACGGAACGGAGAACACGGAAAGCCGATATTCCACCGCGTACCGTGCCGATCCGGACCAGTTCGTGTTCGGGAGCGTCCACGACCACCCGGACGGCCGCGGCCGGGCGCGGGCCCGCGCGGACGGCCGCGAGGAGAGTCGCCGCCGACTCCATGTCGACCGCGATCGCTCCGGTCGCGAGCAGAGCGGACCGCTCATGACCCCGGACCACGTGGTCGGAGCCGGTGAGCGGGCCGGTGTGCACCGTGCGTCCGGGCAGCCGGCGCACGAGTTCCTCCACCAGCGGTGCGGTATCCGCGCACGGGACGGTCCCGCGCGGGTCCCGGGTCTCCTCGGCGACGACGAGGTCGCCGGGATGCATGCCGGGGGCGAGTCCGGCACAGAAGCCGGTGGCCAGGACGGCCGCGCCGGCCAGGGCCGGGTCACCGAGGTACCGGGTGACGGAGCGTTCCGCCGCACGGGGGCCCATGCCCGTACGGACGAAGGTGACCGGCCCGTCCGCCCCGCTCCTGTCGCCGGTGCGCAGGGCGAGGTGCTCGATGCCGAGCGCGCAGGCGATCAGCAGCGGGGCGGGGACGGGCGGGGTGTTCACGTCAGGCCCCCTTGGCCTCGGTGCGCCGTTTCCGGGCCCGGGCGAGCGGCTGCCGCTCGAAGGGGTCCCCGTGCAGGTACCGGCCGAGCGCGGTGAGCGGGAACACCTGCCGGTAGAGGTGGTAGTTGATGGAGAAGTCCCAGGGGAAGCCGGTCCCGGTGAAGTACGGCTCGTCCCAGGTGCCGTCCGCCCGCTGGGTGGTGGCCAGCCACCGGATGCCGCGCTCGACCGCCTTGGAGTCCCGCTCACCCGCCGCGAGCAGGGCCATCAGCGCCCACCCGGTCTGGGAGGCGGTGGAGGCGCCCCGGCCGCTCCACTCCTTGACGTACTTGTAGGAGCGCAGGTCCTCGCCCCAGCCGCCGTCGTCGTTCTGGACGCTCTCCAGCCAGACCACGGCCCGCCGGATCGCCGGGTGCGAGCCGGGCAGTCCGGCCGCGGTGAGCGCGGGCACCACCGACCCGGTGCCGTAGAGGTAGTTGACGCCCCAGCGGCCGAACCAGGAGCCGTCGGGCTCCTGTTCGGCGAGCAGCCAGGCGATGCCGCGCCGGGTGCGCGGGTCATGGGCCAGGCCCTCGGCGGCGAGCATCTCCACGACGTGCGCGGTGACGTCCGCGGACGGCGGGTCGATGACCTCCCCGAAGTCGCAGAACGGCAGCCGGTTGGGGAACGGGCTGGTGTTGTCGGCGTCGAACGCGCCCCAGGCGCCGTTCTTCGACTGCATGCCCAGGTTCCAGCGGACGGCCCGGCCGATGGCCCGGTCCACGCGCTCGGGGTCGTGGTGGCGGACCCGGCGCAGCGCGAGCGCGACCTCGGCGGTGTCGTCGATGTCCGGGTAGTTGTCGTTGTGGAACTCGAACGCCCAGCCCCCCGGCGGGAGATGAGGGCGCTTGACGGCCCAGTCGCCGGGCCGGACGATCTCCTCGCCGAGCATCCAGTCGGCCGCCTTGACCAGCTGCGGATGGTCGACCGGGAGTCCCGCGTCGACGAGGGCGATGGTGGCCAGGCAGGTGTCCCACACCGGGGACTGGCAGGCCTCGATCATCCGGGCGCCGTCCTCGCGCCAGACCGCGAACCGGTCCAGGGAGGCGAGGCCCTCGCGCATCACGGGATGCTGGAGGTCGTAGCCGAGCAGGTAGAGGGCGATGATGGAGTACACGGCCGGGGGCTGGATGCCGCCCCAGCAGCCGTCGTTCTCCTGGCGTTCGATGATCCAGCGGGCCGCCGAGTCCATCGCCGCCTTGCGCACCCGGCGCGGGGCGACCCCGCGCAGCCGGTGCAGCGCCTTGTCCAGCCGCTGGAAGGCTCCGTCCCAACTGGCCAGCGGGGCGCGGGGCCTGGGCGGGTCGGGCCGGGACGGGTCGGTGTGCAGCTCCTCCAGCGGGAAGGGCGCCGGACGGACCGGGCGTTTGGCCGAGACGATGGTGAGCGGCACGATGGTCTGCCGGGCCCAGCAGCCGAAGTCGTAGATGTTCAGCGGCATCCAGGTGGGGAACCAGATGAGTTCCGGCGGGAGTTCGGGCAGGGCCTCCCACTTCCACCAGCCGAACAGGGCGAGCCAGATCCGGGTGAACACGCGGGCGGCGGCGATGCCGCCGCGCTCGCGGACCCAGGCCGACGCCTTCGCCATGTGGGGGGCGTCGGGCGCGTCACCGGCCAGCCGGAGGGCGACGTAGGCCTCCACGGTGGCGGACAGGTCGCCGGGCCCGCCGTAGAAGGTGGCCCAGGTGCCGTCGTCCCGCTGCTCGCCGCGGATGAACCTGGCGGCGGCCTGCGTGGTGTCCTCGTCCAGGATGTCCAGGAACTGACGCAGCAGCAGGTCCTCGGCGTCCATGGTGACGTTGGTCTCCAGGTCGCCCTTCCACCAGCCCTCGGCGTCCTGCCGGGCCAGCAGGAAGTCGGTGGCGCGCTGCGCGGCGCGTGCGGCGGCTTCGTGTACCCCGGCCGTCTCGGGAACGGTGAAGGTGGTGTCGCTGGCCGCGGCAGCGCGGGACGGCAAGGTCGCCCCGGTGCTTCCGTCGGTCGTCGCTGTCATGGCTTCCCCTTCGTGCAGTCGTGCGAAGTCGTGCTGCTGTGGGAACGCCGTCGGCCGGTGTCCGGACACTCGTCACCGGCCGGCGACTACGCGAGGCTTGTCGAGCCGATGACGGTCATCTCTTCCGTACGACGACGAAGTCGGCGAGGGCCGTGAAGGAGTCCCGCACCCGGCCGGGCATGTCGACGGCGTCGAGGGCCTCGACGGCGATGGCGTGCTGACGGCGCGCCTCCCGCGCCGTCCATTCGCGGCCGCCGGCCTCCTCGATGAGGGCCGCCCGGGCCGCGAACTCCTCCTCGGAGAAATTCTCGAAGTCGCTGCTCTTGGCGTCGGCGGCGAGGATCTCACCCAACTGCTCCGAAGCCGGGCCGCCGGCCGCGAGCGCGGCCACCACCGGCAGGGACTTCTTGCGCTGGCGCAGGTCGCTCCACGTCTGCTTGCCGGTGGCCTCCGGGTCGCCCCAGATGCCGAGGAGGTCGTCGACGGCCTGGAAGGCGAGGCCGAGGTGGTATCCGTAGCGCTCCAGCGCGTCGGCGGTGGCGTCGTCGGCGCCGCCGAGGACCGCGCCGATGGAGGAGGCGCAGGCGAGCAGCGCGCCGGTCTTGTTGCCCTCCATCTCCAGGCACTCCTCGACGCTGACGCGGTCGCGGTGCTCGTAGGAGATGTCCTGCGCCTGACCGTCGATCAGGGCGCGGGTGGCGGTGGTCAGCCGGCGGGTGGCGCGGCCGGCCTCGGCGGTGCCGAGTTCCAGCAGGACCTCGTTGGCGAGGGCGAACAGGGCGTCACCGACCAGGATGGCCTGGGCGGGGCCGTGCACCTTCCAGACGGTGTCCCGGTGCCGGCGCTGCTCGTCGCCGTCCATCAGGTCGTCGTGCAGCAGGGAGAAGTTGTGCACGAGTTCGACGGCGACCGCACCCGGGATGCCCGCCTCGGGTGCGGCGCCGGTGACCTCGGCGGAGAGAACGGCGAGCGCGGGACGGACGGCCTTGCCGCCGTCGCCGTCGGCGGGGTTGCCGGCGGCGTCGATCCAGCCGAAGTGGTAGGCGGCGACGGTGTCCATGGGAGGCGCCAGGCGGTCGACGGCCGCACGCAGGACCGGTGTGGCCAGGGTCCGGCCGCGCTCCAGCAGCGCGGTCACGTCCACCGCGGCCCGTGGAGCGGGCGTCGAGGCCGGGGGCACAGTGGGCACAGTCTCTCCTCTTGTTGCGGTACCGGGGGTGCGGGGGCCTGCCGCCTGCTGATCGGGCATCAGGCCGCCTCCTCGAATCCGAAGAGGCGGCGGGGGCGGGGCCGGCCCAGAGCGCCGAGCGCGGCGTCGGCCGCGCTCACTCCACTGCGGACCGCACCCTCCATGGTCGCGGGCCACCCGGTGGCGGTCCACGCTCCGGCCAGGTACAGGCCGGGGGCCTTGGTGCGGGCGCCGGGCCGCAGCCGCCCGACGCCGGGGGCAGGGGCGAACGTGGCCGCGCGCTCCCGGGTCACGAAGAAGTCCTCCACGACGGCCGTACGCGTCGCCGGGATCAGCCGGGCCAGCTCGGGCAGGTAGCGCTCACGGAGTGCGGCGACCGGGGTGTCGATCTCGTCCTGCGCGGCCGACTGGGACAGGGCGAGGTACTGGCCGGTGCGCAGTCCCGAGGCGTCGGTGCGGTCGAAGACCCACTGCACCGGGGTGCCGAGCGCGGCGAAGAAGGGTTCGGCCAGGACCCGGCGGTCGTAGACGACGTGGACGTTGAGGATCGGCGCGGTGCCGATCTCCAGCAGCCGCCGCGGCGCGTCGAGGGCGCCGGACGGCAGCAGTTCGTGGGCCTCGCGCTGCGGTACGGCGAGGACGACGGCGTCGGTCTCGAACGTCTCGCCGGGAACCTGAACGCTCCAGGCCCCGTTCGCGTTGAGAGAGAGGGAGGTGACGCGTGTACGGACCTCGGTGCGCACGCCCGCGGAGTCGAGCGCCCTGCGGGCCAGCCGGTCGTGCAGTTCGCCCAGCGGGACGCGGGCCCAGCCGATGTCGGCCGCGCCCGGGTCGGAGAGCAGACCGGTCTTGAACACCATCGCGGCGAGTCCCAGCGAGGCGTCGCCGGCGACCGCGTTGAGGGTGGCGACCCCGACCAGGTCCCACAGGGCCTCGATGGCGCGCGCCGACTGGCCGTGCGCGGCCAGCCAGCTGCCGAAGTCCTGTGTGTCCAGGGCCGGATCGGCGAGGTCGAGTCCCTTCAGCGCGAGCGCGGCGCGCCCGACGGCCGCGCGCTCGGCGAGCGAGAGATGCGGGTAGGCGGCCAGGCTGCGCCCCAGGTGGAGGGGGACGGGCAGCGGGTCGCGGCGCAGCCGGCCGAGCCGCCTGCCGACGGGCTTGGTGACGTCGACGACGGGCACGTCCAGGCGGTCCTGGAGCGGTGCCAGCGCCGCGCCCTCGATCCGGTCGAGGAACCAGCGGTAGGCGGTGCAGCAGCGCAGGTAGACGTGCTGGCCGTTGTCGACGGTCAGCTCGCCGCGCCGGAAGGAGAAGGCGAGGCCGCCCAGCCGGGGTCTGCCTTCGAGCAGGGTGACGCGGACACCGGCGTCGGCGAGGGCGAGCGCCGCGGTGACGCCGGCGAGTCCACCGCCGACCACGACGGCGCTGCGGCCCGCCGGCTGCGGGGTGGCGGCGTGCGCCGGTGCGGGGCGTGAGCCGTCGCTCATCGTGCGTCCTTCCGTGCGGGGCGGGCGTGCTGGTTGAACGGTGCACGCCCGGCCGTCGCAGTGAGGGACGCCACGCCGCGGCGGAGGGTTGCCCGGCCTCTGCCGTCCGGTCCCGGGAGGTCCATCAGGCGCGCCTCCTGAGGGAGCGCCGGGAGACATGGCGGGTCACGTGCCGGGTGTCGAGCCCGGACAGGCCGCGCACGGCGACGTAGGCTTTCTCGTGCCCGGGCAGCGAGACCCGGCCGCGCAGCACGGCCTCCGGGTCGCGCTCGATGCGGTCCAGCAGCCGGCGGTAGATACCGGCCATCGCGGCCACACAGGCGCCGCTGCGCCGGTCGAGCATGGGCAGCAGCCGGTAGCCCTCGGCGAACAGGGCGCGGGCGCGCCGTACTTCGAAGTGCACGAGACCCGCGAAGTCGGAGCCGTCCGGTGGGGTCGGCCCGTGGAACCCGGCCGAGCAGCCGAACTTGGCGAGGTCGTCGGCGGGCAGATAGGTACGGCCGTCCTCGGCGTCCTCGCGGACGTCCCTGAGGATGTTGGTGAGCTGGAGCGCGAGACCGAGGGTGTCGGCGTACTCGGGTGCGCGCTCGGCGCCCCGCGCCCTGGGCTCGGTGCCGAACACGCCGAGCGAGAGGCGGCCGATGGCACCGGCGACACACCGGCAGTAGACCTTCAGGTCGTCCCAGGTCTCGTAGGTCTGGCCGCGCGCGTCCATCTGGACACCGTCGATCAGCTCGTCCAGACCGCCGAGCGGGATCGGGAAGGCCTGTGCCGCGTGGGTGAGGGCGACGGCCACCGGGTCGGTGTCGTCCTCCTCGACCTTGCCGTCCCTGACCCGGGCGAGCAGCGTCCGGGTGTCCTCCAGGCGGGCCAGTTTGACCTCGTCGGCCAGGTCGCCGTCGCCGATGTCGTCCACGCGCCGGGAGAACGCGTACAGCGCCGACATGGCGCGGCGCTTGGCCGTCGGCAGCAGCCGGATGCCGTAGGCGAAGTTCCGGGCCTGCTGCCCGGTGACGGCCTCGCAGTAGCTGTAGGCGGCGAGTACCGGTGCGGACACGTGCGGCGGAGAATCCACGGTCCGGATCACCCCTCTCCTCGCAGGATCACGCCCGCCTCACGCAGCAACTGGAGCGTGCCGGGCTTGGGCGGGCCGGGAAGTACGTCGAATTCGGCGGCGGTGATCGCCCGGATCGCCGCCCTCCCCCCCGCCACGAACCCTGCGAGCAGCAGTTTCAGCCTGCCGTTGACGCTACCCACCAGGGGGGCGCCTTCATTCAGCAGATCGCGGGCGCGTTGTGCCTCGTAGGCAACCAGGGCGCGCACCGACGCGCCCGCGGTCTTCGCGGCGAGGTCCGCCTCCCGCACGTGGAAGCGCTTCATGTCCTGCGCGGGCAGGTAGATCCGGTCGCGGCCGAGGTCCTCGGCGACGTCCTGGAGGTGTTCCACGATCTGGAGGGCGGTGCAGATCGCGTCGGAGAGCCGGATGCGCTCGGGGGTCGAGCTGCCGGTGACGGCGAGCACGAGACGGCCGACGGGGTTGGCGGACAGTTCGCAGTAGGCGAGGAGGTCGTCGTAGGTCTCGTAACGGGTGACGAGCTGGTCCTGGCGGTTGGCGGCGATCAGCCCGAGGAACGGCTCGGGCGTGAGGGCGTGGCGGCGGACGGTGGGCGTCAGGCGGCGCAGCAGCGGATGGCGCGGGGTGCCGTCGAAGACGCGGCGCAGGTCGGTCTCGAAGGCGTCCAGAAGGACCAGCCGGTCCTCGGCCGCCTCGGGCGACACGCCGAGCAGACGGGCGTCGCCACCGCCGGGGGCGAGGTCACCGTCACCGATGTCGTCCACCAGACGGGCGAAACCGTAGACGGCCATGAGGTCGTCGCGCCACGCCCGGGGCAGGAAGAAGGGGGCCACGGGGAAGTTCTCGCTCGCGGCCTTGTCCAGGGTGGCGCGTTCCAGGTCCGGCGCCGGGTCGGTGGCCGTCATCGCACGCTGCCCGGGGCGGGGACGGCACATGCTGCGTCGAGCAGGGGAGTCTCCGTAGCCATTGCCGTCACATCTCCCGTTCTACACTGCCGACCTAATACACACTATTTCGGACACGCCGCCCGGCCGCGCGCGCGGCGCCCTGACGGGGGGTGTCGCGCGTTATCGCCCCACTTGCCGGTTTCCGGCGCCGGTACAGCTTACGTTGTACAACGCAGCACGGACCGCCGGGGTGTCCTGCACATCACAACAACACACCGATTGACTCCAAGATTCCTGCCACCGGCCGGAGTTGACGTTTCCTTTGCGGACGCAGGGCCCCGCCGGACGCATACCGGCGGGGCCCTGGCCGAAGCGGGTCACTTGCCCGTGAACTTCTCGTACTCCTTCAGGACCTCCTCGGTGGGCCCGTCCATGCGCAGCTCACCGCGCTCCAGCCACAGCACGCGGTTGCAGGTGTCACGGATCGACTTGTTGTTGTGACTGACCAGGAACACCGTGCCGGCCTCCTTGCGCAGTTCCCGGATGCGCTCCTCCGAGCGCTTCTGGAACTTGCGGTCACCGGTGGCCAGCGCCTCGTCGATCATGAGCACGTCGTGGTCCTTGGCGGCGGCGATGGAGAACCGCAGCCGGGCGGCCATGCCGGAGGAGTACGTCCGCATCGGCAGGGTGATGAAGTCGCCCTTCTCGTTGATGCCCGAGAAGTCGACGATGTCCTGGTAGCGCTCCTTGACCTGCTCCCGGGACATGCCCATGGCCAGGCCGCCGAGGATGACGTTGCGCTCGCCGGTGAGGTCGTTCATCAGGGCCGCGTTGACACCGAGCAGGGAGGGCTGGCCGTCGGTGAAGACCTTGCCCTTCTCGGCGGGCAGCAGGCCGGCGATGGCACGCAGCAGGGTGGACTTGCCGGAGCCGTTGGAGCCGATCAGGCCGATGGCCTCGCCGCGGTAGGCGACGAAGGACACCCCCCGCACGGCGTGCACCTTGCGCACTCCTCGCGCCGCGTCGTCGGAACCGCGCCTCAGGATGCGGCTCAGGGCCGCCGTCGCGCTGCCCTTGCCGGTCCTGGCGCCGTTGACGCGGTAGACGATGTGCAGCTCGTCGGCGATGACCGTCGGACGACGCTCGCCGTTGTCGTGTTCAGCCACGGCCGTACCGCTCCTCCGCCTTCCAGAAGTACACGAAGCCGCCGGCGAAGACCGCCCCGGCCCAGAACAGGGCGATGGCCCACACGTGCGGCGGCAGGTTCGAGGCGCCGTAGCCGTCGATCAGCGCGAACCGCATCAGGTCCATGTAGATCGCGGCCGGGTTGACCTGGAGCAGCCGGACGATCCACTCGGGGCGCCCCTCCATCATCTTGTTGATCGAGAACATGACGCCGGAGGTGTACATCCAGGTGCGCAGCAGGAACGGCATGAGCTGCGCGAGGTCCGGCGTCTTGGCGCCCATGCGGGCCACGATCATCGCCAGTCCGGTGTTGAACAGGAACTGGAACACCAGCACGGGCACGATCAGCAGCCAGGACACGCTCGGGTAGCTGCCGAAGCCGATCGCCACGACGAACAGCACGATCATCGAGAACAGCAGCTGCTGGAGCTGCTGGAGCGAGAAGGAGACCGGCAGCGAGGCGCGCGGGAAGTGCAGGGCCCGCACCAGGCCGAGGTTCCCTGAGATCGCGCGGACGCCGGACATCACCGAGCTCTGCGTGAAGGTGAACACGAACACGCCGGTCACCAGGAACGGGATGTAGACGTCCCGGGACATGCCGCGGCTGGCGTGCAGGATCACGCCGAAGATGAAGAAGTACACGGCCGCGTTCAGCAGCGGCGTGGCCACCTGCCACAGCTGGCCGAGCTTGGCCTGGCTGTACTGGGCCGTCAGCTTCGCCTGGGAGAAGGCGAGGATGAAGTGGCGGCGCCCCCACAGCTGACGGACGTACTCCACGAGCGAGGGCCGGGCACCGCTCACGGTCAGCCCGTACTTGGCGGCCAGCTGGTCCGCCGTCAGTCCCTCGTCGGGCGACGGGGCCGCGGTCACCGCGACCGTGCCGTCGTGCGTGGTCTCACTCACAGGGGGAAACTTTCGTCTTCGGGTTCGCGTTCGTCGTCCGGTGCCTGCGTCCGCGGACGCACGGGCCCTCACGGACGAGCTTGTCAGATGACCGGGGGACGGCCCAGTCGGGTGAGGCGCCACACCGTACGCCAGCGCATCGGGCGGCGCGGACCGCACGGTGTGGTCCAGCCTTCCCGGAACCCGCCGAACCAGGCCTTCAGGGCCGGCCGCGAGGGGCGGCGCAGGAGGGTGAGCAGCAGCCAGACCCCGAGGTAGACGGGGACCAGGAGGGCGGGCAGGTTGCGGCGGGCCAGCCAGACCCGGTTGCGGGCGACCATGCGGTGGTAGACCGCGTGCCGCGAGGGCGCGGTCGTCGGGTGGTACAGCACCATGTCGGACCGGTAGTCGATCATCCAGCCCGCGTCGAGGGCCCGCCAGGCCAGGTCGGTCTCCTCGTGGGCGTAGAAGAACTCGTCCGGCAGGCCGCCGACCTCGGCGAGGACGCGGGTGCGTACGGCGTTGGCGCCACCGAGGAAGGTGGTGACCCGGGAGGAGCGCATCGGGTCGGCGGCGCGCAGCCGGGGCACGTGCCGGCGCTGGGTCTCGCCGGTGCCGGGGTCGGCGATGCGGAAGCTGATGATGCCGAGCTCCGGGTCGGCGGCGAAGGCCTCCCGGCACAGCTCGGCGGTGTCGTGCCGGGCGAGCAGGCCGTCGTCGTCGAGGAAGAGCAGGATGTCGACGTCGCGGCCGCTGGGACCGAAGGCCTCGATGCCGACGTTGCGACCGCCGGGGATGCCCAGGTTCTCGGGCAGCTCGATGGTGCGTACGCCGGCCGGCACGTCCGGGACCGGCGAGCCGTTGCCGACGACGACGACCTCGACGGGGTCGCCGTCCTGCTTGGCGACGGAGTCGAGCAGGGCCCGCAGCTCCTCGGGCCGGTTGCCCATGGTGATGATGACGGCGCCGACCTTCACGGCACTCACCGCAGCCTGCTGGAGGCGAGGACGGACACCAGGTGCAGCAGCGTCTGGAGCACGGCGATGCCGGCGAGGACGGCGGTGCCGAGCCGGGTGAAGAACAGGTCGCCGCGGGCCTGGTCCACGATCGCGAGGACCAGGATGAGCAGCGAGGCCTCGATGCCGAGGATGAGCCGGTGGAACCTCAGCGCCGAGGCGGCGCGGCGGGCCAGCGCCATGCCCGCGGAACGCGGCTCGGCGACGCCCGCCGCGTCCTTCACCGGCGGCATCCCGGCCTGGTGGCGGGCGACGCCGACCAGGTCGGTCTCGGCCTTGATCAGGATGGCGCCGAGCGCGGCGAGGGTGCCGAGGAAGGCCCACAGCCAGTCGATACGGCCGCTGCCCCACAGGTCGGCGGCGCGCAGGCCGAGACCGACCAGCACGGCCGCGTCGGTGAGGTAGGCGCCCACGCGGTCCAGGTAGACCCCGGCGAGCGAGTACTGCTTCTTCCAGCGGGCGATCTCGCCGTCGACGCAGTCCAGCAGGAGGTACAGCTGGGTGGCGACGACCCCGAGGACGGCGCCCGCGATCCCCGGCACCAGCAGGGCCGGGGCCGCGAGCACGCCGCAGACGGTCATCAGGTACGTGAGCTGGTTGGGCGTGACCCTGGTGTTCACCAGGTAGCGGTCGACGCGCAGGGACACCTCACGCATGTAGAGGCGTCCCGCCCAGTGCTCACCGCTGCGCCGGTCCTTCACCCCCGCGGGGTGGACGACCGGACGGAGTTCAGCTACCGATGGCCTTGACATAGTCGGCGTAGATGTCCTTGATCTGATTCGTCTTGAGGTCGAGGTGTTCGATGATCGTGTAGCGGCCGGGCCTGGTCTCCGGGGCGAACTCCACCACGCGGACGAACTCGTCCACCGTGAAGCCGATCTCCTCCGGCAGCACCGGAAGCCCGTGCCGGCGCAGCACCCCGGCCATGTACGCCGCCTCCTCGTGCGCGCCGCGCAGGTACATCGCGAAGGTGGCGCCGAGGCCGCACTGCTCGCCGTGGGCGGCCGCCCGCTTGGGATGGAGCAGGTCGAAGGCGTGGTTGATCTCGTGGCAGGCTCCGGAGGAGGGGCGGGAGTCGCCCGACACCGACATGGCGATGCCGGTGAGGACCAGCGCCTCGGCCAGTACCTGGAGGAAGCCGTCGTCGCCGACGCCGCCCGGGTGCCTGAGCACCGCCTCGCCGGCCTGACGGGCCATGGCGGCGGCCAGGCCGTCGATCTTCTCGCCGTTGACGCGGTGGGACAGCTCCCAGTCCGCGACCGCGGAGATGTTGGAGATGGCGTCGCCGATGCCGGAGCGCACGAACCGGACGGGCGCCTCCCGGATCACGTTCAGGTCGATGACGACCGCGATCGGGTTCGGCACGCCGTACGAGCCGCGGCCCGCGTCGTTGTCGAGGGTGGCGACCGGCGAGCACAGGCCGTCGTGCGCGAGGTTGGTGGCGACGGCGACCAGCGGCAGGCCGACGCGGGCCGCCGCGAACTTGGCGCAGTCGATGATCTTCCCGCCGCCCAGGCCGACGACCGCGTCGTAGTGGCCGGCCTTTATGTCGCCCGCCAGCCGGACCGCGTCGTCGATGGTGCCGCCGTCGACCTCGTACCAGGTGGCGCCGGGCAGCGAGGGGGCGATCCGGTCGCGCAGCCGGGCGCCCGATCCGCCGCTGACGGCGATGGCGAGCCGGCCCGACTGCGAGATGCGCTCGTCGGCGAGGACACAGGCCAGATCGTCCAGGGCACCCGGGCGGATGTCCACGACGACCGGCGAGGGAATGAGCCGGGTCAGTACTGGCACGCGATCTCCCGTCCCCGGGCGAGGTCGTCGTGGTTGTCGATCTCGACCCACGGGACCTCGCCGATCGGCGCGACGTCGATCCTGAAGCCGCGGTTCACCAGCTCCTGGTACCCGTGCTCGTAGAACTGCTGCGGGTCGCTCTCCCAGACCGTCTTCAGCGCGTCCGCCAGGTCGGGGGCGGCGTCGCCCTCGATCAGGGTGACACCGATGTACTCGCCGGTCGCCTCGGCCGGGTCCATCAGCTTGGTGATCTTCCGGACGCCCTCGGCGGGGTCGACGACGACCTTCATCTCCTCGTCGGCGAGGGACTTCACGGTGTCCAGCGCGAGGATGATCCGCCTGCCCTCGCCGCGGGCGGCGAGCAGCGTCTTCTCGACGGAGACCGGGTGCACGGTGTCGCCGTTGGCGAGGATGACGCCGTCCTTCAGGGCGTCACGGCCGCACCACAGGGAGTAGGCGTTGTTCCACTCCTCGGCCTTGTCGTTGTCGATGAGCGTGAGCTTCAGACCGTACTTCCGCTCCAGGGCCGCCTTGCGCTCGTACACGGCCTCCTTGCGGTAGCCGACGATGACCGCGACCTCGGTCAGACCGATCTCGGCGAAGTTGCCGAGGGTCAGGTCCAGGACCGTCGGTTCGCCCTCTATGCCCGCGGGGCCCACCGGCACCAGAGCCTTGGGAAGGCTGTCGGTGTAGGGGCGCAGACGCCGTCCGGCGCCGGCCGCCAGCACGAGGCCGATCATGCGGGTTCTCCTTCATCGTGTACGGCGGGCGCGCCGCCCTTGTGGGCGGACACCCAGAAGCGGATGCTCTCGACGAGCACCAGCAGGGCGACGGCCACGGCGAGGACCGTGAGCGCGGCCCTGAACTGCGCGGCGGTGAGCACCGCGGCCAGGACGGTGACGAGCAGCGTCCGCCCTTCCTGCCCCCCGACGGCGCGCACCAGCCAGGCCGGGGGCGCTCCGGCGTCGCCGCGGATGCGGTACACCGTGTCGTAGTGATGGTAGGCGACGGCGGCCACCAGGCCGAAAGCCGCGGGAAGCGCCCCGTTCACCCCCGCTTTGCCGGCCAGGGCGAGCACGGTGCCGTACTCGGCGGCCCGGAAGACGGGCGGCACCAGCCAGTCGAGGGCGCCCTTGAGGGGGCGGGCGACGGCGAGGGCGGAGGTGAGGACGTACACGAGGGCGCCGGCGACCGGCAGGACCCCGCCGAAGCCGGTCAGCGCCGAGCAGGCGACGACCGCGGCACCACCGAGCAGGGCGACGGCGGGCACGGCGAGACCGGGCAGGCCCCGTCCGGCCACGCGTCCGACCGCCTCGGCGAGCGGGCCGGAGTCGGCGAGGTCGGCGAGCGCCCGCGCCGCCCGGTCGGTGCGCCGGGCCCGCCGGGTCACCGAGCGCAGCACGCGGCCGGCCGTGGTGTAGGTGGCCGCGAAGGCGCAGCCGGCGAGCAGGACGTAGAAGGTGATCCGCGGGGTCGTCACGGCCGTGAGGACGGCGATCATCGCCCAGCGCTCGCCGATGGGCAGCACGATCATGCGGCGCAGCCAGACCGTCCAGCCGACGCCGTCGAGCTTGTCGGAGAGGGCGGCGGTGGGGCTGGTGTTGGCGGTGGCGTCGTGGTTGGCCTCGTTGAAGGAGAAGTCGACCACGTGCCGGCAGGTCTGGAGGATCATCGCGCCGAGGGCGAGGGCCCACACGTCGTCGCCGCCGCGGGCCGCGCCGAGCGCGAGACCGGCGTAGTAGGCGTACTCCTTGGCCCGGTCGAAGGTGGCGTCGAGCCAGGCGCCGAGCGTGGAGTACTTCAGGGCGTAGCGGGCGAGCTGGCCGTCGGTGCAGTCGAGCACGAAGGACGCGATGAGCAGCACGCCGGCCGCGACGAACCCGCCGCGGGTGCCGGTGGCCGCGCAGCCGGCCGCGACGAGCGCCGTGAGCAGCGAGGCGGTGGTGACCTGGTTGGGGGTCAGGCCGCGGCGGGCGCACCAGCGCGCGAGGTAGCGCGAGTAGGGGCTGATGAAGAACGTGGTGAAGAAGCCGTCGCGGGCCTTCACGGCCGACTTCAGGCGTACGGCCTCGTCGTCCACGGCGGCGACGGCCTGCCGGGCCTCGTTGCGGGCCTGCGGGTCGGCGGGCACGGTGGCGACCAGGCTGCCCAGCTCGGGCCGGTGCACGGCGCTGCCCTCGGCGTCAAGGGCGGTGACCACGTGGTCGGCGAGGCTGTCCGGGGCGAGCGCGGGAGCGCCGCCCGGTGCGAGCGCCGCCGGCTCGCCGGCCGTACCGGCGCCCGCGGAGGTCTCGCGCGCCACGGCCCGGGTCAGCGCCTGCCGGGCGGCCGGCTGGGCGGTGACGGCGCCGGGGACGGCGGCGAGCGGGAAGCGCGGGTCGGTCAGGCCCAGGCGCAGGGCGTGCGGGTGGCCGACGAAACGGGAGTCGACCAGGGCCACGCGCCGGTCGGCGGGCACCGCGGCCAGCAGGGCCTCCGCCTCGGCGGCGTCGGGGGCCACGCGCACGTCGAAGCCGAGGGAGCGCAGATCGTTCTCGAGTGACGATCCGGGCACCGGCTGACCGGTGACGATGGCGGTCGACAACCGAACTCACTCCCTGGGTGCCGACGCGCGGGCGCCGGTCTTCTGCGTGGTGGGGCGCCCTGCCTGCGACACCCGGGCGGCATGTCGGCAGAGGCTATCGGATGGGCCGGAGCCGGTGTTCACCGGCCGTTCACGGGCCGGCCCACGGGGGCTGCCCCGGCCTTTGCCGCGATCATCATCGGGGATCCGGGCCCCGGCCCACAAACCCGCGGGCGCAGACCCGGGCATCCGGGACACCGGTCGGCCCGGCATAGGGTGGGCGACCATGACGTGGCTGATCACCGGCGGAGCCGGATACATCGGGGCGCACGTGGCACGGGCCATGGCGGGCGCCGGGGAGAGCGTCGTGGCGCTGGACGACCTGTCGGCCGCCGTGCCCGCGCGGCTCCCGGCCGAGGTCCCGCTCGTGCGGGGCTCGACGCTGGACGGGGCGCTGCTGAAGCGCGTCCTGGCCGAGTACGGCGTGACGGGGGTCCTCCACCTCGCGGCCCGCAAACAGGTCGCGGAGTCGGTGGCGCAGCCCACCCGCTACTACCGGGAGAACGTGGGCGGTCTGGCCACGCTGCTGGAGGCGGTCGCCGAGGCGGGTGTCGGCCGGCTGGTGTTCTCCTCGTCGGCGGCGGTGTACGGCAACCCCGACGTGGACCTGATCACCGAGGACACCCCGTGCGCCCCGGTCAACCCGTACGGCGAGACCAAGCTGGCCGGGGAGTGGCTGGTGCGGGCGGCGGGGCGGGCGCACGGCATCTCCACGGTGTGCCTGCGCTACTTCAACGTGGCGGGTGCGGCGGCGCCGGAACTCGCGGACACGGGGGTGTTCAACATCGTGCCGATGATCTTCGACCGGCTCACCCGGGACGAGGCCCCGCGGATCTTCGGCGACGACTATCCGACACCGGACGGCACCTGCGTGCGGGACTACATCCATGTCGCCGATCTCGCGGAGGCCCATCTCGCGGCGGCGCGGCGGCTCGCCGGCGGGGACGTCACCGGTGACCTGACGCTGAACATCGGCCGGGGCGAGGGCGTCTCGGTGCGGGAGCTGATCACGGTCATCGGGGAGGTGACCGGGGACCGCAGGGCGCCCGTGGTGGAGGGCCGCCGTCCCGGTGACTCACCGCGCGCGGTGGCCTCGGCCGAGCGGGCCGCGGAGGCACTGGGCTGGCGGGCCCGGCGCGGGGTGCGGGAGATGACCGAGTCGGCCTGGCAGGGCTGGCGGCTGCACCACGGAGGGTGAACCGGCACGGCACGCGGGCGACGGACCCGCAGCGCTCTGACCTGCGGAACGTTTGCGCAGGTCAGGGCACATGACAACGGTGTTCAGTGCCGCGTTGCCCCATACCCCCGCCCCGTAGTTGACTGGCCTCCCGGCAGGCATTCGGAAGGCGGTAGTCATGGGGGCAGGGCACGACCACGGGCACGCGCACTCCCACGTGCCGGCCACGGGTACGGCCACGGCCGCGTACCGGGGCCGGCTGCGGATCGCGCTGGGCATCACGCTCACGGTCATGCTGGTCGAGGTCGCCGGCGGCCTGCTCGCGGACTCGCTCGCGCTGATCGCGGACGCGGCGCACATGGCGACCGACGCCGTGGGCCTCGGCATGGCACTGCTCGCCGTCCACTTCGCGGGCCGGCCGCCGAGCACCAACCGCACCTTCGGGCTGGCCCGCGCGGAGATCCTCGCCGCGCTGGCCAACTGCCTGCTGCTGCTCGGGGTCGGCGGATACGTCGTGTACGAGGCGGTGCAGCGGTTCGTCGAGCCCGTGGACACCCGGGCCGGGCTGATGATCGTGTTCGGTCTGGTCGGCCTGGTCGCGAACTCCGTCTCGCTGGTGCTGCTGATGCGCGGGCAGAAGGAGAGCCTGAACGTGCGCGGCGCCTTCCTGGAGGTGGCCGCGGACGCCCTCGGCTCGGTGGCGGTGATGATCTCGGCGGCCGTGATCCTCACCACCGGGTGGCAGCCCGCCGACCCGGTCGCCTCGCTGGTGATCGGGCTGATGATCGTGCCGCGGACCGTCAGGCTGCTGCGCGAGACGCTGGACGTCCTGCTGGAGGCGGCACCGAAGGACGTCGACATGGCGGAGGTCCGGGCGCACATCCTGGCGCTGGACGGCGTGGAGGACGTCCACGACCTGCACGCCTGGACGATCACCTCGGGCATGCCGGTCCTGTCGGCGCACGTGGTGGTCAGCTCGGACGTGCTGAACGCCATCGGCAACGAGAAGATGCTGCACGAACTCCAGGGCTGCCTGGGCGACCACTTCGACGTGGAGCACTGCACCTTCCAGCTGGAGCCGGGCGGGCACGCGGAGCACGAAGCGCGGCTGTGCCACTGACCGTCCGTACAGTCGTTCGAGATCTCACGGGTGGTTCCCGGGGACGGCCGGCGGGCACGATGATCCACCGGGCCCGGCGTCGCGTGCCGCACCGCGCGCGGACGGCTCCCGCGCCGGGAAGTGCCGGGAGTGCCGGATTCGTACGGCAGACTTGGGGTGCGAAGACCGAGGCGAAGGATGGGTATGCCGATCACACCTGCCACCGCGACGCACAGCTCGTCGGAGGGCACCGAAGAGGCGATTCTGCTGGAACTGGTCGACGAGAAGGGTGTGACGACCGGTACGGCGGAGAAGCTCGCCGCCCATCAGCCGCCGGGACAACTGCACCGGGCGTTCTCGGTGTTCCTCTTCGACGAGCGGGGCCGGCTGCTGTTGCAGCAGCGGGCGCTCGGCAAGTACCACTCCCCCGGTGTGTGGTCCAACACCTGCTGCGGCCACCCGTACCCCGGCGAGGCGCCGTTCGCGGCGGCCTCCCGGCGCACGTACGAGGAGCTGGGTGTGTCGCCGTCGCTGCTCGCGGAGGCCGGCACGGTCCGGTACAACCACCCGGACCCCGCCTCGGGTCTCGTGGAGCAGGAGTACAACCACCTGTTCGTCGGCCTGGTGCAGGCCGCGCTCGGGCCGGATCCGCAGGAGGTCGCCTCGACGGCCTTCGTGACGGCGGCCGAGCTGGCCGAGCGGCACGCCCGGGAGCCGTTCTCGGTCTGGTTCATGACCGTGCTGGACGCGGCCCGTCCGGCGATCAGGGAGCTGACGGGCCCGTCCGCGGGCTGGTAGAGGTCTTCAGGAGAAGTCGGGCTTGAGCGGCAGGGCGGCCCAGATCACCTTGCCGCCGCTCGCGGTGTGCTCGACGTCGACCACCCCGCCCGCCTCCCGGGCCACCTCACGGACCAGGAGCAGGCCCCGGCCGCCGGTCCGGCCGTGGTCGGTCTCCAGGGCGGTCGGCCGGTAGGGGTGGTTGTCCTCCACGGACACCCGTACCCAATCGGCGCCGACGGCGACCTCGACGGCCAGCACCGGCGACAGCAGCGCCGCGTGCCGGACCGCGTTGGTGACCAGCTCGGAGACGATCAGCAGCAGCCCGTGCGCCAGGTCGTCGGGGACCGGCACACCCTGGCGCAGCAGCAGGTCCCGTACCGCGTGCCGGGCCTGCGGGACCGAGGCGTCCACCGCGGCCGCGGTGAACCGCCAGACGCCTTCGTACGGCAGTGGATCGGGCGGCCGGTCGCCGCCCCCCGCTGGGCGCCGGCCGTCCCCGCGCCCGTGGTCGTCCATCGTCAGGTCGCCACCCTCGCACTCGATTGTCACCACGCGTCGAGTGTTGGTAACAATCCGCTTCGATCCGGCTGTCTGAACGCAAGTCAGCGGGTATCGAACGGTTTCTGACCGAGTGCGTATGCCAGGGTCATCGACGGGACCGTTTCTGTCGCCCGGCCGCCGGTTCGCGAACTAGTCCGACGATACGGCGCCTTCGGTTACGATCCGCCGCATGGAGCCCCAGCTGTCCCACCAGGTCACCGACTCCGTCGCCACCGTGGTGATCCGTCATCCCGCCAAGCGCAACGCCATGACGGCGCGGATGTGGCGGGACCTGCCACCGCTGCTGGACGCGCTGGGCCGCGACCCGGGCGTGCGGGCGCTGGTACTGACCGGCGAGGGCGGCACCTTCTGCGCGGGCGCCGACATCTCCTCGCTGCGCGGGGCACCGGACCGGGCGCAGGGCCTCGCCGTGGCGGCCGAGGAGGCCCTGGCGGCCTTCCCGAAGCCGACCGTCGCCGCGGTGCGCGGGCACTGTGTGGGCGGCGGTGCGCAGCTCGCGGTGGCTTGCGACCTGCGGCTGGCGGAGGAGGGCGCGCTGTTCGGGGTGACACCGGCGAGGCTCGGCATCGTCTATCCGGCCTCCTCGACGCGCCGGCTGGTGTCCCTGGTCGGCCCGGCCACGGCCAAGTACCTGCTGTTCACGGCCGAGTTGATCGACGCCGGGCGGGCCCTGCGGACCGGCCTCGTGGACGAGGTGCTGCCGGAGGGCGAACTGGACGGGCGGGTCGCCGGGTTGACCCGGGTCCTGGTGTCCCGCTCGCAGCTCACCCAGGCCGCCGCCAAGGAGTTCGCGAACGGCCGTACGGACCGGGACGCCCACTGGGCCGGGCAGGCGCAGGGCAGCGGCGACACCGCGGAGGGGGTCGCCGCGTTCCTGGAGCGCAGGCAGCCGCGCTTCACCTGGAACGTGGCTACGTCAGGATGAAACGGCTCGCGGAGCGGAACTCCGCGACGAGGTGGGCGGGCGCCTTCTCCGGTGACCCCGCGTCGTAGGGCGGCTGCGGGTCGTACTCCGTCAGCAGTTGCACGGCCTGCGCGTGTTCGTCACCGGCGATGGTGCCGAGCAGCGTGAGGCCCATGTCGATGCCGGACGACACGCCTGCCGCGGTGACGTACTTGCCGTCCACGACCACCCGCTCCCCCGTCGGCTCGGCCCCGAAGCCGCGCAGCTGGTCCAGGGCCAGCCAGTGCGAGGTGGCACGGCGGCCCCGCAGCAGCCCCGCGGCGGCCAGCAGCAGCGAGCCCGTGCACACGGAGGTGGTCCAGGCGCTGGTGGCGTCGGCCGTGCGCAGCCAGTCCAGCAGGACGGGGTTGTCCATCTGCGCCGCCTGGCCGGGGCCGCCGGGCACGATCACGATGTCCGGGTGCGGTACGTCGGCCAGGGCACGGTCGGCGGTGAGCGCGAGGTTCCCGGTGTCGGTACGGACGGGTCCGGTCCGCTCGGCGGTGAACACGGTCTCGGAGTCCGGGAGCCGGCCGAGGGTCTCGTAGGGGCCGACGGCGTCGAGGGCGGTGAAGCGGTCGTAGAGGACGACGGCGATCTGCACTCTGTTTCCTTCTCTCGGGGGGCGGCCCTGGGTCAGGGCGAGTGACGGCGACCGGGACGGGTCCGCCCGGGTCAGGTCACGGGGGCGGGGCGGAAGCGGCGGCGGTACTCGGCCGGGGAGGCGCCGAGGGTGCGCAGGAAGGCGCGGCGCATGGCCTCCGGCGTGCCGTGGCCGCTGGCCCGGGCCACCCGCTCGATGCCGTCGGTGGTGTCCTCCAGCAGGCGGCGCGCGTGCTCCAGGCGGACCCGGTCCACGTACCGGCCGGGTGTCATGCCGGTCTCGGCCCGGAAGGCGCGGGCGAAGTGGCGCGGGGAGAGGGCGGCTCGGGCGGCCAACGCCTCGACGCCGAGGTCGGCGTCCGGGTGCTCGGTGATCCACTGCTGGATGTCCCGGAGGGGTTCCCGCCGGGCCGTCTGGACGGCCAGCTGGGCACTGAACTGGGCCTGGTTGCCCGGCCTGCGCAGGAACACCACGAGGTGGCGGGCGACGGTCAGCGCCGCCTCCCGGCCCAGGTCCTCCTCCACCAGCGCGAGGGCGAGGTCGATACCCGCGGTGACCCCGGCCGAGGTGGCCACGTTCCCGTCCCGCACGAAGATCGGGTCGGGGTCGACGTGGACGGCGGGGTGGTCCCGGGCGAGCTTGTCGCAGTACGCCCAGTGGGTGGTGACGCGCCGGCCGTCCAGCAGCCCGGCCCGGGCCAGCGGGACGGCGCCGGTGCAGACGGAGACCAGGCGGGTGGCCCGGGGGCCGTGCACACGCAGCCACTCCACCAGCCGTGGATCGGGGTCGCGGGTGCCCGCCCCGCCGGGGACCAGCAGGGTGTGCGGGTCCGCCGCGTCGGCCAGGGATCCGTCCGGTACGAGGGTCAGCCCGCTGGAGGTGCGCACGGGGCCGCCGTCCGGCGAAGCCGTACGGATCCGGTACGAGCCCGGGGTGTGCCGCTCCGCACCGGCGAAGACTTCCACGGGGCCGGTGACGTCGAGGCTCTGGAGGCCGTCGAACACGGTGAGGAGTACGGATCGCTGCGGCATGGCACCGATTGTTCGCGGCCCCGGCGATGGCCGCAATGACGTGTTTCCCACCTTTTCGGCCACGCGGGGCCGGTGGGGCCGGGCGTCCACGGTCGGGGGGCCGGCGCCCCGCCGCGCGTCGCCCTGCCCCGGTTGTCGGTGTCACCTGCCACAATTGCCGCGCAACCTCAGTGGAGAAGGCGGTACGGGCTCGTGACGACACCCGGTTCCCTGGCAGCAGGGTCCATCGAAGGCAGGATCGCCGAGGAACTCGGCGTACGGGAGCGGCAGGTGAAGGCCGCGGTGGAACTGCTCGACGGCGGATCCACGGTGCCCTTCATCGCCCGCTACCGCAAGGAAGCGACCGAGATGCTCGACGACGCGCAGCTGCGCACGCTCGAGGAGCGGCTGCGGTATCTGCGGGACCTGGAGGAGCGGCGGACCGCGATCCTGGAGTCGGTGCGCGAGCAGGGCAAGCTGACCGAGGAGCTGGAGGCCCGTATCCGCGGCGCTGAGACCAAGGCGCGCCTGGAGGACGTCTACCTGCCCTACAAGCCCAAGCGGCGCACCAAGGCGCAGATCGCCCGGGAGGCGGGTCTGGAGCCGCTGGCGGACGGGCTGCTGGGCGATCCCACCGTCGATCCGGCGGCCGCCGCGGCGGCGTTCGTCGACGCGGACAAGGGCGTCGCCGATGCGCAGGCCGCGCTGGAGGGCGCGCGGGCGATCCTCACCGAGCGGTTCTCCGAGGACGCCGACCTGATCGGTGAGCTGCGCGAACGCATTTGGGTGCGCGGACGGCTGGTCGCGAAGGTGCGGCAGGGCAAGGAGGAGGCGGGCGCCAAGTTCGCCGACTACTTCGACTTCGCCGAGCCGTTCACCGCGCTGCCCTCGCACCGCGTCCTGGCGATGCTGCGCGGCGAGAAGGAGGAGGTCCTCGACCTCGTCCTGGAGCCGGAGGAGCCCACGGAGGGCCCGTCCTCGTACGAGGGTGTCGTCGCCGCGAGGTTCGGCATTGTGAACCGGGGCCGCCCGGGCGACAAGTGGCTCAACGACACGGTCCGCTGGGCCTGGCGCACCCGCCTGCTGGTGCACCTCGGCATCGACCTGCGCCTGCGGCTGCGTACGGCGGCCGAGGACGAGGCGGTGAACGTGTTCGCCGCGAACCTCCGCGACCTGCTGCTGGCCGCGCCGGCCGGCACCCGCGCGACGCTCGGCCTGGACCCCGGTTTCCGCACCGGTGTGAAGGTCGCCGTCGTCGACGCCACCGGCAAGGCCGTCGCCACGGACGTGATCCACCCGCACGTGCCGGCCAACAAGTGGGACGAGGCCATCGCCCGGCTGGCGGAACTGGCCCGGGAGCACGCGGTCGAGCTGATCGCGATCGGCAACGGCACGGCCTCCCGCGAGACCGACCGGCTCGCCGGCGAACTCATCGCCCGGCACCCCGAGCTGAAGCTCACCAAGGTGGTGGTGTCCGAGGCGGGCGCGTCCGTGTACTCCGCCTCGCAGTACGCCTCCCAGGAGCTGCCCGGCATGGACGTGTCGCTGCGCGGCGCGGTCTCCATCGCCCGGCGCCTCCAGGACCCGCTGGCCGAACTGGTGAAGATCGACCCCAGGTCGATCGGTGTCGGCCAGTACCAGCACGACCTGTCCGAGGTGAAGCTGTCCCGCTCGCTGGACGCGGTCGTCGAGGACTGTGTGAACGGCGTCGGCGTGGACGTCAACACCGCGTCGGTGCCGCTGCTGTCACGCGTCTCGGGCATCTCCGCCGGGCTCGCCGAGAACATCGTCGCGCACCGGGACCAGAACGGTCCCTTCGTCTCCCGCGCGCAACTACGGAAGGTGCCGCGCCTCGGCCCGAAGGCGTACGAGCAGTGCGCGGGCTTCCTGCGCATCCGGGGCGGCGCCGACCCGCTGGACGCCTCCAGCGTGCACCCGGAGGCGTACCCGGTGGTGCGCCGCATGGTGAAGACCACGGGTCAGGAGGTGGCCTCCCTCGTCGGCAACACGGGCGCCCTGCGCTCGCTGCGGCCCGCCGACTTCGTGGACGACACGTTCGGTCTGCCGACCGTCACCGACATCCTCAGGGAGCTGGAGAAGCCCGGGCGTGATCCGCGTCCCGCCTTCCGCACGGCCACCTTCAAGGAGGGCGTGGAGAAGATCTCCGACCTGTCCGCCGGGATGATCCTGGAGGGCGTGGTGACGAACGTGGCCGCGTTCGGCGCGTTCGTGGACGTCGGTGTCCACCAGGACGGTCTGGTGCACGTGTCGGCGATGTCGAAGACGTTCGTCAAGGATCCACGCGATGTCGCGAAGCCGGGTGACATCGTCCGGGTGAAGGTCCTGGACGTCGACATTCCGCGCAAGCGGATCGCGCTGACCCTGCGCCTGGACGACGAGGCGGCATCCCAGGGCGAGGACGGCGGCAGGCCGCAGCGGGGCGGCTCCCGGCCGCCCCAGCAGCGGCAGAGCGGCGGCGGCCAGGGACAGCGGCAGGGCGGTGGCGGCCAGGGCCGGCGCCAGAGCGGCGACCAGGGCAAGAGGCAGGACCGTGGGAGCGGTGACCGGGGCGGCCGGCAGGCGCCGGCACCGGCCAACGGCGCCATGGCCGACGCCCTGCGCCGCGCGGGCCTGCTGAACCCGAAGAAGCGCTGACCGGCCGGGGCCGGAGCCACCCGGCTCCGGCCCCGCGGAGCATCCGGCCCCTCGGCCGGCGCCCTGCGGCGGCATCCCGCTGGGGATCACCGGCCACTGGAGTGACGGCCGCCCCCCGGGGGGGTGGTTCAGCGCTCGGTCACCTTGCCGGCCGCCACCTCCAGGCGTCGGGTCACCCGGACCGCGTCCAGCATGCGCCGGTCGTGGGTGACCAGCAGCAGGGTGCCCTCGTAGGCGTCGAGGGCCGACTCCAGCTGCTCGATGGCCGGCAGGTCCAGGTGGTTCGTCGGCTCGTCCAGGACCAGGAGGTTGACGCCCCGGCCCTGGAGCAGGGCGAGCGCGGAGCGGGTGCGTTCGCCCGGGGAGAGGGTCGCCGCCGGGCGCAGGACGTGGCCGGACTTCAGGCCGAACTTGGCGAGCAGCGTGCGGACCTCCGCCGGTTCCGTGTCGGGCACGGCCGCGCAGAAGGCGTCGAGCAGGGACTCGGGCCCGTGGAACAGCTTGCGGGCCTGGTCGACCTCGCCGACCAGGACACCGGAACCCATGGCCGCGTGCCCCGCGTCGAGCGGGACCCGGCCCAGCAGGGCGCCGAGCAGCGTGGACTTGCCCGCACCGTTGGCCCCCGTGACCGCGACCCGGTCGGCCCAGTCGATCTGCAAGGACACCGGGCCGAGGGAGAAGCCGCCGCGCCGCACCTCGGCGTCCCGCAGCGTCGCCACGACCGCGCCGGAACGCGGCGCGGACGCGATCTCCATGCGCAGGTCCCACTCCTTGCGCGGCTCCTCGACCACTTCCAGGCGCTCGATCATGCGCTGGGTCTGGCGGGCCTTGGCGGCCTGCTTCTCGCTGGCCTCGCTGCGGAACTTGCGGCCGATCTTGTCGTTGTCGTTGCCGGCCTTCCGCCGGGCGTTCTTGACGCCCTTGTCCATCCAGGACCGCTGCGTCTGGGCGCGGTCCTGGAGGCCGGCCCTCTTGTCGGCGTACTCCTCGAACTCGTCGCGGGCGTGCCGTCGGGCCACGTCCCGCTCCTCCAGGTAGGCCTCGTAGCCGCCGCCGTAGAGGTTGATCTGCCGCTGGGCGAGGTCGAGTTCGAGGACCTTGGTGACCGTGCGGGTGAGGAACTCCCGGTCGTGGCTGACGACGACCGTGCCCGCGCGCAGGCCGGTGACGAACCGCTCCAGACGTTCCAGGCCGTCCAGGTCCAGGTCGTTGGTGGGCTCGTCCAGGAGGAAGACGTCGTACCGCGACAGCAGGAGGGACGCGAGTCCGGCACGGGCCGCCTGGCCGCCGGAGAGCGAGGCCGTCGGCTGCTCCAGGTCCACGGCCAGACCGAGGGAGGAGGCGACCTCCTCGGCGCGTTCGTCCAGGTCGGCGCCGCCGAGACCGAGCCACCGTTCGAGCGCGGTCGCGTAGGCGTCGTCGGCACCGGGCGCACCGTCGACCAGCGCCTGGGTGGCCTCGTCCATGACCCGCTGGGCCTCGGCGACGCCGGTGCGGCGGGCCAGGAAGTCCCGGACGCTCTCTCCCGGCCTGCGCTCCGGCTCCTGCGGCAGGTGGCCGACGGTCGCGGCCGGCGGGGAAAGCCGCAGCTCGCCCTGCTCGGGCGGGGTGAGGCCGGCGAGCATCCGCAGCAGGGTCGACTTGCCCGCGCCATTGGCGCCGACCAACCCGATGACGTCGCCGGGCGCGACGACCAGGTCGAGCCCGGCGAACAGGGAGCGGTCGCCATGGCCGGCGGCGAGGTTCTTGGCAACGAGGGTGGCAGTCATCAGACGTCGATCCTAATGGCCGTACGTGCCTGGGCCGGCCCCGTTTCCGCCGCTCACCGGCGCGCGGGGCATGCCTGCGCGGCCCTTCGACCACCGTCGGCCGCGGGGTGCCGCCGGACACGCGCGGGGCCTATCGTCCTGCCGTGGACAGCGAGCCGAGTGACGAAGTGATCGTGGTCGGAGGCGGGATAGCCGGGCTGACGACGGCCGTGCTGCTGGCCGAGGCCGGGCGGCCGGTGCGGGTGTGGGCGCGGGAGCCGGCCGAGCGGACGACCTCCGCGGTCGCGGGCGGCCTGTGGTGGCCGTACCGCATCGAACCGGAGCCGCTGGTCGGCGCCTGGGCGCTGCACTCCCTGACGGTGTACGAGGAGTTGGCCGCGCGGCCCGGGGAGACGGGCGTACGCCTGGTGGAGGGCGTGCACCACGGAGCGCGGCTGGACGAGCTGGGTGCGTGGGCGGGCCGGGTGCCGGGGCTGCGGGCGGTGGCCGGTGGGCTGGCGGCGCGGCTGCCGGTCATCGACATGCCGGTGCATCTGGCGTGGCTGCGGGACCGGCTGGTGCGGGCGGGAGGGGTGGTGGAGGAACGGGAGGTGACCGACCTGGCCGCGGTGCCCGCCACCGTGGTGGTCAACTGCGCCGGTCTGGGCGCCCGTTCGCTGGTGCCGGATCCCGCGGTGCGTCCCGTGCGCGGGCAGCTGGTCGTGGTGGAGAACCCGGGCGTCACGACCTGGTTCACCTCCGTCGACCACTCCTCGGCCGCCTCCGCTTACTTCATCCCGCAGCCGGGCGGGCTGCTCCTCGGCGGTACGGCGGAGGAGGACGACTGGTCCCTGGCGCCGGACCCGGACACCGCCGCGGCGATCGTCGCCCGCTGCGCGGCGGTCCGGCCGGAGATCGCCGGGGCCCGGGTGCTCGCCCACCGGGTGGGACTGCGCCCGGCCCGCGACGCGGTACGGCTGGAACGCCGGCCCCTGCCGGACGGCCGCGCCCTGGTGCACAACTACGGCCACGGCGGCGCCGGCATCACCGTGGCCTGGGGCTGCGCCCGGGAAGCGGCCGAACTGGCGTTCCCGGGGGCGTGAGCGGGCGCGACCGGTCGAGGGCGTACCCGCCCCCTGAGCGGACCTTGCGAGCGGTGTGCCTGGAGTTCCCGGCCGCGGTGGGCGGGTCTCCTGGCCGTGTGGCGGCCGCACCGGCCGGGTGGCGGACGTACCGGCCGGGTGGCGGGTACCCCCGGCCGCCCGTGGTGCCGGCAGGCGGCCGGGGTCGTGGTCGGCGGGCGGGTGGGCCGGTGTCAGGCCGCCGGGAGGTGCCGGACGGCGTGGGGTGCGCGGACGCCGGACAGGGGCGCCGGCGCGGGAGCCGTGGCGCTGCCGGACGTGGCACGGGCGAACGCCGCCGCACCGCCGGCCACCGGGAGCCGCGCGCTCGTACCGGACAGGTCCAGCGTGAGCGTCGGCCCGGCCGCCGGGGGCGGGTCGATGAGGTCGCGGTCGGTGCCGGCGACGATCAGCGCCAGCCGGTGCCCGGCGGGCACGACGTGGTCGGTGGCGGCGAGGTCGAGGGTCATCGTGTACGGCTTGCCGGGGGTGAGCGGGACGCCCTTGTCCAGGGAGGCGTGATGCCCGAGGTCGGCCCAGCCGCGGCTGAACACGGTGTAGTCGACGGCGGCCGTCCTGGCCTCGGTCTCCTTGAAGCAGGCACTGTCCCCGGCCGTGCTCGCGCCCCAGCAGGTGCGGTCGGTGAGGGTGGTGATGCCCTCGGCGCCGTCGGCGTAGTCGCGGATGGTGTCCGGGCCGAGGTCGACCAGCACGGCGGACAGGTGGGCGGAGGTGGTGGTCGGGGTCGCGGTGACCGTCACCCGGGAGGAGCCGGACAGGCGCAGGTCGCGGGTGAGCGGTGCCGTGAGGAACCCGGCCTTCTCGGGCGTGGGCGTGGTGAGGTGCGCGGCCCAGTCGGTCTCGCTCAGCCGCGGGTCGTCGGTGAAGGTCTCGGTGCCGGTGGCCGGGCGCAGCCCGAGCGTGCCGACGCCGGCCCGGGCGCCGGAGGCCGGGTGCAGGACGGCGGTGCGGGTGGTGCGCGGGGGCCAGGCCGCCGAGGTGACCCACTGGTCGGGGTGGCGTTCGACGTCGGCCATGGGCTCGCGGTCGATGCCGTTGTCGTAGCCGAGGAGTTCGTGGTCGAACCAGCGGTGCAGGGTGTCGACCCAGGCGCCGCGCCGGTAGTCGAACGGGTCGACGTGACCGGTCTGCGACAGCCAGATCTTCCGCTCGACGCCGTGCTTCGCGAGGGCGTCCCACCACTGGCCGAGGTGCTTGGTGCGGACGTTGAGGTCCTGCATGCCGTGCACGAGGAACACGCTGGCGCGCACCTTGCCCGCGTCCTTGACGTAGTCGCGTTCGCTCCACAGCGGGGTCAGGTCGCCGCTGCGTGGGCTGCCGTCGGCGAGCTTGCGCTGGACGGCGGCGCAGTGGGCCTGCGCGTCGTCGCTCTCGACGTAGCCGGCCAGTTCGGCGGGGCCGCCGTCGTAGAGGGGGGCGCCCTGCGCGAAGTAGTAGTCGTACCAGGAGGAGATGGCGCTGATCGGGACGATGGTCCTCAGGCCCTTGACGCCCGTGGCGGCGACGCCGTTGGCGATGGTGCCGTCCCAGCTCTTGCCGATCATGCCGGTTCTGCCGTTGGTCCAGCCGGTCCGCACCGTGGTGTTGCCGGTGCGGCTGGTGTAGGCCCGGGCGCGGCCGTTCAGCCAGTCGACGACCGCCTTCGCGGACCGGATGTCGGAGCGCCCGCCCACGTCGACGCAGCCGTCGGAGCGGTCGGTGCCGGCCAGGTCGACGCCGACGAAGGCGTAGCCGCGGGGCACGAAGTAGTTGTCGTAGAACAGCGGCATCTGTACCACGCGGCCCTGGGCGTCGTACGTCTTGCGCTGGCTCTCGTTGCCGCGTCCGCAGCAGGAGTAGTACGGGCTGGCGTCCATGATGACCGGCACCTTGCGGCCCTGCCGGGCGGGTTCGGCGGGGCGGACGATGTCGGCGGCGACGCGGTCGGTCCGCCCGTCGCGGTCCTCGTCGAGGCCGGTGTCCACCCAGACGGATTCGCGGACGGCGTCGGCGTAGGAGTAGACGGGTCTGCTCTCCCGGGGCGTGGCCTGCGCGCCGGCCGGGGCGAGGAAGACGGCCGTCAGGGCGGCGACGGCGGCGATGACGAGCGTTCTCCGGAGTGTGGAGCGCGTGCGTTTCGGCATGCGCGGACGGTACCGCCGCCAACTGCCGTGCAGAAGAGGGCTCTCCGGGGCCCGTGACGGCTGAATGGCGATCGTGTGACGGCAGGGGTCATGGACAGGTCAGTGGCCCCAGGGAGTGAATAGGCTCCGGACAGACTCTTCCGAACCGACTGGCACTCCCGACGATCTGGAGCTGACGTGCACCGCAGAATCATCGCGCCGGGCGCCCTGGCGGCGGCCTCCCTCCTGCTGGCGATCCCGGCATCGGCCGCGAGCTACTCCCCCGGCACACCGGGCATCGGCGACCCCTACTACCCGGACTACGGCAACGGCGGCTACGACGTCTCCCACTACGACCTGAGACTCCGGTACCAGCCGGCCACGGACGAGCTGGAGGGCACCGCGACGATCCTGGCCAGGACCACCCAGGACCTGTCCAGCTTCGACCTGGACTTCCTGCTGGACGTCAGCGAGGTGCGGGTCAACGGCGCCGAGGCGGCCTTCACGGCCTCCGGCCCGCACGAACTGGTCGTCACCCCGAGGACCCCGCTGGCGAAGGGCACACCGGTCACGGTCGTCGTCCGCTACAGCGGGGTGCCGTCGACGAAGAGCGCCTACGGGTTCACCACCTGGCACCGCACCCCGGACGGCGCGGTGGCCGCCGACGAACCCGAGGCCGCCTGGTGGTGGTTCCCGAGCAACGACCACCCGAGCGACAAGGCCACCTACGACGTGTCGGTGGCCGTGCCGGACGGCACCCAGGCCATCTCCAACGGCACGCTCCAGTCGACCGCTTCGAAGCTGGGCTGGACGCGCTACAACTGGCGGCAGGACAAGCCGCAGGCGACCTATCTGGCCACCCTGGCGCTCGGCAGGTTCGACATCACCACCGGCACCTCCGACGGCGGGGTGCCCGTCATCAACGCCTACAGCAAGGACCTGGGCGACAACGACGGGGCCGCGCGGGCCAGTGTGGAGCGCACCGGGGAGATCGTCGACTGGCTGAGCGGCTACTTCGGGCCGTATCCCTTCAGCTCGGCGGGCGGCTACGTGCCGAACACCACCACGGGGTACGCGCTGGAGACGCAGAGCCGGATCTACTACAGCCCGAAGCAGTTCGCGAACGGCTCCAACACCTCCGTGGTCGTGCACGAGCTGGCCCACCAGTGGTACGGCGACGACGTGTCGCTGAAGGGCTGGAAGGACATCTGGATCAACGAGGGCTTCGCCCGGTACGCGCAGTGGCTGTGGTCCGACGCGGAGGGCGAGGGCACCACGCAGGAACTCGCCGACTACGTGTACGCCTCGCACCCGGCCGACGACCCGTTCTGGACGGTGCGGCCCGGCGACCCGGGCCCGGACGAGCAGTTCTCCGCCGCCGTCTACGACCGGGGCGCCCTGGCCATCCAGGAGCTGCGCGACGCCATCGGTGACGACGCGTTCTTCGCGGTCCTCAAGGGCTGGCCCAAGACGCACGCGTACGGCAACGCCTCCGTGGCCGACTTCCAGAAGTACGCCGAGCAGGTGTCCGGCAAGCCCCTGTCCGCGCTGTTCGACACCTGGCTGTTCCAGCCGTCGAAGCCGGCCGCGCCCGCGGCCCGCGCGCTGGCGGGGACGGGCACCGGTACGGCGGTGGCGCAGCCGAAGTCGTGGAAGAAGATCGAGGCGACGAACGGCGTGCACGGGCACTGACCCGCGCGGCCCGGAGGAACGCGGCGGCGGAGGCGTCGCCCGCGCCGTGGGTGTCGGCCCACCGACGCGGGCGGGGCCGCCGCCGCTGTCCGGCCGGCCGGCCGGCCGCCGGACGGCTACTTCGCGGCCGGGGCGTCCGTCGTGTCCCGGCCGGTGTTCCGGGCCACCCGGCGGCGGACGCCGAACCAGCCGGCGACCAGCATGACGGCGATCACCGGAATGAGCAGCAGGGTCTTGCGGCCCACCTCGGGGTCGTTCCACATCAGACCGAGGCAGACCATGAGGAAGGTGATCGTGGCGATCTCGGTGACCGGGGTGAACTTCAGCTGGAAGTGCGGCCGCGTCACCTGCCCGGCGCGGGCGCGGCGGACGAAGACCACGTGACAGATCATGATGATCACCCAGGTGCTGATGATGCCGAGGGAGGCGACGTTCAGCACGATCTCGAAGGCCTGGTCGGGCAGCCGGTAGTTCAGGACGACGCCGAGGACGCAGACCGCGCAGGTCAGCAGGATGCCGCCGTAGGGGACCTGGCTGCGGTTCATGCGGGCGGTGAACTTCGGGGCGGAGCCGGCCGTGGCCATGGAGCGCAGGATGCGGCCGGTGGAGTACAGCCCGGAGTTGAGCGAGGACATGGCGGCGGTCAGCACCACCAGGTTCATCACGTCACCGGCCGCCGGGATGCCGATCTTGGACAGCACGGTCACGAACGGGCTCTGGTCGGCGGAGTACACCGAGCCGGGCAGCAGCAGCGCGAGCAGGACGACCGAGCCGACGTAGAACAGGCCCACGCGCCACATGATCGAGTTCACCGCGCGCGGGACGATCTTCTCCGGCTCGGCGGTCTCGCCGGCGGCCACACCGACCAGTTCCAGGGCGGCGTAGGCGAAGATCACGCCCTGCATGACGAGGACGACCGGCATCAGGCCGTGCGGGAAGACGCCGCCGTGGTCGGCGATCACGCTGAGGCCGGGCTTGGTGCCGTCCACGTCGTGCTGGGTGGCCAGCAGGAAGATGCCGATGAGCATGAAGCCCACGAGGGTGGCGACCTTGATGATCGCGAACCAGAACTCCATCTCACCGAAGATCTTCACCGAGATCAGGTTCACGGCGAGGACCACCGCGAGGGCGATCAGCGCCAGCACCCACTGGGGGACGGAGGTGAACATGCTCCAGTAGTGCGCGTAGAGCGCGATCGCGGTGATGTCGGCGATACCGGTGGTCGACCAGTTCAGGAAGTACATCCAGCCGGCGACGTAGGCGCCCTTCTCGCCGAGGAACTCGCGCGCGTACGACACGAAGGAACCGGACGACGGGCGGTACAGGACCAGCTCGCCGAGGGCCCGGACGACGAAGAAGGCGAAGATGCCGCAGACCAGATAGGCCAGGGCGAGCGCCGGGCCCGCGTTGTGCAGGCGACCGCCGGCGCCCAGGAACAGACCGGTGCCGATGGCGCCACCGATGGCGATCATGTTGACGTGGCGGGCCTTGAGTCCCTTGCTGTAACCGGCGTCGCCCGCGTCCGCGGGCGTCCGGGCCACCTCGGGACGGTCGGCGGCCTGTGCTATGTCCACGGCGTCCTTGCTGCTCACGGGTGGTTTTCACTTCCTGGTGCGCCCGGACCTCGTGGGCCGGGGTTCGTGCAGGTCCTGGCCCGCACCACCCTGGTGTGTCGCGGCACAGACCAAGACAGCAGCTTTCCAGAGGGTTCCGTCGGCACGCGGTGACCCACGTCACATAGCGTCCTTTCTCACAGGCCCGAAGCCCGGGAAAGCAGACGTCACGGGGCGTTTCACCGCGGCGCGTGAGGTGTTACAGCGTTGGTGGGACAGCGATACTGCTGCACATGACGACCGAGACCACGGAGCAGACGGATCGGGGCGGGCCCACGCTGACGATCGACGAGCTGGCCGCCCGGGCGGGCGTCACCGTCCGTACCGTCCGCTTCTACGGCACGAGAGGACTGCTGCCTCCTCCGGCGCTCGGTCCGCGCCGGGTCGGGCACTACGGACCGGAGCACCTGGCGCGTCTCGCCCTGATCGACGAGCTGCAACGGCAGGGCATGACGCTGTCGGCGATCGAACGGCATCTGCGCCGGCTGCCGCCGGACCTGAGCGCGCAGGACCTCGCCATCCACCGTGCGGTGGTGGCCTCCTGGGCGCCGGACACGGTGGAGACGGTGACGCGGGAGGAACTGAGCCGGCTCGCGGGACGGGAGCTGAGCGACGCGGACGTGGACCGTCTTGCCGCCCTGGACGTGGTCACGTCCGAGGACGGTGGCTACCGGGTCGACGCGGGACTCCTGCGGCTGGGCGTCGAGCTGCTCGACGTACCGCTGTCCCAGGACGTGGTCCTCGCGGCCCGGGAGGTGCTGCTGGAGCACTCGCGCGCGGCGGCGCGGGAGCTGTCCCGGCTGCTGCGCGAGGCGGTGTCCGAGCTGGCCGCTCAGGACGTGAAGTCGCTGACGGCCCACATGCACCCGCTGGTGGTGCAGGCGCTGCTCACCACGTTCCAGCGCTCCCTGCGGCAGGAGCTGCGCGGCTGGCTGAGCGATTCCCAGGAGAGCGGCGAGGACAGGGAGGACGGGCAGGACGGGCAGGACGACGGGAACGGGCGGGGCTGAGGAGGCGGGGGCGCGCCGCGCCTGCGGGCCTGCGGGTCGGCAGGCCCGCAGGCCAGCGGGTCAGCGGGTCAGCGGGCGTCGGTGAAGGTCTCCCCCTGCTCGGCCTTCGTCACGAGCAGCGCGGGCGGGGTGAACCGCTCGCCGTAGCGCTCGGCCAGCTCGCGCGCGCGGGCGACGAACCCGGGCAGGCCGCCTTCGTAGCCGTTGATGTACTGAAGGACGCCACCGGTCCAGCCGGGGAAGCCGATGCCCAGGATCGAGCCGATGTTGGCGTCGGCGACGGAGATCAGGACGCCCTCCTCCAGGAGGCGTACGGTGTCGAGGGCCTCGGCGAAGAGCATGCGTTCCTGCATGTCCCGGAACGGGATCTCGTACCCGGCCGTGGTGAAGTGCTCGCGCAGGCCGGGCCACAGTCCGGCCCGCTTGCCGTCCTCGGTGTAGTCGTAGAACCCGGCGCCGCCGCTGCGGCCGGGGCGGCCGAACTCGTCGACCATGCGGTCGATGACCGCCTCCGCCGGGTGCGCCGTCCAGGTGCCGCCCGCCTCCTCCACGGCCCGCCGGGTCTCCTCGCGGATCTTGCGCGGGAGGGTGAGGGTCAGCTCGTCCATGAGGGACAGCACCTTGGCCGGGTAACCGGCCTGGGCGGCGGCCTGCTCGACGGAGGCGGGCTCGATTCCCTCGCCGACCATGGCGACGCCCTCGTGGATGAAATGGCCGATCACCCGGGAGGTGAAGAAGCCGCGCGAGTCGTTGACGACGATCGGCGTCTTGTTGATCTGCCGGACCAGGTCGAAGGCGCGCGCGATGGCCTCCTCGCCGGTGCGCTCCCCCTTGATGATCTCGACCAGCGGCATCTTGTCGACCGGCGAGAAGAAGTGCAGCCCGATGAAGTCGGCCTGGCGCTCGACGCCCTCGGCGAGGGTGGTGATGGGCAGCGTGGAGGTGTTGGAGCACAGCAGCGCGTCGGGGGCGACGACGGACTCGGTCTCCTGGAACACCTTGTGCTTGAGGGCGGTGTCCTCGAAGACGGCCTCGATGACCGCGTCGCAGCCCGCGAGGTCGGCCACGTCGGCGGTGGGCGTGATCCGGGCGAGCAGCGCGTCCGCCTTCTCCTGGCTGGTACGGCCCTTGGCGACGGCCTTGGCGCACAGCTTCTCGGAGTAGCCCTTGCCCTTGACGGCCGCTTCCAGGGAGACGTCCTTCAGCAGGACGTCGATGCCGGCGCGGGCGCACGAGTACGCGATGCCGGCGCCCATCATGCCGGCGCCGAGGACGGCGACCTTGCGGACCGGGCGGGGCTCGATGCCCTGGGGGCGGCTGACGCCGGAGTTGACCGCCTGGAGGTCGAAGAAGAACGCCTGGATCATGTTCTTCGCGGTCTGCCCGGTGACCAGCTCGGTGAAGTAGCGGGTCTCGATGGTGATCGCGGTCTCGAAGTCGACCTGGGAGCCCTCGACGGCGGCGGCCATGATGTTGCGCGGGGCCGGATAGGGGGCGCCGCCCGTCTGCTTGCGCAGGCTGGCGGGGAACGCGGGCAGGTTGGCGGCGAACTTGGGGTGGGCCGGGGTGCCGCCGGGGATCTTGTGACCGGGGACGTCCCAGGGCTGGTGCGACTCGGGATGGGCGTCGATGAAGGCGCGGGCCTTGGCGAGCATCTCCTCCTCGCTCGCGGCCACCTCGTGGACGAGGCCGTTCTCCTGGGCGCGCCGGGGGGTGTACTGGGTGCCCTGGAGCAGCACCTTCAGCAGTGCGTCCGTGATGCCCATCAGCCGTACCGTACGGGTGACGCCGCCGCCCGCGGGCAGCAGGCCGAGGGTGACCTCGGGCAGGCCGATCCGGGAGCCGGGGGCGTCCAGGGCGATGCGGTGGTGGGAGGCGAGCGCGATCTCGTAGCCGCCGCCGAGGGCCGCGCCGTTGATGGCGGCGACGACCGGCTTGCCGAGGGTCTCGATGCGGCGCAGCGCGTTCTTGATCTCGGTCGCGGTGTCGAAGACCCGCTGGGCGTCCTCGGGGCGGGCCTTGATCATGTCCTTGAGGTCGCCGCCGGCGAAGAAGGTCTTCTTGGCGGAGGTGTAGATGATGCCGCGGATGGAGTCCTTCTCGGCCTCCGCGCGCGCGGCGACCGCCGTGACGGAGGCCCGGAAGGCCTGGTTCATGGTGTTCGCGGACTGGTTCGGGTCGTCCAGGACGAGGGTGACGACACCGGTGTCGTCCTGCTCCCAGCGGATGGTGGTGCTCTCGGTCATGACAGTCGTCTCCGTTGAAGTCGCTTGTTTCCGCAGGGAGTTCAGATGCGCTCGACGATGGTGGCGACGCCCATGCCGCCGCCCACGCAGAGCGTGGCGAGGCCGTAGCGCTTGTCCTGGCGCTCCAGTTCGTCGATGAGCGAGCCGAGGATCATCGCGCCGGTCGCGCCGAGCGGGTGGCCGAGGGCGATGGCGCCGCCGTTGACGTTGACCTTGTCCAGGGACAGGCCCATGTCCCGCACGAAGCGCAGCACGACCGCGGCGAACGCCTCGTTGATCTCGACCAGGTCGATGTCGTCGATGGTGAGGCCGGCCTTGGCCAGGGCCTTGCGGGTGGCGGGGGCGGGGCCGGTGAGCATGATGGTGGGCTCGGAGCCGGAGACGGCCGCGGAGACGATCCGGGCGCGGGGGGTCAGGCCGTGGCGCTCGCCGACCTCCCTGGAGCCGACCGCGACGAGCGAGGCGCCGTCCACGATGCCGGAGGAGTTGCCCGCGTGGTGGACGTGGTCGATCGTCTCCACCTGGTGGTACTTCTGGAGCGCGACCGCGTCGAAGCCGCCCAGTTCGCCGATGTCCGCGAAGGACGGCTTCAGCCTGGCGAGGGAGTCGGCGGTGGTGCCGGGGCGCATGTGCTCGTCGTGGTCGAGGACGACCAGGCCGTTGCGGTCCCTGACGGGCACGACCGAGCGGTCGAAGCGCCCTTCCTTCCAGGCGGTGGCGGCGCGCTCCTGGGACAGGGCCGCGTACTCGTCGACGTCCCGGCGGGAGAAGCCCTCGATGGTGGCGATCAGGTCGGCGCTGATGCCCTGGGGGACGAAGTTGACGGCGAGGTTGGTCATCGGGTCGTTGAACCAGGCGCCGCCGTCGGAGGCCATCGGGACGCGGGACATGGACTCGACACCGCCCGCGAGGACCAGGTCCTCCCAGCCGGAGCGGATCTTGGCGGCGGCCAGGTTCACGGACTCCAGGCCGGAGGCACAGAAGCGGTTCTCCTGCACGCCCGCGACCGTGTCCGGCAGTCCGGCGGCGATGGCGGCGATCCGGGCGATGTCGGCGCCCTGGTCGCCGACGGGTCCGACGACACCGAGCACGATGTCGTCGATCGCGGCCGGGTCCAGGCCCGGGAAGCGGTCGCGGATCTCGTGGATGAGGCGGACGACCAGGTCGATGGGCTTCGTGCCGTGCAGGGCGCCGTTCGCCTTGCCGCGCCCGCGCGGGGTGCGGATCGCGTCGTACACGTACGCTTCGGTGCTCACTGGTGTGCCTTTCGGGAGGGTGGGCCGAGCGGGTGGGCGGGGTCAGCCGCCGTCGGTGACCAGGTCGTCGGTCGGGCGTGCGGGTATGCCCCAGTCCCGGGCGACCGTCTCCGTGTCCGCGCCGGGCCGGGCGGGGCCGCCGCGGACGGTGGTGGGCGTCGCGGAGAATCGGGGCGCGGGGGCGGGCTGGGTGATGCCGTCGTGGTCGGTGAAGGTGCCGCGGGCGGCCAGGTGCGGGTGGTGCGGGGCCTCGCGCAGTGTCAGTACGGGTGCCACACAGGCGTCGGAGCCCTCGAAGACGGCGGTCCACTCGGCCCGGGTACGGGAACCGAAGCGGGCGGCGATCCGTTCGCGCAGCTCGTTCCAGCGGGCCGGGTCCGTGCGGGCGGGTGCCAGGTCGTCCAGGCCGAGCAGGCGCAGGAACTCGTCGTAGAACTTCTCCTCCAGGGCGCCGACCGCCATGTGGCCGCCGTCGGCGGTCTCGTAGGTGCCGTAGTAGGGGCAGCCGCCGTCCAGCAGGTTGGCGGCGCGCCGGTCCTGCCAGGCGCCGGAAGCGAGCATGCCGTGGATCATCGTGGAGAGGTGGGCCGTGCCGTCGACGATGGCGGCGTCGACCACCTGACCGGTGCCGGTCGCGCGCGCGTGGTGCAGGGCGGCGAGGACGCCGATGACGAGGTACAGGGAGCCGCCCGCGTAGTCCCCGAGGAGGTTGGCGGGGGCGGCCGGGGGTTCGCCGGGGCGGCCGGTCATGCCGAGCGTGCCGGTGAGCGCGATGTAGGCGATGTCGTGGCCCGCGCGCCGGGCGAGGGGGCCGTCCTGGCCCCAGCCGGTCATGCGGCCGTAGACCAGCCGGGGGTTGCGGGCGTGGCAGTCCCCGGGGCCGATGCCGAGCCGCTCGGCGACGCCCGGGCGGTAGCCCTCGACGAGGATGTCGGCCCGCTCGGCGAGGTCCAGGACGCGTGCGGGACCGTCCGGTGCCTTCAGGTCGACCATGACCGAGCGCTTGTTGCGGTTGGTGACGTCGTACGCGGGGTCGATGGCGAGGCCGGGGCCGCCCGGGCGGTCCACCCGGACCACGTCGGCGCCCAGATCGGCCAGCAGCATGGCGGCGAACGGGCCCGGTCCGATGCCGGCCAGCTCGACCACGCGCACACCGTGGAGCGGGCCGGCGCCCGGCGTCGGCGTCCCTGCCGTTGTCATGCGACCAGCTCCCGGAGCGTGTGTGACACAACTGATGTAACACCGATGATGCTAAGAACGCGCTCCACCGGGCACAAGACCTGAACGAGCAAGCGCTTAGCCGAGTGCCCGTCCCGTTCACTCCTCACCCGGGAGAGTGACGCGCCCCCCGACGCCTCTCCGGCGCGGGGGCTCCGCAGGGCATTACCGGCCACCGCCATCGCTTCCTCCGGGTGACGTGTCGGACTGCGCACACCTCACGCTAGCCTCAGCCACCGACAGCGGCGCGGGCTGCGCGACGGGCCGCACGAACCGAGGGGTGTCATGAGCAGGCTGAACAGGACAGACCGTCCCTACGACCTCGTGCTCTTCGGAGCCACGGGCTTCGTCGGCACGCTCACGGCCCGGTATCTCGCCGCGCACGCGCCGGAGGACCTGCGCTGGGCCATCGCCGGCCGCGACGAACGCAGGCTGGAGGAACTGCGCGAACAGCTGCCCGGCGACGCGGGCCCCGGTGTGCTGCGGGCCGACGTCACCGAACCGGCCACCCTGCGCGCCCTCGCCGAGCACGCGCGCGTGGTCGCCACGACCGTGGGACCCTACGTGCTGCACGGCGAGGAACTCGTCGCCGCCTGCGCCGACACGGGGGCCGACTACCTGGACCTCACCGGAGAGCCGGAGTTCGTCGACCTGATGTACGTCCGGCACGACGCACGCGCGCGTGAGACGGGCGCGCGTCTCGTGCACGCCTGCGGGTTCGACTCCGTACCGCACGATCTCGGCGCGTACTTCACGGTCCGGCAGCTGCCGGAGGGAGTCCCGCTGACCGTGGACGGCTATGTGACGGCCGACGCCGCCTTCTCCGGCGGCACCCTCGCCTCGGCGCTGAACCAGCTGGCCCGGGGACGGCACATGCTGGGCGCCGCCCGTGAGCGGGCCCGGTACGAGCCGCGGCTGCCGGGCCGCCGGGTGACGGCGCCGACGGGCGTGCCGAGGTTCGCCGGCGAGGTCGGCGCGTGGGCGCTGCCGCTGCCGACCATCGACCCGCAGATCGTGCGCCGTTCGGCGCGGGCGCTGGAGCGGTACGGCCCGGACTTCCGCTACCGGCACTACGCCGCCGTCCGGCGCCTGCCGGTCGCCCTCGGCTCGGTCGCCGCCGTCGCCGCGCTGACCGCGACGGCCCAGCTGCCGCCCGCCCGCCGCTGGCTGTCGGACCGGCTCCGGCCGGGCGACGGACCCAGCGCGCAGAAGCGGGCGAAGAGCTGGTTCCGGGTGCGGTTCGTCGGCGAGGGCGGCGGGCGCCGCGTGTTCACGGAGGTCGCGGGCGGCGACCCCGGCTACGACGAGACGGCGAAGATGTTCGCCGAGGCGGCTCTGAGCCTGGCCTTCGACGACCTGCCGCCGACGTCCGGACAGGTCACCACGGCCGAGGCGATGGGCGACGCCCTGACCGAGCGGCTGCGCGCCGCCGGAATCACCTTCCGGGTGGCGGCGGAACGCTAGCGCCTGTCGCCCTGATCCTGCCGCGGCCGTCCGGAACCGGCGTGATCCGGAGGAAAGGCCGTGACGGCTTCCCGCAGGGCCTGCCGGCACAGGGCGTCCGCCCGGCGCGTGGTCTCGGGCAGCCGGTAGCGCGGGGTGAGCGCCAGGGTGTGTGCCAGGGCGGTGCCGAGGCTCACCCGGTGGCCGGCCGAGACGAACACCGGCTTGACGCCGTCCCGGGTGCGCAGGGCGCGCCCGACCTCCTCGGCCCCGTCGAGCAGCGGTGCGGAGCTGCCCCGCGCCGGTGCCGGGTCGTCGTAGGTGAAGGTGAACGGGTTCTTGGCGACACCGATGGTCGCCAGGTCCGTGAGCACGCCGAGATGGCTCGCCAGGCCGAAGCGGCGCGGATGGGCCACCCCGTAGCCGTCGCAGACCACCAGGCCGGGCGGGCACGGCAGCCGGTCAAGGGCGGCCCGCACGGTCGGGATCTCGCGGAAGGCGAGGAGCCCCGGCACGTACGGGAAGGAGACGCGGCCCACGGCCGTCGCCTCGGCGACGACCTCCAGGGTCGCGGCGTCCAGCACGACGGCCGCCGCCGCGACGAGGTCCAGGCCGTCGTCGTAGGCGACGTCGACGCCCGTGACCCGGCCCGTACCCGGCGGCGGTCCCGGCTCGTCGAGGACCACCCGCCCGCGCAGCCCGTCCTGTACGGCACGGGCCTCTTCCTCGGTCGCGGGCCAGCCCGCGGGTACGCCGACGATCGTCATGGTGGGCGACTGTACGGGCCCGCCGCGGGGCGCCGGTCCGCCGGGGGTAGGCTCGCGATCATGTTCGTACTGGAGCTGACCTACACCGCGCCGCTCGATGCCGTGGACGCCGTCCTGCCGGACCATGTGGCCTGGCTGGAGGAGCAGTACGAGAAGGGCTTCTTCCTGGCCTCCGGACGCAAGAACCCCCGCGACGGAGGGGTGATCCTGGCCGTCGCGGAGGATCGCGCCCGCATCGAGGAACTCGTCGCGGGCGACCCGTTCACCGTCGCCGGTGTGTGCGCCTACCGCGTCACGGAGTTCCTCGCCACGAAGACGGTTCCGGAGCTGGCGCACCACCGGCAGACGCTCGGCTGAGCCCGGCGGCTCAGCCCTTCTTCGAGTCGAGCGCGCGCTGGAGCTCGTCCTTGTTCATGTTCGAGCGGCCTTCGATGCCGCGCTGCTTCGCCTCGTTGTAGAGCTGGTCGCGGGTCGGTCCGTGCGAGCCGGACCGGTTGCCCGACCGCTGCCCGCCCCGCTCGCCGGACGACTTGTCCTGCGTGGAGCTGCGGCTGGCGGTCTTCGACTCACCCGACCGCGCGCGTTCCTTGTTCACCGTCCGCGCGGCGATCTCCTTGGCGCGTCCCTCGCTCTCGCCCCGGTCCTGGGCGCTGTCCTTGATGTGCTCGTACTGACGCTCACGCTTGGGGCTGGAACCGGCTGGCATGATCGCTCCTTTCCTTTGCGGCAGGGCACGGGTACCCGCCTTGCGCTCACCTACGTCAGCGTTCCAGCCGGGCCACCCTGCCCTGCTCGCCGGCCGCCCAGCAGCCCAGGTCGGGCGCGCAGTCCACGGTGTCGTACGACCCGGTGTCGATCGTGCGCCAGCCGCGCCCGCCGTCGGTGGTCAGGTCGGTGCCGGCCGGGCCGACGGCCAGCGCGGTGCCGCGGCTGTGCGGGAGCCAGGCGGCACCGGAGCGGTAGGCGGGTGGCGGGGCCGTGGCGGGCCGCCAGGTCCGGCCGCCGTCGGCGGTGACCGCGGCGCCGTGCGGTGAGGGCCGGTCGGGACGGTAGTCGCCGCCGACCGCGATGCCGTGGGTACGGTCGCGGAAGGCGAGCGCGAACACGCCCTTGGCCGGATCGCCCGCCGGGACCGGCGTGTCGGCGGCCGTCCAGGTCAGTCCGCGGTCGGTGGAGTGCAGCACGCGCGCGTGGGCGCCGCCCCCGGTGGCCAGCCAGACGTCCTTCGGGCCGGAGGTGACCAGGCACTGCCCGCTGGCGGCGAAGCCCGCCTCGCCGTCCAGGGCGGCCGGCATGCCGTCGGGGGGCAGTACGCGCCAGGTACGGCCGCCGTCGGCGGTGGACAGGAGCCGGAACCTCCCGTCGACCGGATCGCTCAGGGCGAGGCCGTGGCGGGGGTCGGAGAAGGCGAGGCAGTCGTAGAAGGCCTTCGGGTCGGTGTTGCGGAAGGACTCCGTCCAGGTGGTTCCGCCGTCGTCGGTGCGGTAGACGCGGGAGGCCTCGCCCTCCCCGATGGCCAGCACCACCGCGCGCCGCGCGTCGAATGCCTCGACGTCCCGGAACTGGAGTGCGTCCGCGCCCGGTGGAGAGACGTTTCGCCAGCCGGCGCCGCCGTCCGTGGTGCGCAGCACCGTGCCGCCGGTGCCGGCCAGCCAGGCGGTGCGCCGGCTGACGGCCGCGAGGCCCCGGAAGCGGACCTGCGGCGTGCCGGGGTCCTTGAGCGCCCAGTGCGCGTCCGCCGGGTCCGCGCCGCCCGGCCCGGGTCCCGGCCGCCCGGCGCCCGCCGGCGTGAGGCCCGCCCGTTCGAGCGGCCGGGCCCCGGCCGCCGGGACCGTCAGCGCGGCCAGCGCCGCCCCGCACGCCACCCCCACCGCCAGCAGTCTGCTCGCCCGTCCCCCGCGTCGCGTGCTCCCCAAGCGCCTCATGGCGGGCGAAGCTAGCCCACCGCACCGGCGCCGTCCAGAGGCCCATCCGGTCTCTCCCGCGCCGGCACGCGGCGGGCACACCGGGAAGTGATCACGAACACCTGGCCGGTCCCCGTGCATGAAAGACGGTGACCGAGGTCACTCGTTCCCCGTGTGCACGCAACGGCCGTTTCCTTCGTCTCTTGTGGTGCCGGGTGTCACACGTCCGGAGGCAGTCCAGCCGTCACGAGGGAGCAAGGCGTTGTCCACCGTCATCGAGCAGCCCGTAGAGGCCCGCCTCGTCGCCGCCGCACCGCGCATGCCGAGCATCCCCGCCACGCTGCGCTACGACCGGCGTGACCCGTTCGCCGTCCGCATGACGTTCCCCGCCCCGGCGACCCTGGAGGGTGTCGAGGTGTGCTGGACGTTCTCCCGGGAGCTGCTGACGGCCGGGCTGACGGAACCGCAGGGCCACGGCGACGTCCGGGTGCGGCCGTACGGGTACGACCGCACGGTGCTGGAGTTCCACGCCCCCGAGGGCACCGCCATCGTCCACGTGCGCTCCGGTGAGATCCGGCGGTTCCTGGAGTCGGCCGACGCCCTGGTGCCCGCCGGCCGTGAACACCTCCAGTTCGACCTCGACCACGACCTGGCCGAGCTGATGCGGGACGCCTGCTAGCGGCGTTCCGCGCGCCACGCGCGCGTGCCGGGGCGGCACGGTAATTCCCGTTGACACCCCTCCGGCCCCCTCCTACCGTGTAGAGCGGTTCTGTTGCCGCCGATAGGAGAAGGACGTTGCTCGTCTGAGGTCCCGAGACACCGCGTCGCACCGGTGAGGTGTGCGCGGCGTACGACCTCGGCGTCCGAGCCGTCCGTCCCTGGCACAGGCCTTCTCTCGTGGTCTCCTGTGCTCCCAGGCCCTTCGGTCTCCGCCTCGCGGTGTCTCGACACGTGTCCGACCGACCGTTCGCACCGTAACGAGGCGCCCATGTCCGCTTCCCTCACCTGTACGTCCCTGTCCTTCGCCTGGCCGGACGGCACCACCGTCCTCGACGGCCTCGACCTCGCCTTCGGCCCCGGCCGCACCGGGCTCGTCGGCGCCAACGGATCAGGGAAGTCCACCCTGCTGAAACTGCTGGCCGGCGAACTGACCCCGGCCGAAGGCACCGTCAAGGCGGCCGGCGAGACCGGCTACCTGCCGCAGAACGTCACCCTGGACACCGCGCTCCGCGTCGACGAAGCCCTCGGCATCGCCGGCCGGCGCGCCGCGCTGCACGCCATCGAGGCGGGCGACGCCACCGAGGAGCACTTCGAGGCCCTCGGTGACGACTGGGACGTCGAGGAGCGCGCCCTGGCCGCCCTCGGCGAACTCGGCCTCGGCCACATCGGTCTGGACCGGACCGTCGGCGAGGTGTCCGGCGGCGAGTCGGTGCTGCTGCGGCTCGCCGCGCTGCTGCTGCGCCGCCCCGACGTCCTGCTGCTGGACGAGCCCACCAACAATCTCGACCTGTACGCGCGCCGCCGGCTGTACCAGGCCGTCGCCTCCTGGCCGGGGGTCCTGGTCGTGGTCAGCCACGACCGGGAACTGCTCGACCTGGTCGACCGGATCGCGGAGCTGCGCTCCGGGGAGGTCACCTGGTACGGCGGCAACTTCTCGGCCTACGAGGAGGCGCTGGCCGTCGAGCAGGAGGCGGCCGAGCGGATGATGCGCGTCGCCGAGGCCGATGTGCGCAAGCAGCGGCGCGAACTGTCCGACGCCCAGGTCAAGCTGGCCCGGCGCAAGCGCTACGGGCAGAAGATGTGGGACTCCAAACGCGAACCGAAGATCGTCATGGGTGCGCGCAAACGCTCCGCCCAGGAGTCCGCGGGCAAGCACCGCCTGCTGCACGAGGAACGGCTCGCCGGGGCCCGGGAACGCCTGGACGAGGCGGCGGAGGCCGTACGGGACGACGACGAGATCCGCGTCGACCTGCCCCGCACGGCCGTACCGCCCGGGCGGCAGGTGCTCACCCTGGAGAACCTGCGCACGGTCCACCACGCGCGCGTGGAGGGCGTGCTCGACCTGCGCGGCCCGGAGCGGATCGCGCTCGTCGGCCGCAACGGCGCCGGCAAGACGACGCTGCTGCGGACCGTCGCCGGGGAGCTGGCGCCGCTGGCCGGCACGGCGACGGCGCACGTGCCGCTGCGCTTCCTGCCCCAGCGGCTGGACGTGCTGGACGACGACCTGACGGTGGCCGAGAACGTGGCCCGGTTCGCGCCGGACGCCACCCGCAACCGGGTCCGGGCGCGGCTGGCCCGCTTCCTGTTCCGGGGCGCGCAGGCCGACCGGACGGCGGGCACCCTGTCGGGTGGTGAGCGGTTCCGGGCGGCCCTGGCCGCGCTGCTGCTCGCCGAGCCCGCGCCCCAGCTGCTGCTGCTCGACGAGCCGACCAACAACCTCGACCTGGCCAGCGTCCGGCAGCTGACCTCGGCCCTGGAGTCGTACGAGGGCGCGCTGATCGTGGCCGGCCACGACCTGCCGTTCCTGGAGTCGATCGGGATCACACGGTGGCTGCTGATGGAAGGAGGACAGCTGAAGGAGACGACACCCGGGGCGCTCGGCGACCCGGCCTGACCGGCCCGGACGGCGGGCCCGCGACGGCCGCGGCCGCCGGCGGGAGTTTTGTGCCGGCCGCGGTGCCCTGCATGATGGCGGACCGGTGCCGTCTCGCCGGCACCGGAACACCGCACCGTCGACCGATAGACCCGAAAGGCCCGTCGTGCCCAGCAAGAAGGCCCTCGTCCGCCGCCCCGGCCCCCGCCTCGCCGACGGCCTGGTGACGCACATCGAGCGGGAGAAGGTCGACGTGGGGCTCGCCACCGAGCAGTGGGAGGCCTACGTCGAGGCACTGCGCGCGAACGGCTGGGAGACCATCGAGGTGGAACCGGCCGACGACTGCCCCGACTCGGTGTTCGTCGAGGACACCGTGGTCATGTACCGGAACGTGGCGTTGATCACCCGGCCCGGAGCCGCGTCCCGGCTGGCGGAGACCGCCGGCGTCGAGGAGGCGGTGGCCCGTCTCGGCTGCTCGGTGAACTGGATCTGGGGCCCGGGCACGCTGGACGGCGGCGACGTCCTGAAGGTCGGCGACACGGTGTACGTGGGCCGGGGCGGGCGGACCAACGCCGCCGGCGTGCAGCAGCTGCGGGCGGCCTTCGAACCGCTGGGCGCCCGGGTGGTGGCCGTACCCGTGAGCAAGGTGCTGCACCTGAAGTCGGCCGTGACCGCGCTGCCCGACGGCACGGTGATCGGGCACATCCCCAGGGTGGACCGGCCGTCGCTGTTCCCGGGTTTCCTGTCGGTGCCCGAGGAGGCCGGGGCGCACGTGGTGGTCCTCGGTGGCGGGAAACTGCTCATGGCGGCGAGCGCCCCGCGGACGGCGGAGCTGCTGACCGACCTCGGCCACGACGTGGTCACGGTGGACATCAGCGAGTTCGAGAAGCTGGAGGGGTGTGTGACCTGCCTCTCGGTGCGCCTGCGGGAGCTGTACGCCTGACCGGGTGCCCCCCTGCCTCCGGCAGCCCCGGGACCTGCGGGTCCCGGGGCTGCCGCGTACACCCCGCACGGGGTAGTCCCTAGGCTGATCAGCGGTTCCTTTACGGCACCCTTAACCTACGGCTTCGTAACCTACGGTTTCGTAGCCTACGATTTCGTAGGTCCCGGCACCGCTCGCCGGGTCCCCCTCCCCCTGTTCGGCGTCCCCCTGGAGTTCCCGTGACGATCACCTCCCCCCGACTCGGCAGCCCGTCCTCCTGGACCGACGCGCGGCTGCTCCACGCGCTGGAGGAAGTGGTCGAGACCGAACTGAACCGGCATCTGAAAGTCGCCAAGGACTGGATGCCGCACGAGTACGTGCCGTGGAGCGACGGACGCAACTTCCCGGGCCTGTTCGAGGACGGGCAGGCGTGGCAGAAGGAGCAGTCCAAGGTCACGGACATCGGCCGGATCGCCCTCGTCGTCAACCTGCTGACCGAGGACAACCTGCCCAGCTACCACCACGAGATCGCCTCGCTCTTCGGCCGCGACGGCGCCTGGGGCACCTGGGTGCACCGCTGGACGGCCGAGGAGGGCCGCCACGGCATCGTGATGCGCGACTACCTGCTCACCTCGCGCGCGGTCGACCCGGACCAGCTGGAGCAGTTCCGCATGTCCCACATGAGCGAGGGCTTCGAGTCCGACAACCGGCACTCGATGCTGCACTCGATCGCGTACGTCGCCTTCCAGGAGCTGGCCACCCGGATCTCGCACCGCAACACCGGTCACCAGTCCGGCGACCCGGTCTGCGACCGCATGCTGGCCCGGATCGCGACCGACGAGAACCTGCACATGGTCTTCTACCGCAACCTGCTGAAGGCGGCGTTCGAGCTGGCGCCCGACCTGACCATGGAGGCGGTCCGGGACGTCGTCGTGAACTTCCGCATGCCCGGCCACGGCATCCCCGGCTTCGAGCGGGCCGCCGCGCAGATGGCGATCGGCGAGGTCTACAACCTGCGCATCCACCACGACGACGTGCTCCAGCCGGTGCTGCGCTTCCTGAAGGTCCTGGAGATCGACGGCCTCGGCCCCGAGGGACTGAAGGCGCAGGAGGAACTGGGTCTGTTCCTGGGCGGGCTGGACGCGGAGGCCTCGAAGTTCGACGAGAAGCTCGCCGCGCGCAAGGCCCGGATGGCGGCGCGCGCCGCAGGCTGACAGCCCGCGTGCGGGGCGGGTGGACGGCCGGCCGCCCCGCGCCCGGGGCGGCGTCAGCGGGCGGTGCGCCGCAGGGCGAGACGTTCCTTCTCCGACAGGCCGCCCCAGACGCCGAAGCGCTCGTCGTTGGCCAGCGCGTAGTCCAGGCAGGCCGGGCGCAGCTCGCACATGGCGCAGATGCGCTTCGCGTCGCGCACCGAACTGCCGGGTTCGGGGAAGAAGAAGTCGGGCCCGGTCTGCGCGCACAGGGCCTGCGCCTGCCAGGTGTCGTCGGCCGGGGTGATGGTTTCGGAGTGCATGCCAGGAGCGTGCCGTACGCCGAAAAACGTTCGATCAACGCCGGCTCAACGGCGTCCCCGGCCGCCCGGCGCGCCCGCCACCGCTGCCGTCGTTCCGACGCCGCTCCCGTCCCCCCGCCCCGCTCCCGTCCCCCCGCCCCACTCCCGTCGCCCCGATGCTGCTCCCTCCGGCCCGGCGCGCGCACGGCGGCGCGCGGAGGCACGTGGGAAAACCGGTGTGCCGCGGACCGGGGTCCGGCGCGGTGCGGTGCTCCGGCGGCGATTGTCAGTGGTCGGTGCCAGACTCGGCAGTGCACAGGACGGGACCCCTTCCGAGGAGGGCACGCATGCTCACGACCCGTTTCGTCAACGGCGCCCCGAACTGGATCGACGTGGGCACCCCCGACATCGACGGCGCCGCCTCCTTCTACGGCGCCCTCCTCGGCTGGCGGTTCCGGTCGGCGGGTCCGGAAGCCGGCGGGTACGGCTTCTTCCAGCGGGACGGGAAGACCGTCGCGGGCGGCATGCGCAGCGGTCCGGAACAGGGCCCGCCGGCCTGGACGGTGTACTTCCGCAGCGAGGACGCGCAGGCCACCGCCGAGGCGGCCGAACGGGCCCACGGCCGTGTGCTGGTCCCGCCGACCGACGTGATGGGCGAGGGCCGCATGGCGGTCCTCGCCGACCAGGCGGGCGTGCCGTTCGGGATCTGGCAGCCCGGACGGACCAAGGGCGTGGACGCGGCGAACGAGCCGGGCGCGCTGTGCTGGGTCGAGCTGTACACCCGGGACATCGCGGCGGCGGCGGCCTTCTACCATCCGGTGCTCGGCCTGGAGACCTACGCGGTGCCCTTCCCGGGCGGGACGTACACCTGCGTCAACCCGGCCGGCGCCGGGGAGGACGCGATGTTCGGCGGGGTGGTGCCGCTGGCCGATGCCCCCGCCGAGGCGGAGGACGGCCCGCACTGGCTGCCGTACTTCGAGGTGGAGGACCCCGACGCCGTGGCCGACCGGGCGGAGCGGCTCGGCGGGACGGTGCGGATGCCGCCGACGACGGTGGACGGTGTGGGCCGCATGACCAAACTCGCCGACCCCTACGGCGCCCGCTTCGCCGTGATCAGAAGCGCTTCCCCGCAGACCTGACGCCCTGCCGTGGCCCGGCCCGACCCCGTGCTCCGCCGGGCCACGTCGGGCTCCGGCGTATCGGCCGGGCCGGGGGTCACGCCGAGGCGCGGCGTATCAGGGTCGTCGGGAGGATGACGCCCGCCGGCGTCGTGTCCGGGGCGCCGGCAGGGGGCCGCGGGTGGTCCTCCGCGGCCGGGTCGTCGCGGTCGCCGGTCAGGCCCTGGAGCAGGAGGCGGGCCATCAGGCGGCCCATCTCCTCGATGTCCTGGCGGACGGTCGTCAGCGGTGGGTCGGCCTGCTCGGCCACCGGCATCACGTCGTCGAAACCGACCACCGCCACGTCCTCGGGCACGCGCCGGCCGCTCTCCCGCAGCACCCGCAGGGCGCCGAGCGCGGAGAGGTCGTTGGCGGCGAACACGGCGTCCACGTCCGGGCGGCGGCCGAGGAGTTCCCGCATCGCGCGTTCCCCGCCCGCCGGGGTGAAGTCGCTCTCCACGACCAGCGAAGGGTCGTTCCCACCCGGGACGCCGGCCATGACGTCCCGGTAGCCGTCGAAGCGGTCCACCGCCGACGTCTGGTCCAGCGCGCCGGTGATGTGCGCGATGCGCCGGCGGCCGAGGTCCACGAGATGCCGTACGGCCGTGCGGGCCCCGCCGCGGTTGTCGCAGTCGACGTACGCGGCACCCGGGTCCTGCGCCCGGCTGTTCTCGCCCCGGTGAGGCCGGCCGCCGAACACGGTGGGCACGCCGGCGTCGTGGATGAGGCCGGGCAGCGGGTCGTCCAGGTGGAGGGAGAAGACGAGCGCGCCGTCGACATGGCCGCCGGCGAGGTACCGCGCCACGCGGGCGTGGTCGTCGCGGCCCTCGGTGAGCAGCAGCACGAGCTGGTTGTCGTGGGCGGTCAGTTCCTTGCTGATGCCGCGCAACTGGAGGGCGAAGAAGGGGTCGGCGAAGACCCGGGCCTCGGGTTCGGCGATGACGACGGCGACGGCGTCGTGCCGGCGGGTGACGAGGCTGCGCGCCGCCTGGTTGGGGACGTACCCCAGTTCCTCCACGGCCCGCCTCACCCGCTCGGCGAGCGGCTTGCGGACCCCGTCACCGCCGTTGACCACTCGGGACACGGTGGCCCGGGAGACGCCGGCTCGCGCGGCCACGGCCTCCAGCGTGGGGCGCGACACTGCCTCGGTCACTTCGGGACTCCTCATCGGCGGTTGCCGATCAGGATAGCCGCGGGGCGCCGGCCCGGCCGGTGCCGTCAGGGGCTCGGCCGGGCAGGTGGGAGCGGGCGTACACCGTGGGTACGCACGCTGTCCCCGTCAGGACGTCGGCTCGGGGCGGGCCCGGCTCGGCTGGACGCGTTTCGGTTCGCCGGGCATCTTCGGGTACTCCGGCGGATACGGCAGATCGCCCAGGCCGTGGTCGTGTTCGTCCCGGCGGGCGAGGTCGAGCAGCGCGTCCAGGGAGTAGGCGTGGTCGTCCATGCCGGCGTGCACGTCGCCGACCTCGGCGAACCGGGCCGGCATGGTGGCGAGGTCGAAGTCGCGGGGGTGGGCGACGCCGACCTCCTCCCAGCGCAGGGGCGCGGAGACGGGGGCGTGCGGGCGGGGGCGCACGGAGTAGGCGGAGGCGATGGTGCGGTCGCGGGCCGTCTGGTTGTAGTCCAGGAAGATCCGGCGTCCGCGCTCCTCCTTCCACCATCTGATGGTCACCTGGTCGGGCATCCGGCGTTCCATCTCCCGGCCGACCGCGATCGCGGCGCGGCGCACCTGGGTGAAGGTCCAGCGGGGCTCGATCGGCACGAAGACGTGCAGGCCCCGGCCGCCGGAGGTCTTCGGCCAGCCGCGCAGCCCGCCGAACTCCTCCAGGACGGCTCGCAGTTCGTGGGCGGCGCGGACCGCGTCGTCGTAGTCGGTGCCGGGCTGCGGGTCGAGGTCGATGCGGAGTTCGTCGGGATGGTCGACGTCGGTGGCGCGCACCGGCCAGGGGTGGAAGGTGAGGGTGCCGTACTGGGCGGCCCACACCACGGCGGCCTCCTCGGTGGGGCACATCTCGTCGGCGCTGCGCCCGCTGGGGAAGGTGATGTGGGCGGTCGGGATCCAGTCGGGCATGCCCTTGGGGGCCCGCTTCTGGTAGAACCACTCACCGCCGACGCCGTCCGGGTAGCGCTCCAGGGTGGTGGGGCGGTTGCACAGGGCGCGCAGGATGCCGGGGGCGACGGCCGCGTAGTAGCGGGCGAGGTCCAGCTTCGTGAAGCCCCGCTCCGGGAAGAACACCTTGTCCGGGCTGGACAGCCGTACCGTCCGGCCGCCCACCTCGAGTTCCACCGCGTCGCCCATGCGGCCACGGTAGGCGCACTCCGCACGGCGCGCATACCGGGCGGACCGGGACGTATACGCGCAGAATCTAAATCATGGATCTGCCCGTCATGCCACCCGTGAAGCCCATGCTCGCCAAGTCGGTGGCGAAGATCCCGCCGGGTATGCACTACGAGGCGAAGTGGGACGGGTTCCGTTCGATCGTGTTCCGGGACGGCGCCGAGGTGGAGCTGGGCAGCCGTACCGGGAAGCCGCTGACCAGGTATTTCCCGGAGCTGGTCGCGGCGCTGAAGGAGCGGCTGCCCGAGCGGTGCGTGATCGACGGGGAGATCGTGATCGCGCGGAACGGCCGGCTGGACTTCGACGCGCTGACCGAGCGGATCCATCCGGCGGCGTCCCGGGTGCGGATGCTCGCGGAGCGGACGCCGGCGTCCTTCGTCGCCTTCGACCTGCTGGCCCTGGACGACCACGCCCTGCTCGACATGGAGCTGACCGACCGTCGCGCCCTGCTGGACCGGGCGCTGGCCGGGGCGGCCCCGCCGGTGCACCTGGCGCCGGCGACGACCGACATCGAGGTGGCCCGGCAGTGGTTCGAGCAGTTCGAGGGCGCCGGTCTCGACGGGGTCGTCGCCAAGCCGCTCACCCTGCGCTATCTCCAGGACCAGCGGGCCATGTTCAAGATCAAGCACGAGCGGACGGCGGACGTCGTGGTGGCCGGGTACCGCTTCCACAAGAGTGGCCCGGTGGTCGGCTCGCTGCTGCTCGGGCTGTACGACGACCGGGGCCGGCTCCAGCACGTGGGCGTGTCGGCCGCGTTCCCGATGCGCACCCGCGCGGAACTGGTCGAGGAGCTTGAGCCGTTGCGCATGGACGACGTGTCCGCGCACCCCTGGGCGGCCTGGGCGGACGAGGCCGCGCACGAGGCCGCCCGGCTGCCGGGCGCGCCGAGCCGCTGGTCCGGCAAGAAGGACCTGTCGTGGGTGCCGCTGCGCCCCGACCGGGTGGCCGAGGTGGCGTACGACCACATGGAGCACGGGCCGCGGTTCCGGCACACGGCCCGGTTCCGCCGCTGGCGGCCGGACCGTACGCCGGAGAGCTGCACCTACGCCCAGCTGGAGGAGCCGGTGCGCTACGACCTGGCGGAGATCCTCGGCGAGAAGGACCGCGGCTGAGCCGGGGCCGCGCGCTACGGCTGCATGAGGATCTTGACGGCGCCGTCCTGCTTGCGCTGGAACATCTCGTACGCGTGCGGGGCCTCCGAGAGCGGCACCCGGTGCGTGGCGAAGTCGTCCACGCCGAGCGGGTCCTCGTCCGTCAGGTAGGGCATGATCTGGTCGCTCCAGCGGCGGACGTTGGCCTGTCCCATGCGCAGCTGGATCTGCTTGTCGAAGAGGGTGAGCATCGGCATCGGGTCGGCCATGCCGCCGTAGACACCGCTGAGGGAGATGGTGCCGCCGCGACGGACCAGGTCGATGGCCATGTAGAGGGCAGCGAGCCGGTCGATGCTGAAGCGTTCGGCGAGCGGGGCGCTGATCCTGCGCGGCATCAGCGCGGTGGCCTGCTGGGCGAGTTTGGCGGCGGCGCTGCCGTGCGCCTCGGTGCCGACGGCGTCGATCACGGCGTCGGGGCCCCGGCCGCCGGTCTCGTCCTGGATGGCGTGGACGAGCGCCTTCTCGTTGTCGAAGGCCCTGATGTCGTACGTCTCCACGCCCCGGCGCTTCGCCCGGGCGAGGCGCTCGGGCACGAGGTCGACGCCGAACACCCGCTCGGCGCCGCGTGCCATGGCGATGCGGCAGGCCATGTCGCCGATGGGGCCGAGGCCGAGGACCGCCAGGGTGCCGCCGGGCGGGACGGCGGCGTACTCGACGGCCTGCCAGGCGGTGGGCAGCACGTCGGAGAGGTAGACGAACCGGTCGTCCGACGGGCCCTCGGGCACCTTGATGGGCCCGAACTGCGCCTGCGGCACCCGGAGATACTCGGCCTGGCCGCCGGGGACGGCACCGTACAGGCGGGTGTAGCCGAACAGGGCGGCGCCCATGCCCTCGCCGGTGACCTGGGTGGTCTCGCACTGGGTGGGCAGCCCGGTGTCGCACATGAAGCAGTGCCCGCAGGCGATCTGGAAGGGCACCACGACCCGGTCGCCGGGCCGCAGGTCGGTCACCTCGGGACCGACCTCCTCGACGATGCCCATGGGTTCGTGGCCGAGGATGTCCCCCGGGGTCATGAACGGGGTCAGCACCTCGTACAGGTGCAGGTCCGAACCGCACAGTCCGGTCGACGTGACCCGGATGACGGCGTCCGTGGGTTCCTCGATCCTCGGGTCGGGCACGTCCTCGACCCGTACGTCGCGCTTGCCCTGCCAGGTGACTGCCTTCATGCGGTCGCACTCCCTTGGTCGCGTGTGGCTGCGTCCTGCGTCCCGTGTGCGGTGCCGGGCGGGTACCCGCGCCGCTGTTGGCGAATCCCGGCCCGTTCCCGTGGGCGGCCGGGTATGGCCGGCCGTGGACCGATGAGCGCACAATCGGACAGGACGGACGGGGGGCCCACGGTGGACACGAGAGGCGGGGCGTGTCGGCGGCGCACGGCACCGACGGCCGCGCTGCTGGCCGTCGCGCTGTCGGCCTCGCTCGCGGCGGGCTGCACCGGCCACGGCCGGGACGACGACCGTCGCGCCCCGCGCCGCACCCCGGCGCCGACCACGCCGACCACGCCGGCGGTGGCGGGTTCCCCGCTCGCCGTGAAGATCGACAACGTGCCCGCGGCCCGCCCGCAGACCGGGCTGGAGGCGGCGGACCTGGTGTACGTGGAACAGGTGGAGGGCGGTCTGAGCCGGCTGATGGCGGTCTACGCGACCCGGCTCCCGCGGACCGTCGGCCCCGTGCGCAGCGCCCGCGAGTCCGATCTGGAGCTGCTGCGCCAGTTCCGCATGCCGGTCCTCGCCTTCTCGGGCGCCCAGCACAGACTGCTGCCGCTGATCGCCCGGGCCCCGCTGCGGGCCGAGCCGCCCGACGAGGCCCCCGGCGCCTACCGTCGCGACACCGGCAGGGCCGCCCCGCACAACCTCTGTCTCCGCCCGGCCGCCCTGCTGCCCTCCGCCCCCGGCGGTACGGCCCTGACCACGGGCTTCCGCTACGGCCCGGCCCCTTCCGGCGGCACCCCCGCGCCCTCGCGGACCGTGCGCTACCCCGCCGCCCGGTTCACCTTCACCTGGTCGGCCGGGCGCGGGGGCTGGCTGGTGGCCATGGACGGCACCCCGACCGGGACGGCCGGCCGCGGCGGCCCGGCGCCGGCCACGGTGGTCGTGCAGCACGTGCGGATCCGTACCTCGCGCTACCACGACGCGCTCGGCAACCACACGCCGTACACCGAGACGGTGGGGTCCGGGCGGGCGGAGGTACTGCGGGACGGGCGGTCCTTCGACGCCCGCTGGTCGAGGCCGTCGGCGGCGGCCGGTACGGCGTTCACGGCGGCGGACGGCAGCCCGCTGGACTTCGCCACCGGGCAGGTCTGGGTGGTGTTCGTACCGGCGTCGTGAGGGCCCGGCAGTACGAGGGCCCGGCAGTACGAGGGCCCGGCAGTGCGAGGTGGGCTCAGCCCTGGGCGGCGAGTGGCTCGGCCGGGCTCCCGCTACGCCTGGGGGGAGATCGGGACCGACCCGACGCTCTCCCGCCGCGAACGCAGCATGATCTGATCACACTGACCGCGCTGGCCGCCCACCGGCACCTGGACGAGCTGGCCCTGCACGTCCGGGCGGCCCGGCGCAACGGGCCGACCCCGGAGGAGATCGGCGCGGTGCTGCTCCGGACCGCCGTCCACTGCGGAGTCCCGGCCGCCAACGCGGCCTTCGCGACGGCCCAACGGGTCCTCAGCGAGGAGCAGAGTCTCTGAGGACCGCCGACCCTCCGGCCGCACCCCCGCCGGCCGCCGCCCGCCCGGGCCGGTCCAGCGGCCCCGGCCGCGCTCGGGGGCGACCGGAAGCCTCGGTCGGCCGGAAGCCCGCGGTCGGCCGGTGGGCGTCGTGGACGGTGGCTCGGTCGGCGGGTCAGGGGAGGATGTGTCCCGATTCCAGGGCCTCGCGGGCCTGGGCCGTCAGGCCCTCCGCGCCGCAGGCTCGGGCGAGGTCCAGGCCCCGGTCGAGCTCCGCGGCCGAGCGGGCCACGATGCCGTACTCGATCCGGGCCGCCGCGTGCTCGTACTGGCAGGGCGAGGCCTCCAGGTAGGTGACGGCCCGGGCGGCGAGCCGTACCGCCTCCCGGCCCGTCGCCAGGGCGGCGGCGCAGCGCAGGGCCTCGCCGATCGCGGTGTCGGTGCCGAACCGCTCGGCCTGCCGGCGGGCGTCGGCCGCGAGCCGGGCGGCCCGAGCCGGGTCCTGGCCGGCGAGGGCCTTGGCGAGGTCGACGGACCAGGGTGCAAGGACGGGGTTGTGGCCGCCGCGGGAGGCGGCGGTCTTCTCGGCGGCCTCCAGTTCGTCGACGCCGTCCTCGGTGCGGCCGACGGCGAGCAGCAGCCGGCCGCGCACGGAGCGGATGTCGGGCAGCACGATCGTGGACGGGTACGGCGGCGCGAAGCCGTACTGTTCGGCGATCGACCAGGCCTCCGCGACCCGGCCCCGGGCCAGCAGGGTGTCGACCAGCCCGCAGACGGCCGACCAGTACAGCGGCAGGCGCCGGCCGACGCGTTCGGCGAGGGTCAGGGCCTCGCGCAGGGCGGACTCGGCGTCGCGCAGCCTGCCCTGTCTGCGATAGGCGAGGCCGAGGAAGGCGTTGGCCAGGGAGAGGTGGCCGCCGCGCCAGCCGGCCGTGGTGTAGACACGCCGGGCCTCGGTGAACAGGCTCTCGGCGCGGTCCAGCCGGTCGGCGTAGGCGTACGCGCTGCCGAGCATCATCAGCAGCTCCATGCCCCACGCGGGGTCGGTCCAGCCGAGGCCGGGCGCGAGGCGGCCGTTGACCAGGGCGCGGTCGCACAGGGCGACGACCTCCTCGGCGCTCTCGCCGTGGGTCATCGCGTCGAAGCCGCGCAGGATGAGCAGGGCGCGTTCGGCGTTGTCGCGGCCGGTGCAGGTGCCGGCCAGCTCGGCCAGGCGCCGGGAGCGGGCCGGGGAGACGGTCTCGCCGTGGATGCCCTCCCACATGAACTGGAAGGCCTGGAGCCGCATCCGCACGGGGCCCGCGTCGTGCCGGGCGGCCTCGGTCTCGACCGTGCGGACGGCCTCCTCCAGCTGGTCGTTGTGGAGCAGCGCCTGGGAGAGGCGGACGACGGCGTCGACCCGCTCGGTCCCGTCCAGGCCGCGCATGCCGAGCGCGCTCCGGAGATGGCCGATGGTGACGGCGGGGCTGGTCAGGAGGGTGGCGCAGCCCAGTTCGTACAGGACGTGCGCGTGGACCTCGGGGAGGGGCGGTTCCCGCAGGGCGCGTTCGAGGCAGCGGCGGGCCGCGTCGGGCGCGCCGACGGCGAGGTGCTCGCGGGCGGCGTCGCGCAGTTGCTGGACGAGTTCCTCGTCGTCGTCCGGGTGCACCTTCAGCAGGTGCCGGGCGGCCTCGGCGGCGCCGCGGCCCAGTTCGGTGATGATCTGGGCGGCGACCCCGTGCATGGCGGTGCACACGCCGGGCGGGATGGACCGGTAGACGGCGGAGGCGATGAGCGGGTGGACGAACTCCAGCTCGCCGCCGTCGTGTTCGGTGCCGCCTGCCGGGTCGGGCGGCGTGAGGATGCGGGCGTTGCAGAGGAGTTCGGCGCTGTGCCGGGCGACGTCGTCGGTCATGGTGGCGAGGCGGGCGACCATGTCGACGGTGATGCCGGTGCCGAGGATGGCGGCGGCCCAGGCGAACCGGGTGGCCTCCAGGCCGAGCGCCTTGAGCCGGTCGACGAGTCCGCCGCCGCGGGCGCCGCGGTTGAGGGCGCGCAGTTCCCCGGCCTGTGCCTCGACCGGCTGGAGTTCGCTGTCCCGCACCTTGGCGAGGAGTTCGACGGTGTCCGTAGGGGTTGCCGTCGGTGACGGCCCACACCTCGCGGCAGAACGCGTCGTCGGCCTGCCGGCCGAGGGTGGCGCGGGTGAGGCCGGCGGTGGCGTCCGGGGTGAGGCTTCTGAGATTGCTGACGGGGCGGCCCGCGGCGGCCACCGCGTCGAGGTGGCGGGCGCCGTCCCCGTCGGTCCCGTCCGGGCGGCGGGCGACCACGACGAGGACGGACAGGTCGTCCAGGCGTTGGGCGAACGCGGCGAGCCAGCGCAGGGTCTCCTGGTCGGCCCAGTGGGCGTCGTCGAGGAGCAGGACGAGCGGCCATTCGCGGCGGGCCAGCCGGCGTACCGCCGCGACGAGTCCGTCGCAGACGTACTGCGGGTCGGCGTTGCCCTCCCGCGGGTCGGTTATGCCGAGGGCGGGGCCGGCGATGTCGTACCAGTCGCCGAGGTACTCGCGGGCCTCCTCGGGCAGCAAGGACAGCAGTGCGGGCTGGAGCAGCTGCCGTACCACGTTGAACGGCACGGACCTCAGGGTCTCGGCGCCGCGCGCGGACCAGACCGTGCAGCCGCGGCGTTCGGCGATGCGGCGGGTCTCGGCCAGCAGCGCGGTCTTGCCGAGTCCCGCGTCGCCCCGGAACACCAGCAGGCTGCCCGCGGACGACCGGTCGGCGCAGAGCACGTCGAGCGCCTGTACGACGGTGGCGATCTCGGCGTCCCGCTCCCACAGGGGAGCCGAGCCGGCCGCCGACGGCCGTCCCTCCGTCATCCGTTACCTCCCCAGGTCGCCCGAACGACGTACGGAGCACGAGCGTAGCCGTCCGGTGGGGTGCGTGGTGGCCGGTCCCGGCAGGTACTGCCCCGCCGGGTGAACGGGGGCGCGGGCCGGCGACGCCCGACCCCGCCCGGACCAGCGGACGGGGCGTCAACACCCGGGTTTGGGGCGCCGGGGAGGCGCGGGAGCGGTGGGACGGGACGGGACGCGGGGAAATCTCGGGCGGAATGTGCCTATTGAGGGGATCGGCCGCGGATCCTCTCATCCCCCTTTCACCGTCGCCTCATACGGTGGGGACATGACGCAGGTGACTCCTCCCGGGTGGTATCCCGACCCCGGGCAGACGCATGACGGTCCGCCCACCGAGCGCTGGTGGGACGGCAAGGCCTGGACGGACCGGACCCGCCCCGCCGGCACGGCCGCCTCGTGGGGTCCCCCGCCGCAGCCGGCGGCGGACGGCGGCCCGCCGCCGGCCCCTCCCGGACAGCCGGCCCACCCCGGGCTGCCGGCCGGTCCGGCGCCCACGGCCCCGGCGGGGTACGGCGCCCATCCGGGATATCCGGTGTATCCCGCCCAGCCGCCGGCCGGCTCCCGGCGCGGTCTGCGCACGGGCATAGCCGTCGCGGTGACGGCCGCGGTGCTGGCGAGCATCGGGGTCGGCGTGTACGTCCTCGCCGGGCACGGCGGTGACGGCGACCGCGCGGGCTCGCGGCGGGGCCCGGCCGGCGGGCAGGACGGCGGCCGGGGCGGACCGTTCGGCGGACCCGGTGGTTCGGGCGGGTCCGGCGGGGCCTCGCCGTCGCCGGACCGGTCCGCTCCGCCGAAGGTCCAGGGCGGCGGCACGGTGTCCGACCCGGTCAGCGGCATCAGCCTGCCGGTGCCGAAGGGCTGGACGGGTCAGACGACCCGCGCCGGCGTGGTGGTGAACTCCGACGACTCCTACAAGTGCCCGGGCGACACCACCAAGACGTGCACCGCGGGCGGCGCCTCCACGGCCCCGGTGATGGGGCTGGGCAGCGGGGCCGACACGGCCGAGAAGGTCGCCGAGGCGGACATCGCGGCCAACGCCAAGGACTCGTACGGCGGCACCACCTACGGCAGCATCACCTCGCACAAGGTGCTGGCCTCCGAGGCGGTGACGGTCGCCGGGCAGAAGGGTTACCTGGTCCGCTGGAAGGCGGTCACCAGCAAGGGCGCCGACGGCTATGTCGAATCGGTCGCCTTCCCCTCGCCCAACGACCCCCGGCAGTTCGTCCTGGTGCGTTTCGGGGTGGACGTCGGCAAGCGGGTGTCCGTGATCGACGAGATCGTCAAGGGGATCAAGGTCTCGTCCGGCACCGGGAACGGCCAGGACGTCTGAGACCCGGATCGGCCGGGTGGGATTCCTCTCCGCTCAAGAGGAACCCCACCCGGCCGGGGGTGCGCGCCGCCCCCGTCCCCACGGTGCGGCGCGGTCAGGTCACCGTTCAGTCATCCCGTGAACGGCGGCCTGGGTCTTCAGGTGAGTCCCAGCGCGGGCAGCACGGCGGCCTCCACGAATCCGGCGAGGTAGTCGGAGTCGGCGTACTGGCCGCACAGCACCGGCCGCACCCGCAGGACGCCGAACATCATGGCGGGCACGTAGGCGAGCGCCGGGTTCTGCGCGGGGACCTCGCCGCGGGCCACGCCCCGGGCGAGCATCTCCTCCAGCGCGGCGATCTCGGGCAGGACCAGCGCCTCGCGCAGCGCCTGGGCCAGTTCCTGGTCCGCCGTCACCGCGTGCCCGAGGGCCTGGAGCAGCCGGGTGTCCTTGCCGGACCAGTCGCCCGCGGCCCGCGCGGCCCGGCGCAGGTCCTCGGCGAGCGATCCGGTGTCGATGCCGGCGAACCGGACCCGGCGGTTGGCGCGCAGCGCCGCCGCGACGAACTGCGGTTTGGTCTTCCACTGCCGGTACAGCGTGGACTTGCTGCACCGGGTGCTGGCGGCGACGCCCTCCATGGTGACGGAGTCGTAGCCGCACTCGCGGATCTGTTCCAGCACGGCGTCGAAGAACTCCCGCTCACGCTCCGGCGTGATCTTGGAGCGGCGCGAGGCGACGACCGTCTCCGGTTCGTCCGCGGCCTGCGACGTCATGCGCTGCTACCCCTCACTCGTGTACGGCCTGTCCGGCTGCGCGGCCCACTGCGGCGGGGCCGGGTGTCCGGGCCTGTCTCCAGTGTGTCGCACCTCAATCGATACGCCAGTGTACCGGTACCCAACCGTATCGGTACACTGGCGTATCGGTACGGAAACGTATCGATCAGTTCCGGGTCCGGCAGGACCTGACACGGGACACGCACGCACCACCACACGCACCACCGTCAGCGAAGGGGCCGGGGGATGAATGCCCGAACCGAGCCTGCGGGGGCGAAGGCGGAGCCGGACACCACGGCACGCCCGCCCCTGATACGTGAGTTCCTGCTGGTCGCCGGGCTCTTCCTGGTCTACAAGCTCGGCCGTCGGCTGGCCGTCGGGCACACCGCCGAGGCCTTCCACAACGCCCGCCGCGTGTGGCACCTGGAGCGGGCCGCGCACCTCCCGCACGAGAACGCCGTGCAGTCCGCGCTGCTGCACGGCGACACCCTTGTCCGCCTGGCGAACACCTACTACGCGACCGTCCACTTCCCGGCCACGCTCGCCTTCCTGGTCTGGCTCTACGTGCGGCGGCCCGCGCACTACGTCTGGGCCCGCCGGGTCCTCGCCGTCGTCACCACGGCCGCCCTGGTGCTGCCGTTCACGTTCCCGCTGGCCCCGCCGCGGATGCTGACCGGCACCGGCCTGGTGGACACCGCGCGGGTCTACGGGCCGTCGGTGTACGGCCCGCCGTCCAGCGACCACCTGTCCAATCAGTTCGCGGCCATGCCGTCGCTGCACCTCGGCTGGGCGCTGATGGTGGCGGTCGGCCTGATCGCCGCCACCCGGTCCCGGTGGCGTCCGCTCTGGCTGCTGCACCCGGCACTCACCCTGCTGGTGATCACCGGCACCGCGAACCACTACTGGCTCGACGCCCTCGTCGCCACGGTCATGCTCGGCCTGGCCCTCGCGGTCATCCATCCGCCGCGGCACACGGCCGCCACGGCCGGGCGCGGCGCCGGCCGGTTCGCCACGCCGGAGCCCGTCCTGGCGGGAGCGGTCCGATGAGCGCCGCCGCAGTGACCGCCCTGGCCCTGTCCCTGGTGTCGGCCGTCGCCTACGCGCTGGCCGCCGTCGCCCAGGAACGCCTCGCCGCGCGCAGCGCCGGCACCGGGCTGCTGCGGCTGCTGGGCACCGGCGCCTGGTGGTCCGCGGTCGGCCTGAACGCCGTCGCCGCACTGCTGCACGTCGTCGCCCTGAAGTACGGCCCGCTCACCGTCGTCCAGCCGCTGGGCGCCCTCACCCTGGTCGCGGCGGTGCCCCTGGGCGCGCGGGCGGCCGGCCGGCGGGTCAGCGCGGTGGAGTGGCGCGGTACGGCACTGACCCTGCTCGGTCTCGGCGCCCTGCTCGTCGCCGCCTCCGGCCCCGCGCCCGCCCGGGTGCTGTCGCTGAGCGAGGCCCTGGCGGTCGCCGGTACGACGGCCGCGGCCATCGGACTGCTGTCCCGGCCCGGCGCCCGGCCGGGCCTGCGGCACGCGACCGCGTCCGGCTTCGCCTCCGGTGTCGCTTCCGCGCTCACCCAGACGGTGACGGTCGCGGCCACGGACCGGTCCGGACCGGCGCTCGGCACCGAGGTGATCGTGGTGGCCGTGCTGGTCGCCGCGTTCGCCGTGGGCGGCCTGCTGCTGTCGCAGACGGCCTACCGCGGCGGCCTCGGCGCCCCGCTGGCCGTCGTCACCCTCGCCAACCCGGTGGCCGCCGCGGTGATCGGCCTCACCCTGCTGGGGCAGGGCCTCAAGGGCGGCGCCGGCGGGGTGCTGCTGGCCCTGGCCGGTGCGGCGCTGGCCGCGTCGGGAGTGGTGCTGCTGACGCGGGCGGCCCCCGCACCCGGCCGCACGGAGGAACCCGGACGGCACGCCGGACCAGAACTCCGGGAACACGAAGGCCCCGACGAGCACGACGAGCATCCGGTGGCGGCGGTGCTGGCCCTGGAGCCCGGGACGGCGACGCCCGAGCCGGTGCTGCTGCCACGGCGGACGGAGCAGCCGGGGCATCTCACGGCACTGTGACCGGGTACGGCGACGGCGGCCGGTGCGGGCGGAGGACATCCGCGTGCACCGGCCGCCGTCGCCGTACCTGTTCCGCCCGGCCGGTCAGCCCCAGCCGCGTGAGTCCTGCTTCAGCGCGGTGTCCACCGTCAGCGCCGTGGCCACCACGAGGCTCAGCAGCGGCTCGGGGAGCTGGTAGTGGATCTGGAGGACATAGTTGTCCGCGGTGGTGAACAGCGTCTTGGCGAGGCCTTCCCAGGTCTTGGTGATCCGGGCGACCTCATTGTCCGCGTGGTCGACGATCGCGAAGTTCCAGGCCCGCCAGTTCTCCGCCTTGATCGCGCCGATCTGCCGGCCGTCCGCCGTCATCGCGAAGTTGATCTTTCCGATCATGTTCTTCTGGACGATCTCGCCGACCGGCGAGCCGTCCGGGCGGGTCACGATCACCCGGGACTTGAAGATCTTCGCGGGGCGGGTCAGCAGCAGCTGCGGCTGGCCGTAGGCGTCGCGGATCTCCAGCTTGTGGGTCATGAACTGGTCGAGGCTGGAGACGAAGCGCAGGATCTTCTTCAGTACGCCCTGTCCGACCTGGGTGACCGATCCGAGCCGGTGGCCGTTCTGGTCCATGACCGTGTACTCGTTGGTCAGCTCGATCAGCTTGGCCTTCTGGTTCACGACCAGGACGGGCTCGGTGAAGAGGGTGCCGCCGCCGGGGCTGCCGGCCGTGACGCCGGCCTGCCGCTGCACCTGCCGCTGCACCTTGCTGTCGGTGGTCTGCTGCTGCGGGAAAGCGGTCTGCTGGGCCGGGGCCTGCTGCGGCGGAACCTGTCCGGTGGGCTGCTGAGCCGGGTTGGTGTGCTCGGTCCACTGCGCGCCGTCCCAGTAACGGAGCGTCTGGACCGCCCCGTGCGGATCCGGGTACCAGCCTGCCGGGGTGTTTGATTGCGTGGTCACCGGGGCACACTATCTTGCTCTGACCGGTACCTGACCAGTCCGCACGGAGCGGTGTTCATCTCCCGTTCAGCCCGTCACGATGGCCGGGTCGCTGACGCCGGGCAGCCCGTTCTCGACGTGGCCGGCGAAGCTCCGCAGGAAGACCGGGTCGGCCTCGGACGTGACGGTCAGGTCGTACCAGCGCTTGCTCGCCGCCAGACCGACGGTCCGCCTGACGGTCGCGCCGGGGCGCACGCTGATCGCGACGGGGCTGCCGCCGTAGCCGTCGGTCAGCGTCAGTCCGACGGTGCCGGAGCCCTTGTTGGTGAAGGTGAGCTGGATGTCGTCGCCCGCGTGCCGGGCAGTGACCTCGGGGCCGGCGACCTTGTTGCGGCCCTTGAAGACGCGCAGGAAGCCGTTGGGGCCGTGCACGGCGAGGTCGTAGGTGCCGCCGGAGTAGACGGAGTTCCAGGTGTCCGAGAGGCTCTTGCCGGCCTCCGTGGTGTACGTCCAGGGGCCGTCGGTGCGGTTGCCGGACGTGACGAGGAAGACGGCGCCCGCCTGCGCCCCCGAGGCGAAGGTGAGCGTGAACTTGCCCGCCGCGGTGTCCGCGGAACCGTCCGTCGTCGGCGCGTACTTCAGCGGGCGGGTGGGCCGGCTGCCGGGCTCCTGCACGGGCAGGGCGGGGTGGGCGGGCGGCTTGGGGACGTAGTCCGGGTGGCGGGCGCTGTCCGGCGGCCGGTAGCCGCTCGTGGAGGGCAGCGCGACCGGGGCCGTGTCCTGGCGGGAGAAGTCGAAGGCGCTGGTCAGGTCGCCGCAGACGGCCCGCCGCCAGGGTGAGATGTTCGGCTCGCGCACACCGAAGCGGCGCTCGATGAACCGGATGACCGAGGTGTGGTCGAAGGTCTCGGAGCAGACGTAACCCCCCTTGCTCCAGGGGGAGACGACGAGCATCGGCACCCGCTGACCCAGCCCGTACGGTCCGGCGACATGGCTGCCGTCGCCCTTGAACAGGTCGGGCGCCGGGTCCACCGTGGACCGGCCCTGGGCGGCGGAGGCCGGCGGGTAGGGCGGGATCACGTGGTCGAAGAAGCCGTCGTTCTCGTCGTAGGTGATGAAGAGCGCGGTCCTGCCCCACACCTCGGGGTTGGAGGTGAGCGCGTCCAGTACCTGGGAGACGTACCAGGCACCGTAGTTGGCGGGCCAGTTGGGGTGCTCGGTGAAGGCCTCGGGGGCCACGATCCAGGAGACCTGGGGCAGCCGCGCCCCCTGGACGTCCGCCTTCAGCCGGTCGAAGAAGCCCTCGCCCTTGCGGGCGTCGGTGCCGGTGCGGGCCTTGTCGTACAGCGGATCTCCGGGCCGGGCGGTGCGGTACTGGTTGAAGTAGAGGAGCGAGTTGTCGCCGTAGTTGCCGCGGTAGGCGTCGTTGATCCAGCCCCAGGAGCCGGCCGCGTCCAGGCCGTCACCGACGTCCTGGTAGATCTTCCAGGAGACCCCGGCCTGCTCCAGGCGCTCGGGGTACGTCGTCCAGCCGTAGCCCGCCTCCTCGTTGCCGAGGACCGGGCCGCCGCCCTTGCCGTCGTTGCCGGTGTAACCCGACCACAGGTAGTAGCGGTTGGGGTCGGTGGAGCCGATCAGCGAGCAGTGGTAGGCGTCGCAGACGGTGAAGGCGTCCGCGAGGGCGTAGTGGAAGGGGATGTCGTCGCGGGTCAGGTACGCCATCGTCGTGGCGGACTTGGCGGGCACCCACTTGTCGTACTTGCCGCCGTTGAACGCGGTGTGTCCGTCGTTCCAGCCGTGCGGGAGGTCCTGGATGAAGGCCAGGCCCAGGTCGTCGGCGTCGGGGTGGAAGGGCAGGATGTCCTTGGTGCCGTCGGACTGCTTCCAGACGGACCTGCCGTTCTGGGTGACCGGACGGGGGTCGCCGAAGCCCCGGACTCCGCGCAGCGAGCCGAAGTAGTGGTCGAAGGAACGGTTCTCCTGCATCAGGACGACGATGTGCTCCACGTCGTCCAGTGATCCGGTGCCGTAGTGGGCGGGCAGGGCGGCCGCCCGCTGGACGCTGCCGGCCAGCGCGCTGAACGCCGTGCCGGCACCGGCCACTTGGAGGAAGCGCCGCCGGTTGACTTCGGGCATGGGTGAGGGTCCTCTCGTCCTGACGTACGTCCGCGAACCGGTCAGTTGACGGAATGTGCGCGGAGCGAGTGTTCCAAGAGCAGCAAACGTCAGGGAAGTCTCCGGTGGCGCCCGCGTGAAAGTCGGCGGTACGAGTGGAGCCGGGACGCGCGCGCCGGGGACGCCGGCCGACACCCCGTCGCGGGCGGGTGAGGCAGCGGGGCGGACCGGCCGCGGCCCGCCCCCGGTGCCTCGCCCGGGCGCCGGTGATCCAGCCGGTGTCGATGTAGGAGTACTCGGAGGTGACCGGCAGGGTCCGGGCGAGCCGGGTGCCGTTGACGTACACGTTCAGCGCGCCGGACTGCCCGTCGGGTGGGTGAGTGTTGCGGGGAGGGGCGGGGCGCCGTACGGGAGAGAGGGTGGACCGGCCGTGCGGGTGCGAGACGGGCGCGCGAGAGGGGACGGGCGAGGGAGGGCGTGGCCCGCCCGCCGTACGGGCGAGGGGGGCCTGCCCGGCAGCCGGGCGAGAGGGGTCGCTCGTGCCGGCCCGGCGCCGCCGGCGACCTGAACGCCGGCGGTGCCGGGTCAGCTGTCGGGGGACGCGACGACCGTCAGGTGCGTGGCCGCGCCCCGGGGGCGGCGCGGGCGGCGGACCGGGGTGGCGGGCCTGCGGGGGTCGCGCAGGACCATCGACAGGCGCCGGTAGCCCAGCTCCCGCAGCGGCTGCGGCGCTTCCTCCACGATGCGGCACTCGGTGCGCCCGCGGCGCGGATCCGGGTGGAGCAGGAGGCGTACGGCGCCGTCGAGGCGGCTTCCGGCCTCACCGACGGCCCGGATCCAGTGCGGCAGGCCCTGCCGGTAGGCGGCCTCCATGATCGGGTCCTGGGCGATGTCCCGGCGGACCGCCTGGAGTTCGTGGTCGTGCCCGCACGTCTCCAGGGCTGAGCGGAGCTGGGCCAGCATCGGCAGGCACCAGCCCGGCTCGTGCTCGCCGAGCACCTCGCCCGCGTCCGGGTGGAACAGCACGAAACGGAGGAAGTTGTCGCCGGGCATGGCCGTCGGATGGGGGCGCACACCGCGGAAGAGTGTCTCGAACGCACTGTTGGCCATGACCACGTTCCAGTGGCGGTCGACGACCAGGGACGGGCAGGACAGAAATTCCAGCAGTGCTGCGTAGTCCTGGAGGTACGCCTGGGTCTCGCAGGTGTCGGGGACGGGCCGCGGTGCCGGCCGCTGCCCTCCTGCCTGATGTGCCATCGGGAGGTCACCCCTCTTGCCTCTGCGGCCTTTCACGCGGCGATGCGATCCTGCTGCCCAGCAAGAGTCGTGTCAACTATCGTGGCATTTCATGCCGCTTCACGGCTGAAATTCGCCACAGTTGTGGCGACACCTGGATGTGAGTTCGAGGCACCCGCTACTCTCCGGGAAGTTCACGGCGACCGCTCGTGAGAATCACGGACGCATCTGAAGCCCTCGAGAGACGTAGGAGTTCTGTCGGTGACGGATGGCTACGAGGATCCGGGCGCCTCGGCGACCGCCCAGCTGCCGGCCGTCGTCGCCCGCGTCACCGCGCTCGCCGACCGGCTCGGTGTACCGCACACCGAGGTCTTCGACGTCGGGCGGCTCTCCGTCGCCTGCGGTGTGCCGGAGGCGGTGGTCAGGGCCCTGCTCAGCGGCCGGCCCGCGGGTGAACCGGACGTCCAGGCCCGCTTCCTGCAACGCCTCGACCTGCTGCGCCGCACCCGGCTGAAACCGGGCGGACGCCGCTACACCCAGCAGGAGATAGCCGACGGCGCGGGCATGTCCCGGCAGCAGGCCGGCGCCCTCATCAACGGCGACCGGCGGCCCACCATGGAGCACTGCGACGCCCTCCAGCGCTTCTTCCGGGTGCACGCCGGCTTCCTCACCGCGGAGGACCCCGAGGCCCTCGCCGGCGCGTTGCAGCGCACCGAGCAGGATCTGCTCCAGAAGCTCGCCGACCGGGAGCGGGCCGCCACCCAGGACCCCGAGGACCCGCTGGAGCGGCTGCTCCAGGACCACGGCGTGCGCGGAATCGCCTGGCGGGCCGCGCAGTTGCCCACCGACCAGCACCGGGACAAGGTCGCCGAGTGGCTCGACATGCTGCTGGAGAGTGTCAAACGGCCCGAGTCGTGAGCAGGGGAGGACCGTGGGCATCGGCAGGGACACGCGCCGGCTGTGCGACGAGCTGGTGGGCGGGCTCGCGCTCCCCGTGCCCGCACCGCCGGACGAGCTGTACCGGGCGCTCTGCGAGGCGATGAGCCGCCGCCGGGGCCGGCCGGTGAGATTCCGAACGGCCGTCTTCCCGCCCGGCACGGCCAGCGGACTGTGGCTGTACCTGACCGACCGGGACGTCGTCGTCGTGGAGGAACGCACCGCCCCGGAACACCAGTTGGTGATCCTGGGCCATGAGCTGTGGCATGTGCAGGCCGGCCACTGCGGGCACCCCGTGGACGGCGCAGGCGCCACGATCCGGCCGCTGGGCGAGGACACCGGGCGCACGGCGCGCCGGGCCGCGGTGGGCCGGACCACGGTGCGACGGGCCGCGGTGGGCCGGACCACGGTGCGACGGGCCGCCGCCCGCAGCCGCTTCGACCTCGCCGAGGAGCGGGACGCCGAGTCCTTCGGCCTGCTGCTGGCCAGCAAGTGCCGCACCCTGCTCGCCGGTTCGGCGCCGCGCGGCCCGGCACGGCGGGACGGCGTGGCCGGCCGTATCGGGGCCTCCCTGGGATATCCGTACCCGCAGGCCTGAGCCGGCTCCGCCGACGGGCGGCCCTGGTGTCCCGTCGCGCCGTGGTGCGGTTCCGCGTCCGCTGAGCGGGCGAACCCGGGCCGAGCCGGACGGCGTTGTCAGTGGTGGGCGGCAAGCTGGGTCCGTGCGCGCCGCGGGGCGCGTGACCGTGACGCCTACTCGGGGAGAGCCGACCGATGCCCACCGCCGTACTGACCGACCGCGAGCGCACCGCCGTGCAGGCCTATCTGCGGCTGCTCCACACGGTGCGCGCCGCCTTCGACGGGCCGCCGCAGGACGGCCGGCCCACCGTCGTCCCGCCCACCGTGCTCGCCGAGGCGGAGCGGGCGCTGGCCCGGGCGGGACTCGCGGGCAACGAGGAGCAGTTCTTCCGGCTGCTGCGCGACTGGGGCCCGCACGCCTGAGCGCCCGGGCGACTCCCGCGCCGCCGCCGTGTCCCGGGCGGACCAAGGGCCCCGGCGGCGGGGGGCGCGCGGGGATACTCTGGCCGCGGCCCGCCGCACGGACACGCCCGCACGCGGCGGGCGCCCGCCCGGGAAGGGCCGGCCTCACGGCGCCCGACCGCTCGGGGGCGACCACGGCGGCCGAACGGACGGGCCCGGCCGCACGGCGCCAGCCCAGACTCCATCGGGGATGTCCACGACGGCTGAACGCGCGGGCACGGCCGCACGGCGCCCGATTCCAAGGTGGCCGACTCGCCGGCACGGCCGCACGGTGGCCGGAGGCGCACGGGTGGCCGCGGTGGGCCGGCCGGTGTCGCCGGGGGGCGGCCGTGACCGGGTGTCAGGGGCGGCCGGGTGGTGGCGGTTGGGCTCAGGTGTGGGGGATGACCACGGACGTGGTGACCAGCCCGTCGCGCACCGTCCACCGGCCCTCGAAGACCCGCAGTCGCCGGCCGTCGACCACGGGCCCGGGCACCAGGAGCGTGGCGCTCAGGGTGCCGTGGCTCTCGCCGCCGGGTTCGGGGTGCAGGGTGATGTCGGCCTCGGAGAAGTCCAGCCACTTGCGGGTGAGGGGGAACCACGCCTTGTAGACGGACTCCTTGGCGCTGAACAGGATCCGGTCCCAGTGCACGGCGGGCCGCTGCTCGCCGAGCCGGTCCAGCCGCGCCGCCTCCGCGGGCAGGAAGACGGACCGGCCGACCCCGTCCGGGAGCGGGCCGTGCGGCTCGGCGTCGATGCCGAGTGAGGCGAGGTCGGTGGCGCGGACCAGGGCGGCGGCGCAGTAGCCGTCGCAGTGGGTCATGCTGCCGAGCAGGCCGTCCGGCCAGCGCGGAGCACCCCGCTCGCCGCTGATGACGGGCTGCGGCGGCACGCCGAGTTTCTCCATGGCGCGCCGCGCGCAGCCCCGGACGGCGGCGAACTCGCGGCGCCGCTTGGTCACCGCGCGGGTGACGAGCGCTTCCTCGGCCGGGTAGAGCGGGGAGTCCCACAGGGGGTCGTCAGCGTGCGCCTCCACGGCCACGACCGACTCCGGGAGCAGCTCCTCGATCACCTGCGTGGACCTCCATCGGCAGGACGCGGCGCAGCCTTCCCGGAGGATCCGGGCGCTTGCGCCATTCGCGGGGGTATCCCACGGAGACCTCCATGAAGCGGACTCCGTCGTGCCAGGTGGTGCGGGGGATGTGCAGATGGCCGTAGACCATCGTGGCGACCCGGAACCGGCGGTGCCAGTCCGCGGTCAGCCGGGTGCCGCACCACATGGCGAACTCGGGGTGCCACAGCACCTCCGTGGGGTGCCGGTCCAGCGGATAGTGGCCGGCCAGCACGGTCGGGAGGTCCTCGGGCAGTTCGGCGAGCCGGCGCTCGGTCTCGGCGACCCGCGCCCGGCACCAGGCCTCGCGGGTCGGGTAGGGGTCGGGGTGCAGCAGGTACTCGTCGTTGCAGACGATGCCCGTGCTCTCCGCGTAGGCCAGGCCCTCGGCCTTGGTGGCGCAGCCGGCCGGCAGGAACGAGTAGTCGTACAGCAGGAACAGCGGGGCGACGACGACGGGACCGCCGGCGCCGCGCCACACCGGGTACGGGTCCTCGGGGGTCACCACGCCCAGCTCCCGGCACACCTCGACGAGGTGGTCGTAGCGGGCGGCGCCGCGCAGGGTGACCGGGTCGCTCGGGTGGGTCCACAGCTCGTGGTTGCCGGGCGCCCACAGCACCTTGCGGAAGCGCTTCGCGAGGGTGCCGAGGGCCCAGCGGATGTCGGCGACGGTCTCCGCGACGTCCCCGGCGACGATCAGCCAGTCGTCGTCGCTCCGGGGGCGCATGCCGTCGACCAGGGCGCGGTTGTCCGGGTAACTGATGTGCAGGTCGCTGATGGCCAGCAGCTGTCCGGCCCCGGCCGTCGACTCCACCCCGCACGCCCCTTCCGATCATCCGATGGCACCACAACAACACATGCGCGGGGCAACGGACAAGAGGCTCCCCGGCCGCGTGTCGTACCGCTGCGGCGGACGGTCCGATTCCGTAACACGCGCGTGGCACGCCTGGGCACTTGAAAGCCGTATGATCGCCCCGACACCAGCGCCCTCCCTCTTCTCCCCTGCACGGGGCCGTTCGGTGACCCTTCCTCCCTCCTGCCCGGGCTCGGGCCGCTCCGCCCTGCCCGCACACCTCCGAAAGGTGGCCCGCATGCCCTCACGCGTACGCGTCTGGCTCAACCGCACGTACGCGGAGAACGTGTTCTTCATGGATCAGCTGCGGAGGAATCCCAGCGACCGGGCGGTCGAGATCCATGCCACGCACGGCGACCCGGACTCCCCCGTACTGGCCGCCGCCGACACCGCCGAGCTGGAGCCCGAGGGACTGTCCCCGGCCGCGTACGTCGAGTACGCCCTGGTCCAGTGCGCGCGGCGCGGCATCGACGTGTTCGTGCCCCGGCTGCACCAGTCGGCGGTCGTCGCGCACCGGGCGGACTTCGCGGCGGCCGGTACGGCGCTGCTGGCACCGACCCCCGAGGCGCTGGCGGTGTTCGAGGACAAGGCGACCGCGTACGAGGCGGTCCGCTCGGTGGGTGTCCCGGTGCCGCCGTGGCGGCGGGTCCGGACTGCGGACGAACTCCTCGCGGCCGTGGAGGAGTTGGAGGCGGCGGGCCACCAGGTCTGTTTCAAGCCGGCCGCCGGTGCGGGCGGGGTCGGCTTCCGGGTGATCACCCGGGCTCCCCTCTCACTGGCCGCACTCGCCGGTTTCCCCGGCCCGTCCGTGCAGCTCGGTCCGGTGGTCGAGGCGCTGCGGCGGGCGGAGGAGCCGGTGGACTGGCTGGTGATGCCGCGCCTGGAGCAGCCGGAGGTGTCCGTGGACTGCCTGACCGGGCCGGACAACCGGCTGCGGCTCGCGGTGGGCCGCACCAAGAACGGCCGCCGCCGGGGCTTCACCCTGGACGAGCGGTGGCTGGAACCGGCCCGGCTGATCGCCGAGGGCTTCGGGCTGCACCATCTGTCCAACATCCAGTTCCGCATGCTCGGTGACCGTCCGGTGCTGCTGGACGTCAACACCCGTCCCGCCGGCGGCCTGCACCAGCTGGCGCTGTGCGGCGTCAACGCGCCCTGGGCGGCGGTGCGGCTGGCGCTGGGCGAGGACCCCGGGGTGATCGAGCCGCCGTTCCTCGGGCAGGACTACACGGTGGTGTCGGGTCCGCGTCCGCTCGCGCCCGTGACGCTGCCGCGGCAGCGGTCGGGTGCCGGCGAGACGGTACTGCCCGCGGTGCCGGCGCCCGTACGGGCGGCGGAGGCGGCTCAGGCGCTGCCGCTGTAGGCGCGGGTGTTCACGCCAGGTACGCCAGGCCCGGGTGGACCGCGGTGTAGCCCTCGACCAGCCGGCGGGCCACGGTGACCGAGTCGACCAGCGGGTGCAGCGCGAAGGCCTTCACGGCGGTCGCCCGGGACCCGGACCCGGCGGCGGCCAGCACCTCGCGTTCGACCGCCTTGACCGAGCAGACCAGGCCGGTGGCATGGCCGGGGAGCGGGTCCGCGGACAGCGGGTGGGCGCCGTTCGCGTCGACCAGGCAGGGCACCTCGATGACGGCGTCGGCGTCGAGCACCGACAGGGTGGAGCGGTTGCGGACGTTGAGGATGAGGGTGGTGCGCTCGTCGCGGGCGACGGCCCGCATCAGCGCGAGGGCGACCTTCTCGTATCCACCGGACAGGTCGTCGGCCTCGCGGTCGCCGGCGCCGGCGCTCTCCCGGTTCTCGGCCATGTAGGTGGCCTCGCGTTCGGCGCGGGTGCGGTCCCAGGCGAGCAGGGCGGAGACTTCGGGGTCGCCCGCCTCCGCGTAGAACCGGGCCTGCTGGTCGCGCAGGAAGGCACCGCGGGTCCGCTCGGCCTCCTGGTAGGCGCGTACGGTCTCCCGGTTGAAGTAGTAGTAGTGCAGGTACTCGTTGGGGACCGCGCCGAGCGACCGCAGCCAGTCGGCGCCGAACAGCCGGCCCTCCTCGAAGGAGCCGAGCAGCGCGGGGTCGGCGAGCAGCCGCGGGAGTTCGTCGCGTCCGGCGACGCGCAGCCCGCGCACCCAGCCGAGGTGGTTGAGGCCGACGTAGTCGATGAAGGCCTCCCCGGGGTCGGCGCCGAGGACGCGGGCGATGCGACGGCCGAGGCCGACCGGCGAGTCGCAGATGCCGATGACGCGGTCGCCGAGGTGGCGGGACATGGCCTCGGTGACCAGTCCGGCCGGGTTGGTGAAGTTGATCACCCAGGCGTCCGGGGCGAGACGGGCCACGCGCCGGGCGATGTCGACGGCGACGGGAACGGTGCGCAGGCCGTAGGCGATCCCGCCCGCGCCGACCGTCTCCTGTCCGAGCACGCCCTGCGCGAGCGCGACCCGTTCGTCGTCCGCCCGTCCCGCCAGACCGCCGACGCGGATCGCGGAGAAGACGAACCCGGCGCCGCGCAGGGCCTCGTCCAGGTCGGTGGTGGCGGTCACCCGGGGCGCGTCGGGGACGCCGGCGGCCTGTTCCGCCAGCACCCGGGTCACCGCGTACAGCCGGCGTTCGTCCAGGTCGTGGAGGACCACGTCGGTGACCCGCCCCTCGGCGCGGTCGGTCAGCAGTGCTCCGTACACGAGCGGCACCCGGAACCCGCCGCCGCCCAGAATCGTCAGCTTCACACCCGTCCCCTTCGCCCGTCTCCCGGGACTCCCGCCGCGTCCGTCCCGGGGGCCGGGCGCGGCGCCGCCGCACGGTCCCGGTCGTCCCGCCGGCATGCCAGGGACCCTATCGCCGTCCGCCGTCACCCCGCGCCGCGCCGGCACCCGCCGTCCGCCACCTGCTCACACCGCCCCGCCGAAGAAGACCTGCACCTCCCGGATGTGACCGTCCCGCACGGTGACGGCCTCGACGTTGCGGTACCGGCCGCCGGAGGCGAGCTCGTACTCGTAGTGGACGAGGACCAGTTCCTCGTCCGCGGCGACGAGGTGCAGGATGCGCTGGTCGGTGAACCGGTCGGCGGTCGGGAAGCAGCGCGCGAAGAACGCCGCCCTGTCGATGTGGTCGTCCTGCGGGCTGGTGAAGGTGAAGTCGTCGGCGTAGAGGGGGAGTGCCGCCGCGCGGTCCTGTGCCCGGTAGTGCCGGAAGGCCGCCTCGACGACGCCGGCGGGAGACCCGTTCATGCGCTGTCCTCGGTGGGGAGGGTGACCGTACCCCGCCACGATAAGCCGGGCACGGGCCGCGGGCGGGCCGTGCCACGGGGTGCCGCGCCGGGACTCCGGGAGGCGCCCGCACGGGCGCGCCGGGCGGCGGGCGGCGCGCCACCGGCCGGGAGGGACGGCAGGGACGGCTTCATCCGGTGAACTCGCGGGCCGCGAAAGGCGTTTATCTGTTTCAACCCTTGACGGTCGCGGGGGCGGGGAGCACATTGGCCGCATCCTTGAGAGCGCTCTCAGGACACCCGCGCGTCTCGCCGTACCCAGAGAGGCAACCCATGAGCGAAACCCCCGGAACACCACCCCCACCCGCCGGAAGACCGCACGGCACCCCGGTGCCCACCGGCCGACGGCGGTCCGTCCGCAAGGCGCTCGTCGCCGCGCTCGGCACGCTCGGTCTGGCCGTCGCCGCGGTGACCGCCGGCACCCTGCCCGCCGGCGCCTCCGCGCCCGCGCCCCCCGCGGGCTGGACCCAGGTCTTCATGGACGACTTCAACGGCGCGGCCGGCTCCGGCGTCAACAGCGCCGACTGGCAGTACGACACCGGTACGTCATACCCCGGCGGCGCCGCGAACTGGGGCACCGGCGAGGTCGAGACGATGACGTCGAGCACGAACAACGTCGCGCTGGACGGGAACGGCAACCTGCTCATCACCCCGCGCCGGGACGCCTCGGGCCACTGGACGTCCGGCCGGATCGAGACGAACCGCACGGACTTCCGGCCCCCGGCCGGTGGAAAGCTGCGGGTGCAGGCCCGGATCCAGCTGCCGAACGTCACCGGTGCCGCCGCCAAGGGCTACTGGCCGGCGTTCTGGATGCTGGGCGCGCCGTTCCGCGGGAACTACTGGAACTGGCCGGGCATCGGCGAGCTGGACGTCATGGAGAACGTCCAGGGCCTGAACACCGACTGGGCCACGATGCACTGCGGGACCGGTTCCGGCGGCCCGTGCAACGAGACCACCGGCATCGGCGGCTCCACCCCCTGCACCGGCACCACCTGCCAGGCGGGCTTCCACACGTACGCGATGGAGTGGGACCGTTCGACCAGCCCCGAGGAGATCCGCTTCTACCTGGACGGCGTCAACTTCCACACCGTCAAGGCGAACCAGGTCGACGCCACGACGTGGGCGAACGCCACCGACCACGGCTACTTCCTCATTCTGAACGTGGCCATGGGCGGCGGCTTCCCCGGAGCGTTCGGCGGCGGCCCGGACAGCGGGACCGAGCCGGGCCACCCGATGGCCGTCGACTACGTGCAGGTCCTTCAGTCCACGGGCGGCGGGGGCGGCCCCACTCCCCCGCCGTCCGGCAACCGGAACGCCTACAGCGCCATCCAGGCCGAGTCCTACGACAGCCAGTCCGGGGTCGCCACGGAGACCACCACGGACACGGGCGGCGGGCAGGACATCGGCTACCTGGCCAACGGTGACTGGGCGCTGTACAAGGGCGTCGACTTCGGCTCCACACCGGCGAGGCAGTTCTCCGCCCGGGTCGCGAGCGGCGCGACGGGCGGGGTCAGCGGCCTGGTCGAGGTACGGCTGGACAACCGCGGCAACGCGCCCGTCGGCAGCTTCGCCGTGGGCGGCACCGGCGGCTGGCAGTCCTGGCAGACGGTGCCGGCCAACATCAGTGCGGTGACGGGCACCCACGACGTCTACCTGACCTTCACCAGCGGCCAGCCGGCCGACTTCGTCAACCTGAACTGGTTCGACTTCGGCCACTGACCGCCCACGGAACGGCACCGGCACCGGCACCGGCACCGGCCCACCCGTGCACGCCGGCACGGACGGGGCCCGCGGGGTTCTCCCGCGGGCCCCGTCGTGCTCCACGCGCCCGGCTTCTCTTCGAGGACCTCGACGTTCGCGGGAACGTCTCGGACTCTCCCGGGACCCGGGCAGGAGTGACCCGCCCCTGGTCGCATCGCGGGCACCAGATCACAGCTGGCTCGCTCCACTTCGTCGGTCGCGCCGGTCAAGGCGGCCGTCCTTCACCGGTCCAGGGCTGCCAGCATCGTGTGGAACCAGTCGGTCACGGAGATGCCGTCGTCACGGGGGTCGTAGCAGGCCCCGCCCTCGTCCAGCCACAGATCGGCGAGCTCCTTCTCGGACGTGCCCGAGGTGAGCAGGCCCTGGATCGCCACGCGCAGGGCGCCGACGGCGTCCGCGGGATGCACGTCCCGGTAGTCCTCCAGCGCCTCCGCCGGTGAGTCGTACTCCAGGTCGTGGTCCTGGTGGAAGTACGCACCGGCGAGGTGCGCGACCGCTTCGGGAAGCATCGGATCTCCGGGTGGTGGTGCCGCTGTCCTACGTGACCGCCGACGGTACCCACACCGCCCCCACCGCCTACCAGCCGGGCCAGGGCGGGCTTCCCGCCGCCGGCGCCCCCGCGCGTTCCTACTGTCCGGCCGGGTCGCTAGCGCAGTTCCGCGCGGAAGGCCACCGGGGTCTGGCCGGTGTGCAGGTGGAAGAACTTGGAGAAGTTCGCCGCGTCGGGGAAGCCCACGGCCGCTCCGACGCGGCCGATCGGCAGGTCGGTGTGGGCGAGGAGGCGCCGGGCCTCCAGGACGACCCGTTTGTCGATGAAGCCCTTCGGGGTCTCGCCTGTGGCCGCGCGGACGGCGCGGACCAGGGTGCGGCGGGAGTAACCGAGGGCATCGGCGTAGGCGCTGACGCTGTGCTGGACACCGAAGCCCTCCTCGACGGCGTCCCGGAAGCGGGTGAACGCGCTGTCGGGCTGCTGCCGGCCGGCCTGGGACGAGCTGGCGGCGAGATGGCCCAGGCGCAGCAGGAACGCGGTCAGGGTGTGCCGCAGCACGGCCGTGTGAAGGCCGGGCGGGAGCGTCGCGGTGTCCTCGTACTCGCGGCGCAGCTGGTCCAGGGCCGCCTGGAGGGCGTCGAGCTGGGCCGGGGCGGGGCGCAGCAGGGGCGGCAGGTCGTAGCGGTACAGGCCGGTGGCCTCGACGGTGGCGGGCGGCAGAAAGCCGGGTTGCATGGTCAGGACGGTTCCGCGGTACACGCATTCCCGGGAGAAGCGGTGGACCTGTCCGGGGCGTATCCACAGCAGGTCGCCGGCCGTCGCCTCGTACTCGGCGAAGTCGACCATGTGTCGTACGGGGCCGTCGGTGAAGAGCATGACCACGTGGAAGTCGATGCGGTGAACGCGGTGCAGGGGGGCGTCGGTGTGCCAGGTGCGGTCCGCGCCCATCGGTCCGATCTGGAGGCCGACGCCGCCGACGGCCAGGTCGGCCGGGAAGGGGAGGGTTCTGATCCCGTCGTGGTCGGTCGTCCCGTCGTCGCCGGTACCGGCGCCGGCGGCGTGCTGTGTCCCGTCGTTCTTGTCGGTCATGCCCGTTTCGTGCCATCCCTGTCGCGATCACTGTCCCAGATTCACCACAGGCTGACACACCCCGACCTTCCCCCGAAAAAGTCAGACTTTTAAGTTTGAACGCGTCCGGCCAGCCAATCGCACTGAACGAGGACTTCTTGAAGATGACGACGCAGACTTCCGACGGTTTCGAGTGGACGGACCTCGACCGGCGCGCCGTGGACACCGCCCGTCTTCTGGCGGCCGACGCGGTGCAGAAGGTCGGCAACGGGCACCCGGGCACGGCGATGGCCCTGGCGCCCGCCGCGTACACGATCTTTCAGAAGGTGATGCGTCACGACCCGGCCGACCCCGAGTGGACCGGCCGTGACCGGTTCGTCCTCTCCCCCGGCCACACCTCGCTGACCCTCTACACGCAGCTCTTCCTCGCCGGGTACGAGCTGGAGCTGGACGACCTGAAGGCGTTCCGCACGCACGGCTCGAAGACCCCGGGCCACCCCGAGTACGGGCACACCGCGGGCGTGGAGACCACCACCGGACCGCTCGGCCAGGGCGCCGCGAACGCCGTCGGCATGGCGATGGCCGCCCGCTACGAGCGCGGCCTGTTCGACCCGGACGCCCCCGAGGGCACCTCCCCCTTCGACCACACCGTCTGGGCGATCGTCTCCGACGGCGACCTGGAGGAGGGCGTCTCCGGCGAGGCCTCGTCCCTGGCCGGTCACCAGCGGCTCGGCAACCTGGTCTTCCTCTACGACGACAACCACATCTCCATCGAGGGCGACACCGCGACCGCGTTCTCCGAGGACGTGCTGAAGCGGTACGAGGCCTACGGCTGGCACACCCAGCGCGTCGAGCCCGCCGAGGACGGCGACATCGACGTACCCGCCCTGTACGCGGCCCTGAGGACCGCGCAGGCGGAGACCGGGCGGCCGTCCATCATCGCGATGCGCACGGTCATCGCCTGGCCCGCCCCGAACGCCCGGAACACCGAGGCGTCGCACGGCTCCGCGCTCGGCGAGGAGGAGGTCGCGGCCACCAAGCGCGTCCTCGGTTTCGACCCGGAGCGGACGTTCGAGGTCGCCGACGAGGTCCTCACCCACACCCGTGGGGCGCTCGACCGGGGCGCCGAGGCGCACGCGGCCTGGGACAAGCGGATCGCCGAATGGCGCACGGCCGCCCCCGAGCGGGCCGAGCTGTTCGACCGGGTCGGCAAGGGCGAGCTGCCCGCCGGCTGGGAGGACGCGCTGCCCGTGTTCGAGGAGGGCAAGCCGGTCGCCACCCGGGCCGCCTCCGGCAAGGTGCTCCAGGCGCTCGGCCCGGTCCTGCCCGAGCTGTGGGGCGGCTCCGCCGACCTCGCCGGCTCCAACAACACCACCATCGACAAGGACAGCTCGTTCCTGCCCGAGGGCAACCCGCTGCCCGGCGCAGACCCGTACGGCCGTACCGTCCACTTCGGTATCCGCGAGTTCTCCATGGCCGCGGCGATGAACGGCATCGCCCTGCACGGCAACACGCGCGTCTACGGCGGCACCTTCCTGGTGTTCTCCGACTACATGCGCAACGCCGTCCGTATGTCGGCACTGATGCAGCTGCCGGTGACGTACGTGTGGACGCACGACTCCGTCGGTCTCGGCGAGGACGGCCCGACCCACCAGCCGGTGGAGCACCTGGCCTCGCTGCGCGCGATCCCGGGCCTGAACGTCGTCCGCCCGGCGGACGCCAACGAGACCGCGATCGCCTGGGCCGAGATCCTGAGGAGGCACGCCACGAACCCCGCCCCCCACGGGCTCGCACTCACCCGCCAGGGCGTGCCGGTGTACGCGCCGAACGAGGACGCGGCCAAGGGCGGCTACGTGCTGCGCGAGTCCTCGACCGAGGTTCCGGAGGTGATCGTCATCGCGACGGGTTCCGAGGTGCAGCTGGCCGTGGCCGCGCGGGAGCGGCTGGAGGCCGAGGGGATCGGCACCCGTGTGGTGTCGATGCCGTCCGTGGAGTGGTTCGAGGAGCAGCCGCGCGCCTACCGCGAGCGGGTGCTGCCGCCGGCCGTGCGGGCCCGGGTCGCCGTCGAGGCCGGCATCGGCCTGACCTGGTACCGGTTCGTGGGCGACGCGGGCCGCATCGTCTCCCTGGAGCACTTCGGTGCCTCCGCGGACGCGAAGACCCTGTTCGCCGAGTTCGGCTTCACCCCCGAGAACGTCGCCGCGGCGGCCCGCGAGTCGCTCGCCGCCGCGCGCGCCTGATACCGACGCGAAAGAAAGATGATCACTGTGACCGAAGCAATCGCGACTCCGGGAGCCCTCAAGGTCCTCGCCGACGAGGGGGTGTCGGTCTGGCTGGACGACCTGTCCCGTGAGCGGATCACCTCGGGCAGCCTCGCCGAGCTGGTGGCGAGCGGAAGCGCCGTCGGTGTCACCACGAACCCGTCGATATTCCAGGCGGCCATCGGCTCCGGGAAGGGGTACGAGGAGCAGCTCGCCGACCTCGCCGTGCGGGGGGTGACGGTGGAGGAGGCGGTGCGGATGATGACGACCGCCGACGTGCGGGACGCCGCCGACATCCTGGAACCCGTCCACACCGCCTCCGGCGGGCTGGACGGCCGGGTCTCCATCGAGGTCGACCCGCGTCTGGCCCACCGCACCGGGGCGACCGTCGCCGAGGCGAGGCAGCTGGCCTGGCTGGTCGACCGGCCCAACGTGATGATCAAGATTCCGGCGACCAGGGCGGGTCTCCCGGCGATCACCGAGGTCATCGGCCTCGGCATCAGCGTCAACGTGACCCTGATCTTCTCGCTGGAGCGGTACCGCGAGGTCATGGACGCCTACCTGGCCGGCCTGGAGAAGGCCCGCGAGCGCGGCATCGACCTGTCCACGATCCACTCGGTGGCGTCGTTCTTCGTCTCCCGCGTGGACAGCGAGACCGACAAGCGGCTGACCGCCCTCGGCACCGACGAGGCCCTCGCGCTCAAGGGCCGCGCGGCCCTCGCCAACGCCCGGCTGGCCTACGAGGCGTACGAGGCGATCTTCTCCTCCGACCGCTGGAGCGCGCTGGAGAACGCGGGCGCCAACAAGCAGCGCCCGCTGTGGGCGTCCACCGGGGTGAAGGACCCCGCGTACAAGGACACCCTGTACGTGGACGAGCTGGTCGCGCCGGGCACCGTCAACACCATGCCGGAGGCCACGCTGCTCGCCGTCGCCGACCACGGTGTGATCACCGGGGACACGGTGACCGGCGGCTACGCGCGGGCCCGCGCCGACCTGGCCGCCCTGGAGCGGCTCGGCATCCCCTACGACGAGGTCGTGCAGCAACTGGAGGACGAGGGCGTCGCCAAGTTCGAGGCGGCCTGGCAGGACCTGCTGGACGCCGTCGCCGCGTCCCTGAAGAGCAAGGGAGTTGACGCCTGATGACCGAGAACGCACCCGCCGCCCAGGCACCCGAGAAGGTGCGCGTGCCGGTCGCCCCGGCCGCCGACTGGGTGAACCCGCTGCGGGACGCCGATGACCGCCGGCTTCCCCGGATCGCCGGGCCGTCCGGTCTGGTCATCTTCGGGGTGACCGGTGACCTGTCCCGCAAGAAGCTCATGCCGGCCGTGTACGACCTGGCCAGCCGCGGTCTGCTGCCGCCGGGCTTCTCCCTCGTCGGGTTCGCCCGCCGGGACTGGGAGAACCAGGACTTCGCGCAGGTGGTGCACGACGCCGTACGCGAGCACTCCCGCACCCCGTTCCGTGAGGAGGTGTGGCAGCAGCTCGCCGAGGGCATGCGGTTCATCCCCGGCGACTTCGACGACGACACCGCGTTCAAGCAGCTGAAGAACGCCGTCGAGGAGCTGGACGCCTCCCGTGGCACCGGCGGCAACTTCGCCTTCTACCTCTCGGTGCCGCCGAAGTTCTTCCCCAAGGTCGTGCAGCAGCTGAAGAAGCACGGCCTGGCCAGTCCGCCGGAGGGTTCCTGGCGGCGCGCGGTCATCGAGAAGCCGTTCGGGCACGACCTGAAGTCGGCCGAGGAGCTGAACAAGGTCGTCCACGAGGTGTTCGACCCGGACCAGGTGTTCCGGATCGACCACTACCTCGGCAAGGAGACCGTCCAGAACATCCTGGCGCTGCGCTTCGCCAACCAGATGTACGAGCCGATCTGGAACCGGTCGTACGTCGACCACGTGCAGATCACCATGGCCGAGGACATCGGCATCGGCGGCCGGGCCGGCTACTACGACGGCATCGGCGCCGCCCGCGACGTCATCCAGAACCACCTGCTCCAGCTGATGGCGCTGACCACCATGGAGGAGCCGATCGCGTTCGACGCCGAGGCGCTGCTCACCGAGAAGCTGAAGGTGCTGAAGTCGGTGCGCCTGCCGGAGGACCTCGGCCGGCACACCGTGCGCGGGCAGTACGCGGCCGGCTGGCAGGGTGGCCAGAAGGTCGTCGGCTACCTGGAGGAGGACGGCATCGACCCCGAGTCGAAGACCGACACCTTCGCCGCGGTCAAGCTGGGCATCGACAACCGCCGCTGGGCGGGCGTCCCGTTCTACCTGCGCACCGGCAAGCGGCTCGGCCGCCGGGTCACCGAGATCGCGGTCGTCTTCCAGCGGGCCCCGCACTCCCCCTTCGACTCCACCGCCACCGAGGAGCTGGGCTCGAACGCGATCGTCATCCGCGTCCAGCCCGACGAGGGCATGACCGTCCGCTTCGGGTCGAAGGTGCCGGGCACCTCGATGGAGATCCGGGACGTGTCCATGGACTTCGCCTACGGCGAGTCGTTCACCGAGTCGAGCCCGGAGGCGTACGAGCGGCTCATCCTGGACGTACTGCTCGGCGACGCCAACCTGTTCCCCCGTCACCAGGAAGTGGAAGAGTCCTGGAAGATCCTCGACCCGATCGAGGAGTACTGGGCGACACACGGCAGGCCGGCGCAGTACTCCTCGGGTACCTGGGGACCGAGGGAAGCCGACGAGATGCTCGCACGAGACGGACGGAGCTGGCGCAGGCCATGAAGATCGACCTGACCGACACCACGGCAAGCAAGATCAACAAGGCGTTGGTGCAGGGCCGCCGCGCCATCGGCACACCGGCCGTGGGCATGGTCCTGACGATGGTCATCGTCACGGACGAGGAGAACGCCTACGACTCGATCCGGGCCGCGGAGGAGGCCTCGCGCGAGCACCCCTCGCGCACCCTGGTCGTCATCAAGCGGCACGCCCGCACGCTGCGCGACCGCACCCACTCCCGGCTGGACGCCGAGGTGCGGGTCGGCTCCGAGGCGGGCACCGGCGAGACGGTCGTCCTGCGGACCTACGGCGAGGTGTCCGACCACGCCGACTCCGTCGTCCTGCCCCTGCTGCTGCCGGACGCCCCGGTGGTCGTGTGGTGGCCGGTGGACGCCCCCGACTCCCCCGCCAAGGACCCGCTCGGCGCGCTCGCCCAGCGCCGGATCACCGACCTGTACGCCGTCGAGCGGCCCCTGGAGGTCCTGGAGGCCCGCGCGCGCGCCTACTCGCCCGGCGACACCGACCTCGCCTGGACCCGGCTCACCCCGTGGCGCTCGATGCTGGCCGCGGCCCTGGACCAGGCCCGGGTGACGGTGACCTCGGCGGCCGTCGAGGCCGAGGCGGACAACCCCAGCGCCGAACTGCTGGCGCGCTGGCTGGAAGCCCGCCTGAAGGTGCCCGTCGACCGCGTGGTCAGCCCCGGCCCGGTCGTCACGGCCGTACGGCTCGGCACCCAGAACGGCGAGATCGTAATCGACCGCCCCGAAGGGCCCCTCGCCACGCTGACCCTGCCGGGCCAGCCGCCGCGCACCCTCGCCCTGAAGGTCCGCCCCACCTCCGAACTCATCGCCGAGGAGCTGCGCCGCCTCGACGCCGACGAGATGTACGCCGTCGCCCTCCAGGGCGAGGCCGCCAAGGAGAACGCCTGACATGGCCGACTACCCGAACCTCACCCACCGGCCCGAGTGGACGGCGCTGGCCGACCATCATGCCCGGAGTCAGCCGCATCTGCGGGAATTGTTCGCGTCGGATCCCGGTCGTGCGGAGCGGTACA
>NZ_JBEZWU010000020.1:0-170448 GCF_040637655.1 Streptomyces sp. NPDC028722
GTGGCGTCCGGCTTGATGAAGTCCTTGTAGATGTTGCGGGTGAAGAGGTTCGCCGCCGCGATGGACATGATGGCCGCGGGCACGAGCGCGCCGATACCGATCGCCGCGAAGGCCACGCCCGCGAACCAGTCCGGGAACATGTCCTCGAACAGCTGCGGGATCGCCAGCTGCCCGTTGGTGACCTTGACCCCGGCCGCGATCGCCATGAAGCCCAGCAGCGCCAGCAGGCCCAGCATGAGGGAGTACAGCGGCAGGATCGTGGTGTTGCGGCGGATCACCTCACGGCTCCTGGACGACAGGGTCGCGGTGATCGAGTGCGGGTACATGAACAGGGCCAGCGCGGAGCCGAGGGCCAGCGTGGCGTACGTCCACTGGCCCCCGGGGGCCGGCACGACCCCGCCCACACCCGTGGCCGAGAACTTCTCGCCGGCCTTGGCGAAGATGTCGTCGAACCCGCCCAGCTTGACCGGGATGTAGATGATCGCCACCGCGATGACGATGTAGATCAGCGTGTCCTTCACGAACGCGATCAGGGCCGGGGCGCGCAGACCGGAGGAGTAGGTGTACGCCGCCAGCACGCCGAAGGCGATCAGCAGCGGCAGGTCCTTCACGAACCAGCTGGTGTTCTCGCCGCCGCCGACGCCCATCACGTCCAGCACGGCCTGGATGCCGACGAGCTGGAGCGCGATGTACGGCATCGTCGCCAGGATGCCGGTGACGGCCACCGCCAGCGACAGCCCCTTGGACCCGAACCGGCCGCGCACGAAGTCGGAGGTCGTGACGTACCCGTGGCGGTGCGAGACCGACCACAGGCGGGGCAGGAAGGTGAAGATCAGCGGGTACACCAGGATCGTGTACGGCACCGCGAAGAAGCCGGACGCGCCCGCCGCGTAGATCGCCGCCGGTACGGCCACGAAGGTGTACGCCGTGTACAGGTCGCCGCCGAGCAGGAACCAGGTGACCCAGGTGCCGAACGACCGGCCGCCCAGGCCCCACTCGTCCAGGGTCTGCTCGTTGTCGGTCCTGCGCCAGCGCGCCGCCAGGAAGCCCATGACCGTGACGGCCAGGAAGAAGAAGATGAAGACGCCGAGTGCGACGCCGTTGACGCCGTTCTTCACTTCGCCGCCTCCTCGTCCCGGCCGGCGGCGGACCTGCCGCGGGCACGCTGGTCGCGCTGCCACAGCTGGTACGCGAGCATCGTGAGTGCGGTGGAGATCAGCACCCAGAGCATCTGGTACCAGTAGAAGAACGGGATCCCGACGAACGTGGGCTCCGTCCGGGCGTACGAGCCGACCCACAGCATCGCCACGAAGGGCGCGACGAGACACAGGGCGATCACCACCCTGGCCGGTGTCACCACCGGTGGCCTCACTTCAGGCGTTTCGGACATGCCACGGCTCCGTCCCCTCGCTGATCACCTGTGTAATGCGCAGGCAATCTAGGTGACGGCGTCGTACCAGTGGAAGCCCTCGTCCGCATATCGGTATATCGATTCGGCGAACGCGCCCCCGCTCCTACTCCACGGGCCGCTTCAGCCGTGCCACGAACTTGTACCGGTCCCCGCGGTACACCGAGCGCACCCACTCCACCGGATGGCCGCTGCGGTCCAGGGAGTGCCGGGAGAGCATCAGCATCGGCAGGCCCACGTCGGTGCCGAGCAGCCCGGCCTCACGCGGGGTGGCCAGGGAGGTCTCGATGGTCTCCTCGGCCTCGGCGAGGTGGACGTCGTAGACCTCCGCGAGCGCGGTGTACAGCGAGGTGTACTTCGCCAGCGACCGCCGCAGGGCCGGGAAGCGCTTGGCCGACAGATGGGTGGTCTCGATCGCCATCGGCTCGGCGTTGGCCATGCGCAGCCGCTCGATGCGCAGCACCCGCCCGCCCGCGGTGATGTCGAGCAGCCCGGCGAGCCGGTCGTCGGCCGTGACGTACCCGATGTCCAGCAGCTGCGAGGTCGGCTCCAGACCCTGGGCCCGCATGTCCTCGGTGTAGGAGGTGAGCTGGAGCGCCTGGGAGACCTTGGGCTTGGCCACGAAGGTGCCCTTGCCCTGGATGCGTTCGAGCCGGCCCTCGACGACCAGTTCCTGGAGTGCCTGGCGGACCGTGGTGCGGGAGGTGTCGAACTCGGCGGCCAGAGTGCGCTCGGGCGGCACCGGAGTGCCCGGCGCCTGCGTCTCCGTCATGTCGAGCAGGTGCTTCTTCAAGCGGTAGTACTTGGGCACGCGCGCGGTACGGACGGTCGTGCCGGTTTCGTTCTCCGCACTGCTGACGTCGGTGCTCATGCTCTGCCTTCCCGGCTCCGAGTGCCGAAAGCGACCGACATCCCATCGGCCACGGCACACATCGTGGCACGGGTCGCCGTGTCGGGACTCCCCCCGCACGCTCCGTGATCCCCTCTGTATACCGCCGCGCCCCCTGTTGGTCTAGTCCATCGAGGGCGCCGGAGACCGCGGGCGGCGACGCGCCCGTTCCCGCGTCGCACGCCCCCTCGTCTCCCGTACCCCTGTTCGCCGGCTAGATCCCCTGCCACTCCGGCTTGTTCGCGTACGTGTGCCGGAAGTAGCCGGCCAGCTTCAGCTTGGCCGCGGCGGCCTCGTCGACGACGACCGTGGCGTGCGGGTGGAGCTGGAGCGCGGAGGCCGGGCAGACCGCCGCGACCGGGCCCTCGACGGTGGCGGCGACCGCGTCGGCCTTGCCCTCGCCGGTGGCCAGCAGCACCAGGTGCCGGGCCTCCAGGATGGTGCCGATGCCCTGGGTGATGACGTGGTGCGGAACCTGCTCGATGTCGCCGTCGAAGAAGCGGGCGTTGTCGATCCGGGTCTGCTCGGTCAGCGTCTTGATCCGGGTGCGGGAGGCGAGCGAGGAGCACGGCTCGTTGAACCCGATGTGCCCGTCGGTGCCGATGCCGAGCAGTTGCAGGTCCACCCCGCCGGCCTCGACGAGCGCGCGGTCGTACGCCTCGCACGCCGCCTGGACGTCCTCCGCCGTGCCGTCCGGCCCCACGAACGCGTCCATGTCTATGCCCAGCGGCTCCAGCACCTCGCGGCGCAGCACCGAGCGGTAGGACTCGGGGTGGTCGGCGGGCAGGCCCACGTACTCGTCGAGCTGCGCTATCCGCGCGTGGGAGGCGTCCACGGCACCGGAGCGCACCTTGGTGGTCAGTGCCTGGTAGACGGGCAGCGGGGTCGAGCCGGTGGCCACACCGAGCAGCGCGTCGGGCTTGCGCCGCAGCAGCTGCGCCATGGCCTCGGCGATCAGCTCGCCGCCCGCCGCGGCGTCCGGGACGATGACAACTTCCACGCTGGGCCTGCCGTTCTGAAGGGGGCTGTATCCGTCTCCATGTGGTTTAGACCAATCTAGCAGAATCGGTGTTCCCGGGCGCGGGAAAAGGGGCGGGGGCGGGGGTGTGCGGGCATGTCCCGGCAGGCCCGCGACGGCGCCCGCCGGAAGGAACCGGAGGCCGCCGCGGAAATTGCCATGGCCATCCGGCCCCACGAGTGACCCGGGCGGGCTAGGCTCTCTGGCATCGCGTGCCAGTGGTCCGCGGCGTTCGCCCCCACCATGGACACGCCCTCATGGTCTAGTCCACAATCCAAGAGAACAGGTCTCCGTCTTCCCCGCACAGGAAGGCGGACCGAGGAACCGGGCTCTCTGCCCTGACTGTCCCGGCTCCTCGACCTTCGGCCGACCGGGACCGCACACCCCACGGCCGATGATGCTCCGGGCTGCGGTGCCGGGAGGGTTGAGGGTCCCTTCCAGGCGCCGCGGCCCGCGGGTGTTTTTCGGCCACCCGTGAGGCCCCGGGTACGCTCGCACACGTGCCCTCCATGAACGAACTCGTACGCCAGCACACCGCCCTCGACGACTCCGATCTCGAGTGGCTCCACCTGCTGGTCTCGGAGTGGCAGCTGCTCTCCGACCTCTCCTTCGCCGACCTCGTCCTGTGGGTCCCCACCAGTGACGGCACCCGGTACGTGTCGGTCGCCCAGATGCGCCCCAACACCGGCCCCACCTCCTACCAGGACGACATGGTCGGCCACCTGGTCCCGCGCGGCCGGCGGCCCATGCTGGACGCGGCGCTCGACGAGGGCCGGATCGTGCGCGAGGGCGACCCGGAGTGGCGCGAAGAGGTCCCCGTACGGGTCGAGTCCATCCCCGTGCGCCGGGAGGGCCGCGTCCTCGGCGTGATCGCCCGCAACACCAACCTGCTCACCGTCCGCACGCCGAGCCGGCTGGAACTGACCTACCTCCAGAGCGCCTCCGACCTCGCGCAGATGATCGCCGCCGGCTCCTTCCCGTTCCCCGACCAGCAGGTCGACATGGACGCCTCCCCGCGCGCCGGTGACGGTCTGATCCGGCTGGACGCGGACGGCATCGTCCAGTACGCCTCCCCGAACGCCCTGTCCGCCTACCACCGCCTCGGTCTCGCCGCCGACCTGGTCGGTCACCACCTCGGCCGCACCACCGCCGAACTCGCCCCCACCCGGGGCCCGGTGGACGAGGCGCTCGCGAAGGCGGCCAGCGGCTGGGCGCCGCGCGAGTTCGAGATCGAGGCCCACGACGGGGTCATCCAGTTCCGGGCCATCCCGCTCAAGCCCAAGGGAACCCGCATCGGTTCACTGGTGCTGTGCCGGGACGTCACCGAACTCCGCCGGCGCGAGCGTGAGCTGATCACCAAGGACGCGACCATCCGGGAGATCCACCACCGGGTGAAGAACAACCTCCAGACGGTCGCCGCCCTGCTCCGGCTCCAGGCCCGGCGTATCGACTCCGAGAGCGGCCGGGAGGCGCTGGAGGAGGCGGTCCGCCGGGTCGGCTCCATCGCCATCGTTCATGAGACGCTGTCTCAGAACCTGGATGAGCGGGTGGAGTTCGACGACATCGCCGACCGGGTGCTCGCGATGGTCGCCGAGATCTCCCCGGGCAAGGTGGCCGGCCGGCGCACGGGACGGTTCGGCATACTCGACGCCGAGGTCGCCACCCCGCTGTCGATGGTGCTCACCGAGGTGCTCCAGAACGCACTGGAGCACGGCTTCCGCGAGGGGGACACGGGCACGGTCGAGGTCTCCGCGGTGCGCGGCGGTACCACCAAGGAGGCCCGTCTCCTGGTCACGGTCCAGGACGACGGCGTCGGTCTGCCCGCGGGCTTCGACCCGCACCGCTCGGGCAACCTCGGGCTCCAGATCGTACGGACGCTGGTGGAGGGCGAGTTGGGCGGCACCTTCGACATGGTGCCGGCGCCGGGGCGGGGGACACGGGTGATCCTGGACGTCCCGGTGCGCGCGGACAAGTGAGCCCGGTCGCCTCACCGGCCGGCGTACCGGCCGCGCGGGGGACCGGGCACAGCAAAAAGCCCCGGACCGCCATTGGTCCGAGGCTGATGCTCGTTGCTGCTCCGCTGTGTCGCTAAGCGCATCGGGGGATACTGCGCGCTGCGGCTCGGGGGCGGGAGAAGCGTGCGTGCTGCACGCGCCGCCAAGCTCAGGCCGTCAAGAGGGGTGGGATGTCAGGCGGAGGCCTGACGGGCCCGGTTGCGAGCGGCGCGGCGCTTCATGGCACGGCGCTCGTCCTCGCTGAGACCACCCCAGACGCCGGAGTCCTGACCGGACTCGAGCGCCCACTGCAGACACTGCTCGATCACCGGGCAGCGGCGGCAGACGGCCTTGGCTTCCTCGATCTGCAGCAGCGCAGGACCGGTGTTGCCGATGGGGAAGAAGAGCTCGGGGTCTTCCTCGCGGCAAACGGCGTTGTGACGCCAGTCCATGGCTGCTACCTCTCCTTGGTATTACGTGCGGATTGCTTGTGAATGTGAACGCTTTCACGAATCCCTCAACAAGTGAAGGGCCGATCGCCGAGTCTCCCCGGCGTGGTCCTGGGATTGAAGAGGGGTTCTGGTGATCAGTGGATGCCGGTGTTGCGGGCTGTCCCGATCGCCACGTAGAGACTCGCAAACCTCAGCGGCGGATACAACCCCTTCCCGAAGATTTTTTTTGATTCCTCGGTGTCGACTAGGTCACAGCCGTACTTCCATGGGGTGGATCCTGGCCTAAACGTTCGAGTGAAAGGACTTTGGCCCGTTCCGCTCACACAATCACACGCAGTGCACGGCGTACGCCTGTGAACGTCACGCTCGTACGCAGCCCCAGATGGTCACCGTCCATCTGAAGGGGCAGAGGCGCCTTCGAATGCAAGGTGAACTGGTCCAGGTCGTGCAGCGCGACGGCGTGCTTGCCATGGGGTCCGCGCTCGGGGGACGAAGTGAGCAACTGGGTGCCATACCGGGCAACCGCGGCCGTCGACAGGCGGCTGAGACCGAGCACGTCGATGCCGGCGTCGAACGACGCCCTGGGCGACGTGTACATGGGGCGATTACCGAGATACGTCCACGGGGACGTGTTCGAGACTATGGCGACCACGAGATCCCCGACCGGATCCGCGCCGGGCCGTTCGAGCGTGATCGTGCCGTGCCGGCGGTTCGTCTCACCGAGGAACTGCCGCACCACCTGGCGGACGTAGAGCGCGTGCGTCGACTTCTTCCCGCGCTCGCGCTGCTGTTCGACGCGCCCCACCACGCCCGCGTCGAACCCCAGCCCGGCGTTGAAGGTGAACCAGCGGGCCGGCACCGCCTCGTCCTCGGTCCCGCGCGGACCCGAGGTCAGACCGAGGCCGACGATCCGCTCGCTGCCCTCGCGCAGCGCGTCCAGCAGCGCGCCGGTGGCCTCGACCGGGTCGTTGGGCAGGCCCAGGGCGCGGGCGAAGACGTTCGTGGAGCCCCCGGGAACGACCGCCAGACCGGGCAGCCGCTCCGGGTCGGGGCCGGCGTGCAGCAGACCGTTGACGACCTCGTTGACCGTGCCGTCACCGCCGAGCGCCACCACCAGGTCGATGTCGTCGCTCTCCGCCGCCTGCCGGCCGAGGTCGCGCGCATGACCGCGGTACTCGGTGGTGACCGCCTCCAGCTTCATCTCGCTCGCCAGCGCGTGGATCAGGACATCACGCCTGCGTGCGCTTGTGGTGGTTGCCGCCGGATTGACCACGAGAAGTGCACGCATGCATGGCAGCGTACCTACTGGGGGGTATTCATCCCAGACCGAGGTAGGGAACCGGTAAGAAGGCGGGGGGTGAGCCTGGACACCCGGGGTCGGCGGGCCCCGCCGGGCGCGGCAGGGGGCGGGCTACCCTGCTGGGGTGAGCAGTCAGCAGAACCCCGCCCCGGACACCGCCGAAGCCGCCGCAGCCACGGAGCCGCGCCCGCGCCGGCTGACGTACGCGGCGGCACTGGCCGCGCTGGAGGGGGCCGGTCTGGTGGGCGGCGGTCTGTGGGTGCTCGTCCGGGCGCTCACCGGCGATCCGGACGGCCGCCAGCAGGCCGTGACCCTCGGCATCACCCTGGTCGTCCTCGCACTGCTGCCGCTGCTCGCCGCACGCGGTCTGCTGCTGCGGCGCGGCTGGAGCCGGGGCCCCGCCGTGATCACCCAGCTGATGGCGCTCCCGGTGGCCTACAACCTGCTCCAGGCCGACAGCGTGGCCATCCCGGTAGGCATCGTCCTCGCGGTGGTCGCCGTGGCGGCCCTGGTGCTCCTGGTCAACAGCGAGACGACCCGGGCCCTCGGGATCAAGGGACCGGGCCGGGCCGAATAGGGCTCACTGCGTGGGGCTCACTCCTCGACGAGGAGCTTCTCCCGCAGCTGGGCCAGGGTGCGGGCCAGCAGCCGGGAGACGTGCATCTGGGAGATGCCGACCTCCTGCGCGATCTGCGACTGCGTCATGTTCCCGAAGAAGCGCAGCAGCAGGATCCGCTTCTCGCGCGGCGGCAGGTCCTCCAGCAGCGGCTTGAGGGACTCGCGGTACTCCACGCCCTCGAGCGCCTCGTCCTCCGCGCCCAGGGTGTCGGCGACCGCCGGGGACTCGTCGTCGGTGTCGGGGACGTCCAGGGACAGGGTGGAGTACGCGTTCGCCGACTCCAGGCCCTCCAGGACCTCCTCCTCGGAGATGGCGAGCTTCTCGGCCAGCTCGTGCACCGTGGGGGAGCGGCCGTGCAGCTGGGACAGCTCGGCCGTCGCGGTCGTCAGCGAAAGCCGCAGCTCCTGTAGCCGGCGCGGCACCCGCACCGCCCAGCCCTTGTCGCGGAAGTGCCGCTTGATCTCGCCGACCACGGTCGGGGTGGCGTACGTGGAGAACTCCACGCCGCGCTCCGGGTCGAACCGGTCGACGGACTTGATCAGACCGATCGTGGCGACCTGGGTGAGGTCGTCCAGCGGCTCGCCGCGGTTGCGGAACCGGCGCGCCAGGTGCTCCACGAGGGGCAGATGCATACGGACCAGCTGGTTGCGCAGTTCCGCGTACTCCGCGCTGCCCGCGTTCAGCTTGCGCAGCTCCACGAACATCGCCCGTGCCCCGCTGCGGTCGTGCGGGGTGTGCTGCGCGACGTGCGGCGCGGCAGGCAGGGCCTCCGCGGTCGGCACGGCCTCCGCGGCCGGCGCGTCGTCATCGGCGTGTCGCCCGTGCTCGCTCATCGTCCCGCCCGTAGCCCTTCCCCGAGCCCTCGCTCCCGCGTGGCCTGCGGCGCCGGCGCCACCGTGTGCCGGTGGCGGCACGGCCGGTACGGCACCGTCGTCGCCGGCCGGCGCGGAGCCGTCCTCCGGGTGCGGTCTGGCCTGCTCGGGGATGCCGTCGATGCCGTCCGCCATGCGCCGGGAGCCGTCCCGGGGGCCCTGCCCCGAGGTGTCGGCTCCGGTGTCACTCTCGACTGCGCCCGAGCGGGGGGACTCCCATGACCAGGGGGCACCCTCGTCCCCGGTCGGCCGCTCCCGCGTGCCGCGCTCTTCGTCCCGCACCGGCCCGTCCCCGTTCCTCACGCCGGCCCGGGACCCGCGCCGCGCTGTTTGTAGAGGCTGATCGACACCGTCTTGTCCTCGTCGACGGCGGACGAGACCTTCCCCGCGAGGGCCGACAGCACGGTCCAGGCGAAGGTGTCCCGCGAGGGAGCGTGGCCGTCGGTGGTCGGCGCCGACACCGTGACCTCCAGCGAATCGTCGACGAGCCGGAAGACGCAGCTGAGCACCGAACCCGGCACGGCTTGCTGGAGCAGGATCGCGCAGGCCTCGTCCACGGCGATGCGCAGGTCCTCGATCTCGTCCAGGGTGAAGTCCAAGCGGGCCGCCAGACCGGCCGTGGCCGTCCGCAGCACCGACAGGTAGGCACCCGCCGCCGGCAGCCGGACTTCCACGAAGTCCTGGTTCGCCGCGGGCTCGCCTGCGATCTGGGACACCCTCACCTCCATGGTGGTACAAGCTTTACGGGGCCGAGGGTCGCCCCCCGGGGTAACGCGTACGAGTTCAACCGGTGACGCTATCGCGCTCCGAACATTCCTGTCCCCGGGACCCCAACCCCCTGACGTCACTCACAGTAAAGCTGTGGATACGCTCCGTGTCTAGAGGGTCTGCGGGCCCAAATGAAAAGAGCGCGCGCCGGGTTGACGTACCCAGGCGTCACCTGCTCGAACCCGTCGTGCGGCGACCGCCACATGCAGTGTCACACGAGAAGGCCCCCGGACGGGAAACTCACACGAGGACGTGGTCCACGAAGCACCACTGCCAGTCCTCGCCGGGCTCGAACGTCCGCATCACCGGATGACCGGTCCGCTCGTGATGCTCCGTCGCGTGACGCCCGGGCGAGGAGTCGCAGCAGCCTACGTGGCCGCAGGTGAGGCACAGTCTCAGCTGCACCGGGTGGGTCCCGTCGCGCAGGCACTCCGGGCAGGTCTCGCCGAGCGGTTCCGGTTCCGGGTGCGGCAGCGCGTCGGTGTGCGTGCACTGTTTCATGATTGCCAGATTACGACGCACGTGCGGGTGACCGCGCGGAATACGAGGGTGGGCGAGGACCATGGACGTGATGCCGCTGCTGTTGCTGGTGGCGGGCAGTGCCGCGGTGGCCGCGGCGGCCCGGCGCACTCCCGCGCCGGCGCCCCTGCTGCTGGTCGCGGTGGGGCTGGTGGTCTCGAGCATCCCGGGGGTGCCGTCCTACACCCTCGATCCGCACATCGTCCTGCCCCTGCTGCTGCCCCCGCTGCTGTACACCTCCGCCAGCGACAGCTCCTACCTCAGCCTGCGCGCCCAGCTGCGGCCGGTGGCGCTGCTGTCGGTCGGCTACGTGCTCTTCGCGACCCTGGCCGTCGGCTGGGCCGCCTACCTGATCGTGCCCGGACTGCCGCTGCCCGCCGCGCTGGTGCTGGGCGCGGTCGTGGCGCCGCCGGACGCGGTGGCCGCCACGGCGGTCGCCCGCCGGGCCGGCCTGCCCTCCCGGATCACCACCATCCTCCAGGGCGAGTCCCTGCTGAACGACGCCACCGCGATCACCGCCTACAAGGTGGCGCTCGGCGCGGCGGTCGGCGCGGGGGCCACCTGGGCGGGCGGGATCCGGGACTTCCTGCTCGCCTCGGTCGGCGGCGTGGGGATCGGCCTCGTCCTCATGGCGCCGCTGCACTGGCTGCGCACGCACCTGACCGAACCCCTCCTCCAGAACACCCTCTCCCTGCTGATCCCGTTCGTCGCCTACGGAGTCGCCGAGCAGGCCCACGCCTCCGGGGTGCTCGCGGTCGTGGTCGTCGCCCTCTATCTCGGCCACCGCGCGTGGGAGGTCGACTTCGCCACCCGGCTCCAGGAGGAGGCGGTGTGGAAGATGGTCGCCTTCGTGCTGGAGTCCGCGGTCTTCGCCCTGATCGGTCTCCAGCTGCCGATCGTCCTCAAGCGGCTCGGGGAGTACGAGGGCGCCTCCGCCGTGGGGTACGCGGTCGCCGTCTTCCTGGTCGTCGTCGCGACCCGGTTCGTCTGGGTCTTCCCGGCCGCCTTCCTGCCCCGGATGCTGTCGGCGCGTATCAGGGAGCGGGAGGAGAACCCCACCTGGCGGGGGGCGATGGTCACCTCGTGGGCCGGCATGCGCGGTGTCGTCTCCCTGGCGATCGCCTTCGCCATCCCGCCGACCATGGCCGACGGACCCCGCAACCTGGTCCTCTTCCTGACCTTCACCACCGTCATCGGCACCCTGGTCGTCCAGGGCGTGACCCTGCCGCTGCTGATCCGGCTGCTGCGCTTCCCCGCCCGCGACCGGCAGGCCGAGACCCTCGCCGAGGCCAACGCCCAGGCCCAGGCCTCCCGGGCCGCCGACGGCCGCCTGGACGAACTCCTCACCGACGAGCGCAACGCCCTGCCGCCGCCGCTCGCCGACCGGCTGCGCACGGTCCTGGAGCGCCGCCGCAACGCCGTCTGGGAGCGGCTCGGCCAGGTCAACCCGGTGACCGGCGAGTCCGTGGACGACACCTACCGCCGGCTGTCCCGCGAGATGATCAGCGCCGAACGCGAGGTGTTCGTCAAGCTCCGCGACCACCGCTACATCGACGACGAGATGCTGCGCGCCCTGCTCAGACGCCTGGACCTGGAGGAGGCGGCGGCCTACCGGGAGGCCGGTTAGCGCCCGCCCTCCGGGTCCGGCCGCCCGGTCACCACGGCGGCGATCGTCGTCCCGCGCGCGAAGGCGCCCTCCTCGGTCAGGGTGAGGAGTCCGTACAGCAACTTGGCGACATAGAGACGCTCCACGGGCACTCCGTGCCGCTGCTCGAAGTCCTGTGCGAAAGCCAGCAGTTCCGGTGTCGTACGGGCGTAACCCCCGCAGTGGAAGCGGTCGGCCAGGGACCAGGTGCCGCTGCGCGCGCCGAACGCACTCTCCTGGAGGGCTCGCACGGCGTCCTCCAGGAAGCCGCCCTTGAGCACCGGTACGCCGAGCGCGCGTTGAGCGGGCGACAGTCCGGCGGCCAGGCCGGCGAGGGTGCCGCCGGTGCCGCAGGCGACCGCGACGACGTCCGCGGGGCCGCGCAGTTCCTCACCGAGGGCGCGACAGCCGCGCACCGCCTCGGCGTTGCTGCCGCCTTCGGGGACGACGTGCGCCCCTTCGGCACCGGCCGCGCGCAGGATGGCGGCCAGGGTGTCCGGCTCGGTCTTGCGCCGGTACGTCGCCCTGTCCACGAAGTGCAGGCGCATGCCGTCGGCCGCGCACCGGGCCAGGGACGGGTTGAGCGGGCGGCCGGCCAGCTCCTGGCCGCGGACCACGCCGGTGGTCGGCAGGCCGAGCAGCCGGCCTGCCGCGGCGGTGGCCCGCAGATGGTTGGAGTAGGCCCCGCCGAAGGTGACCAGCGGGCGGCCGTGCGCCGCCGCGATGTTCGGCACCAGCTTGCGCCACTTGTTGCCGACCAGCTCCGGGTGGAGGAGGTCGTCCCGCTTGAGCAGCAACCGCACCCCGCGCCGGGCGAAACGGTCGTCGTCCATCTCGTGCAGCGGGGAGGGGAGGCGGGGGGCGAGCGGGCCGGGGCTGGTCACGGCCCCATTGTCACCCGGCCCGGCCCGGGCGCGGGCGGAGGGTGACGGCGCCTGACGGGGACCGCGCTCCGCGGGGCGGGGCGGGCAGGGCGCCGCGGTTCCCGCCGAAGGTGTCAGCCCTTGAGCCGTTCCCCCACCCGCTCCCTCAGCCACGCCATCGTGAACCCCCGCGGATCCACCTTGCCCGGCTGCCACTCCCGGTGCCCGATGACCGACCGTTCCGTCCACCCGTGGTACCGGCACACCGCCGCGGAGACCCGTTCGATCGCGTCCAGCTGCGCCTGTGGCCAGGGGTCCTCCCCGTCGCCGAGGTTCTCGCACTCGAAGCCGTAGAAGTGCCGGTTGCCGTCGGTGTTCGCCTCGTTGTCCGGCGGCAGGCCCCTCTCGGCGATCACCGCGCGCAGCACCTCGTCGTCGCCGAGCCCGGCGTGGTTGGCGCGGCCGTAGCCGACCAGGTGGACCGTGCCGTCCTTGGTGATCACGCCGTGGCACAGGGGCCCCGGCAGCGCCGGGTAGCCGTCGCGGCACAGCTCCACCGTGCGGGCGCTGCCCTGGGTGACGGTGTGGTGGATCATCACGCCGTGGACGGGTCCCCAGGGCCCCTTGTGGTTCCGGTTGTGGTGCTGCCAGTCGCCGACCTCGACGACCGGGACGCCCTCCGCCCGCAGCGCGTCCAGGAATCCGCTCGCCGACATGGGTGAGGCCATGGCCGACTCCTTCGTGCCGTGCCCGTCCGGCCGCCGGTCGCGGCCGATCCGTTCTGCCTGCTTCTACCGAAACCGGACGTCCGGGGACACATGGTTCGTACGCTGTGCGAGCCGATCCGGACAGGCGGCGCATCCGGGGGCCATCGGGGAGGGTCGGGGCAAGTCCCTCATTGTGCCCAGTAGTGCGATGATCCATTCCCCCTCTTTCGGGTAATGGTGGGACCACACACGGTGGTGGAAGGCTCGGACCCGAGACCGGTGCTCCGTGCGACAGGGCACCGGGCATACCTGGGAGGGCATTTCTCTATGTCGGTAGGCGAAGAGGTCCGCACGGATCAGGGCAGGCCGCAGCAGTCCCTCGGGACAGCGGCAGCGCGGAACCTGGCCACCACCACCAAGTCCGTTCCGCAGATGCAGGAGATCAGCTCCCGCTGGGTGCTGCGCACCCTTCCCTGGGTGGACGTCCAGGGCGGCACGTACCGGGTGAACAGGCGGCTGACCTACGCCGTCGGCGACGGCCGCGTCACCTTCGTGAAGACCGGTGACCAGGTGGAGGTCATCCCGGCCGAACTGGGTGAGCTGCCGGTCCTGCGGTCGTACGAGGACGAGGAGGTGCTCACCGAGCTGGCCCGGCGCTGCCGCCGGCGTGACTTCGCGCCGGGTGAGGTCATCGCCGACTTCGGGAACCCGACGGAAGAGGTCTACCTCCTCGCCCACGGCAGGGTGTCGAAGGTCGGCACGGGTCCGTACGGTGACGAGGCCGTCCTCGGTGTCCTCGCCGACGGCGCCTACTTCGGCGACCAGGCGCTGGCCGACCCCGACTCCATCTGGGAGTACACGGCCCGCGCGGACACCGCTACCACGGTGCTGATCCTCAGCCGCCAGGACTTCGAGCAGGTCGCCGAGCGCTCGGACACCCTGCGGGAACACCTCGAGCAGGTGCGTGCGCTCCCGCGGCAGCGCACCAACAAGTACGGCGAGAAGGAGGTCGAGCTGGCGGCCGGCCACTCCGGCGAGCCCGACATCCCGCACACCTTCGTCGACTACGAACCCAGGCCGCGCGAGTACGAGCTGAGCATCGCCCAGACCGTGCTGCGTATCCACTCGCGCGTGGCCGACCTGTACAACCAGCCGATGAACCAGACCGAGCAGCAGCTGCGGCTCACGGTCGAGGCGCTCAAGGAGCGCCAGGAGCACGAGCTGATCAACAACCCGGAGTTCGGTCTGCTCAGCAACTGCGAGTACGACCAGCGGATCCAGCCGCACGACGGCGGGCCGTCCCCGGACGACATGGACGAGCTGCTCAGCCGCCGCCGCAGTACCAAGCTGTTCCTCGCCCACCCGCGCGCCATCGCCGCGTTCGGGCGCGAGCTGAACAAGCGCGGGCTGGTCCCGGAGACCATCGACATCGGCGGCAACCGCATCCCCACCTGGCGCGGGGTGCCGATCTACCCGTGCAACAAGATCCCGGTCAGCGAGGCCCGTACGACCTCCATCCTCGCGATGCGTACGGGCGAGGCCGACCAGGGCGTCATCGGTCTGCGGCAGTCCGGCATCCCGGACGAGATCGAACCGAGCCTGTCCGTGCGGTTCATGGGCATCAACGAGCAGGCCATCATCAAGTACCTGGTGACGGCCTACTACTCGGCCGCCGTCCTGGTGCCCGACGCGCTCGGTGTGCTGGAGAACGTCGAGATCGGCCGGTGGGGGTGACGTCTGCGCGCGTCGCGGCCGTGTCCCCGTCGGCACGGGCGGGCAGGCCCCGGGGGTACGCGTCCGGGCGGGCCGGCGACACCGGCCCGCGCGGACCTGGCGAGGGGGAACCATGGCCGAGTTCATGACGGAGACCGGACAGCGTGCCCCCGGGGTGCCGCGTCCCGGCGCACCGGGGGAGCCGCGGGAGAGAACCGGGGAGGCCCCCGGGGGACCGCCCGACGGGCACGAGGCGACGGCGCTGCTGGAGCGCACCCGCGCGCTCGTCGACCCGGAGCTGCGCGCGGCCGTCGAGTCGCTGCCCGGCTCCCTGCGCCGGATCGCGCTCTACCACTTCGGCTGGCAGCAGGCGGACGGCACGCCGGCGGCGGACAACGCGGGGAAGGCGATGCGGCCCGCGCTCGTCCTCGCGGCCGCCGCCGCGCTCGGTGGGCCGGCGGCCCGGGCGGCGGCCGTCCGCGCGGCGGTGGCGGTCGAACTCGTGCACAACTTCACGCTGCTGCACGACGACGTGATGGACCGGGACACCTCCCGGCGGCACCGGCCCACCGCCTGGACCGTGTTCGGTGACGCCGACGCGATCCTCGCCGGGGACGCGCTCCAGGCGCTGGCGCTGCGGCTGCTCGTCGAGGATCCGCATCCGGCGGCCGTTCCGGCCGTGGCCCGGCTCGCGGACTGTGTCGTGGAACTGTGTGCCGGCCAGCAGACCGACAGCGAACTGGAGCGTCGCGCCCCGGACGCGGTGACCCTGGACGAGGTCCTCGTCATGGCCGAGGCCAAGACCGGCGCCCTGCTCGGCTGCGCCTGCGCGCTCGGCGCGCTGTACGCGGGCGCCGGTGAGGAGGAGGTGGCCGCGCTGGACGGTTTCGGCCGTCAGGCCGGGCTCGCGTTCCAGCTCATCGACGACGTCATCGGCATATGGGGAGACCCGCAGCGCACCGGCAAGCCGGCCGGCGCGGATCTCGCGGCCCGCAAGAAGTCACTGCCGGTGGTGGCGGCGCTCACCTCCGGCACCCCCGCGGCGGCCGAACTCGCCGCGCTGTACGCGAAGCCGTACCTGGCGGCGGAGGCCGAGGCCGGGGAGATCGCGCGGACGGCACTCGCGGTGGAACGGGCCGGCGGCCGGGACTGGGCGCAGGCCGAGGCGGCGGACCGGATGGCCCGTGCGATGCAGGAACTGGCCCGCGCGGTCCCCGTGCCCGAGGCGGCGGGCGGTCTGCTGGCGCTCGCCGAGTTCGTGACCCGGCGGAACAACTGAGGCTGCCGTCCGGCAGCCCCGCCGAATCCGGAGCCCCCGGTGACCGTGCGGCTCCTGACCCCGCACGGTCACCGGGCCTCCGGCCAGGCGGGTCCCGCGCACTCCCACCGTGCGCGGGCCCCGCCGCCTTGCCCGGCCGGTACCGGGCGCCCTGCGCGTCTTCTGCGCGTCCTCGGCGACGGCAGGTTCGTGCGGTCGTACGGCAGGAAGCGCCGCGGCCGCCACCGTCCTACCCTGAGGGCATGGACAGCGAACAGCCCGTCTGTCCCGTCTGCGGACAGCCCGTCGACATGGTCGTCAGGCGGCACAAGACCCTGGGCGCCTGGGTGCCGGTGTGGACCCCCGGCCCGTGCCACAGCCCCGACTGCGCCGCCCGCCCCGACCCCGCCCGGCCCGCCGGCGCCCCGGCCCGGCGCCGGAGCAGCGGTCCCAAGGGCCCGTCGGCGCCCGGCGCGGGGAACAGCGCCGTCCGAGCACGAGGGGGACCGGGGGCGCCGTAGCGTGGGCGCATGCCGAAACTTCCGCACATCCTGCATGTCACCGAGCGCTCCCTGTGGGAGGCGGCGCGCGAGAGCGGCACCTACGAGGTGTCGACCCGCGGTCGCACCCTCCAGGAGGAGGGCTTCATCCACTTCTCCACGCGGGCCCAGCTCCCGCGCATCGCCGCCTTCCTCTACGGCGACTACGACGGCCCGGACGAACTGGTCGTCCTGGTCGTGGACCCCGCCCGGGTCGGGGCGCCCGTGCGGTACGAGACCGTCGGACCGGGCGGGGAGGAGTTCCCGCACGTGTACGGGCCGGTACCGGTCGCGGCCGTGGTGGACGTGGAGCCCTGGGGATGAAACGGCAGGGGGCCCGGTGGCGCCCGCTCCGGAGCCGTCGCGCCCGGGAGATCAGCGTGCAGGTCGCTCCAGGAAGCGGAGCTGGTTGCCTGCCGGGTCGCGGAACGCGCAGTCGCGGACCCCGTACGGCTGGTCCGTCGGCTCCTGGAGGACGTCGCCGCCGGACTCCCGTACCCGCTCGTACAGGGCGTCGCAGTCGGGGGTGGTGAAGATGACCCCGCGCAGCAGGCCCTTGGCGAGGAGTTCGTTCAGTGCCTGCTTGTCGGCGGGGGAGGCGTCGGGGCTGGCGTCCGGCGGCTCCAGGACGATCTCCACATCGGGCTGGAGCGGGGAGCCGAGCGTCACCCAGCGCATCCCCTCGAAGCCCACGTCGTTGCGGATCTCCAGGCCGAGCACGTCGCGGTAGAAGGCGATGGCCTTGTCGTGGTCGTCCACGGCGATGAAGCACTGCGCGAGTTTCACGTCCATGGGCTCAGCCTAGAACCGGGGCGCGCGCCGTGCCCTCAGTACAGGCGGCGCCGCGGCCGGGTCAGCCGGCGGGCCACGCAGGACGGGATCACCGCGCTCTCCTGGTGGTCGCGGGCCCGGTAGGCGCTCGGCGTCTCGCCGACCAGCTCGGTGAACCGGGAGCTGAAGGAGCCGAGCGAGGTACAGCCGACGGCGAGGCACACGTCGGTCACGGTGAGGTCGCCCCGGCGCAGCAGTGTCTTGGCCCGCTCGATGCGACGGGTCATCAGATAGCTGTAGGGCGTCTCCCCGAACGCCTTGCGGAAGCTGCGCTGGAAGTGACCCGGGGACATCAGGGCGTCGCGGGCCAGCCCGGTCATGTCGAGCGGCTCGGCGTACTCGCGGTCCATCCGGTCACGTACCCGGCGCAGCCGTCTGAGGTCCTCCAGAGCGGTCATCCCCTCAGCCTCCCACAGCCCCGCCCGCGCCCTCCACGGGGCGGAAAAAGACCGCACCCGGTCCGCCGCGGACGCCGTGTTCGGCGCGCCGCGGACCGGGTGCGGACGGGAGGACCGGACGACCGCAGACATCGCGGACCGGTCGGCGTGATCGGTGGATCAGGCCTTCTTGGTCTCCCAGAAGATCTTGTCGATCTGCGCGATGTAGTCCAGCGCCTTCTGACCCGTCGCGGGGTCGGTGGACGCCTTGGCGGCCGAGAGGGCCTTCAGGGTGTCGTTGACCAGCTGGTGCAGCTCCGGGTACTTCTCGAAGTGCGGGGCCTTGAAGTAGTCGCTCCAGAGTACGGAGACGTGGTGCTTCGCCAGCTCCGCGCGCTGCTCCTTGATGATGGTGGCACGCGCCTGGAAGTGAGGGTCGTCGTTACCGGCCATCTTCTCCTGGACGGCCTTCACCGACTCCGCCTCGATGCGGGCCTGGGCCGGGTCGTACACGCCGCAGGGCAGGTCGCAGTGGGCGCTGACCTTGACCTTGGGGGCAAACAGGCGGGAAAGCATGGAGCATTCCTTCCTCGTGATCGTCTTCTCAGGTGCGACATTACTCCCTGAGGAACCGGTTTTCGTGAGTGCCCCCTAGGGCTTAGGACGAAAGTCCAGGGTGAGACTGGGACCGGTGGAGGAACGGACCGGGGAGGTGCCGGGGATGCCGGAGCTGTCGCGGGAGACCGAGCAGGGCGGGGCCGTGGCGCCCTTCGGGCTGGCCGAGGTGACCGGCCCGTCCATGGTGCCCACGCTGCGCCACGGGGATCGGCTGCTGGTGCGGTACGGGGGTGGGGTCAGGCCGGGGGACGTCGTGGTCCTGCGTCATCCGTTCCAGCAGGACCTGCTGGTCGTCAAGCGGGCCGTGGAACGGCGTGAGGGCGGCTGGTGGGTGCTCGGGGACAACCCGTACGCGGGCGGCGACAGCACCGACTACGGGGTCGTCCCGGAGGACCTGGTGCTGGGGAAGGCCCTGCTGCGGTTCCGGCCGCCGCGGGCCGGTCAGCGCTCGCCGCTGACGCTGCTGCGCTGGGCGCTCTCGGCGGCGAGGCCCCTGCTGCCCGACCGGTCGGCCTCCAGGCGCTTGCGGGCCCGGTAGGCGGCCACGTTGGCGCGGGTCGCGCAGCGGTCGGAGCAGTAGCGACGGGAGCGGTTGGTGGAGGTGTCGAGGTAGGCGTTGCGGCACGGGGCCGCCTGGCACAGGCCCAGGCGGTCCACGCCGTACTCGGTGAGGTGGAACGCCAGGCCCATCGTCGCGATCGCCGCGTAGCCGGCGGTGGCGTTGGAGGGGTGGTCGGCCAGGTGCATGTGCCACAGGGGGCGGTCGTCCTCGTCGCGGTGGTCGTGGCCGGAGATCTGGGGGCTGACCGGGAACTCCAGCAGCAGCGAGTTCAGCAGGTCCACGGCCAGGGTCTCGTCGCCGGTGTCGGCGGCCTCGAAGACCGAGCGGAGCCGGGCCCGGACCGAGCGGAAGCGGGTGACGTCGGCGTCGGTGGCGCGACGGGCCGCCGACGCGTTGGCACCGAAGAGGTCGCGGACGGCCTCGACCGAGGTCAGGGAGTCCTTGCCCCGGGCCGGCTCCTCGCTGTTGACGAGCCGTACGGCGTAGTCCGAGTAATAGGCCAGTTCCACTTGTAGTCCTTACCGGGGCGCTTTATCGTCATGTCTGCGGTCGGGTAATAGCCGGTCGTGCTTCCAGGGTATTACGCGAACCGAGGGGAGTCGGGGTGCCATGACCACGGACACCGGTACGGACTGGGCCGCCTGGCAGGAGAGCTGGGACCGGCAGCAGGAGAGCTACATGCCCGACCGGGAGGAACGCTTCCGGATCATGCTCGACATGGTCGAGGCGCTGGTGGGCACGGCCCCGCGCGTCCTCGACCTCGCGTGCGGCACCGGCAGCATCACCGCGCGGCTGCTCCGGCGGTTCCCGCGGGCCACCAGCACCGGTGTCGACCTCGACCCGGCGCTGCTCGCGATCGCGCAGGGCACCTTCGAGGGCGACGACCGCGTCTCCCTCGTCACCGCCGACCTGAAGGACCCCGACTGGCCGGGACGACTGCCGTACGACTCCTACGACGCCGTCCTGACCGCGACGGCCCTGCACTGGCTGCACAGTGAACCTCTCGCGGCCCTCTACGGTCAGGTCGCGGAGCTGGTCCGCGACGGCGGCGTCCTCATGAACGCCGACCACATGATCGACGACAGCACGCCCCGGATCAACGCGGCGGAGCGCGCCCAGCGCCACGCCCGCATGGATCAGGCCAGGCAGGACGGCACCCCGGACTGGGCCGAGTGGTGGCGGCTGGCGGCCGCGGACCCGGCTCTCGCCGAACCGACCGCCCGCCGCTTCGCGATCTACGGCGAGCACGCGGACGGGGACATGCCGTCGGCCGCCTGGCACGCGCGCGTGCTGCGCGAGAAGGGGTTCACCGAGGCCCGCGCGGTGTGGTGCTCACCGTCGGACACCCTGCTGCTGGCGCTGAAGTGACAGCCCTGCGGTGACGGTGCGGGGCTGCCGTGGCCTTGCAGCGGAGCGGGGCGGTACGGCCACGGCCGTACCGCCCCTTCCCCGCGTGTCTACAGCACCTTCGACAGGAAGGACTGCGTCCGCTCGTGCTGCGGGTTGGTCAGGACGTCCCGCGGATGACCGGATTCCACCACCACGCCGTCGTCCATGAACACCAGGCTGTCGCCCACCTCGCGGGCGAAGCCCATCTCGTGGGTGACGACCACCATGGTCATGCCGGACTCGGCGAGGTCCCGCATGACGTCCAGGACGTCACCGACCAGCTCCGGGTCCAGGGCCGAGGTCGGCTCGTCGAACAGCATCAGCTTCGGGTCCATCGCCAGCGCCCGGGCGATGGCCACGCGCTGCTGCTGGCCGCCGGAGAGCTGCGAGGGGTAGTGCCCGGCCCGGTCGGCCAGGCCCACGCGCTCCAGCAGTTGCACGGCCCGTTCCCGGGCCTGCGTCCTGCCGGTGCCCCGCACCTGCACCGGCGCCTCCATGACGTTGTCCAGGGCCGTCATGTGCGGGAACAGGTTGAAGCGCTGGAAGACCATGCCGATGTCCCGGCGCTTCATGGCGACCTCGCGGTCGCGCAGCTCGTACAGCTTCTCGCCCTGCTGGCGGTAGCCGACCAGCTCGCCGTCGACGTACAGCCGCCCGGCGTTGATCTTCTCCAGGTGGTTGATGCACCGAAGGAAGGTCGACTTGCCGGAGCCGGAGGGGCCGATGAGGCAGAACACCTCGCCCGGCTTCACCTCCAGGTCGATGCCCTTGAGCACCTCCACGTGGCCGAAGGACTTGTGGACGCCCTCCGCCCTGACCATCGGGACGGTCCCCGCGGCCGGGGTGTCCTGTGTCTTGTTCAGCTTGTCGGTCATGCCATGCCACCCTTCGGCCGGCCCAGGGAGAGCATGTTCGTCCTGACCTTCTGCCACGGCGTCGGTGGCAGCTGGCGGCTGGAGCCGCGGGCGTAGTAACGCTCGACGTAGTACTGGCCGACGCTCAGGACCGAGGTCATGATCAGGTACCAGGCCGCGGCGAGGAAGTACATCTCCACCGGGGCGCCGGAGTTCTGGCCGATGTCCTGGGCGTAGCGGAACAGTTCGGGGTACTGGACGGCCGCCACGAGCGAGGTCGTCTTCAGCATGTTGATCACTTCGTTGCCCGTCGGCGGCACGATCACGCGCATCGCCTGCGGGATGATCACCCGGCGCAGCGTCTTGCCCTGGCTCATGCCGAGCGCGTGGGCCGCCTCGGTCTGGCCCTCGTCCACCGCGAGCAGACCGGCCCGGCAGATCTCGGCCATGTACGCCGCCTCGTTCAGACCCAGGCCGAGCAGCGCCGTCAGCAACGGCGTCATGAAGTTCGACCAGTAGTCCTTGTAGAACGGCATCAGGTTGATGTACTCGAAGACCAGGCCCAGGTTGAACCAGAGGAACAGCTGGACCAGGACCGGGGTGCCGCGGAAGAACCAGATGTAGAACCAGGCGATCGACGAGGTCACCGGGTTCTTGGACAGCCGCATCACCGCCAGGACGATGCCGCCGACGATGCCGATCACCATGGACAGGACCGTCAGCAGCAGGGTCTTGCCGACACCGGTCAGGATCCGGTCGTCGAAGAAGTAGTCCGGTACCGCGTGCCAGTTGATCCTGCCCTGGCTGAACGCGTAGATGATCGCGACGAGGATCGCGATCGCGATGACGGCGGAGACGTACCGCCCGTAGTGCCGGACCGGGATGGCCTTGATGGCCTCCGCGCCGGCCGGGGGCGTGCCCTTCGGGTCCGCCGTCTTGTCGATGTCAGTCACGGGTATTGCCTCTCAGTGGCCGCTGGCGCCGACGCGGGTCACTTGCCGCCGTTGATCGCGGACTCCTTGACCGCGCCGTCCTCGGCGCCCCACTTCTCGAGGATCGTCTTGTACTCGCCGTTCTTGATGACCGCGTCCATCGCGGCCTTGATGGCGTCCCGCAGCTGGGTCTGCTTCTTGGAGACCGCGATGCCGTACGGGGCCGCCTGGACCTGGTCGCCGACGAGCTGGAAGTCCTTGCCGCCGCCCGAGTTCTTGACCGCCCACGCGGCGACCGGGAAGTCGGAGGACGCCGCGTCCACGCCGCCCGAGCGCAGCCGGGTCTGGGACTGCTGGTCGTCGTCGAAGGCCTCGACGGTGAGCTTCTTGCCGGCGGGACACTTCTTGGCCTCCTGCTTGGCCAGGTCCTCCGAGACGGTGCCCCGCTCGACGGCCAGCTTCTTGCCGCACAGGTCCGACCACTGGGTGATGCCGCCGGTGTCACCCTTGCGGGTGTAGATCGAGACACCCGCGGACAGGTAGTCGACGAAGTCGACACCCTCGCCGACCTTCTTGCCCGTGTCCGGGTCGATGCCCTCCTGACGGTTCTTGTTGTCCGTCATGGCCGACATCGCGATGTCGTTGCGGCCCGAGCGCAGACCGGTGAGCAGGGCGTCGAAGGTACCGTTCTCGAACTCGAACGTCACCCCGAGCTGCTTGCCCATGGCCGCCGCCAGGTCCGGGTCCAGGCCGACGACCTTGCCGGAGGCGTCCTTGAACTCCACCGGCGCGTACGCGATGTCCGAACCGACCCTGATCTTGCCGGCGCTGCGGATGTCCTGCGGGAGCTTGTCGGCGAGCGGAGCGGTGCTGGTGGACGCGCCGCCGGAGTCCTTGTTCTTGTCCTTGGTCTGGTCACCGCAGCCGGTGAGCAGCAGGGCGCCTGCGACCGCGATCGCACCGGCCGCGGCCAGACGTGAGCGCGCGGCGCTTGTACGACGGGTGGAGCTTGCGGTCATCGTGGTTCCTCCGGCGGATGGGAAGAGTTGCCGATGGGTCGACGGAAACACACACCTTCGGGTGTCGCGACCTCGTGGGTTTACGGCATCTTGCCATTCGGACTACGCCATTCAGGGGCGTCGCTATGTCAAAATCGGATAACGGGTGACCCCCGAACCGCATCAGGTCGGTACAACCCCGGTCCATAGCCGCAGGATCATCTGCGGGAATCCAGCGCTCCGGCCGGAAAATCTTCGGCGTGTCTCACGATGTGATCACCCTCCCCGGGTCACATGACCGCCCGGCCGCCCCCGTCGCGCCGGGTCGCCCGCGCGCCGCCGCCGCGCCGTCGGCCGCGCGTCACCTTCCCGCCGTTTTGCTGTTCCGGGATGTGACCTTGCACCTAATGGACTCGTCGCGGGCGCCATCCGTCCGGTAAGAAGGTTCTTTACACCCCTCATCCGGGGCTCAGGGCGCGTGTGCGGCGCGCCCGTCGCGTATGTGCTCGTACGTATCCGCAATCGAGCCGTGCGCGGTGCCCGCCCACCCCTCACCAGGAGTGGTCGACCCTCAAACCATGCATAGCTAAGGGGTACAACAAAGTGGCAGCGGAGATCGTCAATCCTCGCAGCGACAGCGGTACGGACCACGACGGAGGGGCCGAGCCCCTCGATTCGTTCGACCCGGTGTTCGCGCTGCACCGCGGCGGCAAGATGGCCGTGCAGGCCACCGTGCCGATCCGCGACAAGGACGACCTTTCCCTCGCGTACACGCCCGGCGTCGCTCGCGTGTGCACCGCGATCGCGGAACAGCCGGAGCTGGTCAACGACTACACATGGAAGTCCAGCGTGGTCGCCGTCGTCACCGACGGCACCGCCGTGCTCGGACTCGGGGACATCGGTCCCCAGGCCTCCCTCCCCGTGATGGAGGGCAAGGCGATCCTCTTCAAGCAGTTCGGCGGCGTCGACGCGGTGCCGATCGCGCTCGACTGCACCGACGTGGACGACATCGTCGAGACCGTCGTCCGGCTCGCCCCGTCCTTCGGCGGAGTGAACCTGGAGGACATCTCGGCGCCCCGGTGCTTCGAGATCGAGCGCCGGCTCCAGGAGCGGCTGGACATCCCGGTCTTCCACGACGACCAGCACGGTACGGCCGTGGTGACGCTCGCGGCGCTGCGGAACGCGGCCCGGCTCAGCCGGCGCGAGATCGGGCAGCTGCGGGCCGTCATCTCGGGCGCCGGCGCGGCCGGTGTCGCCATCGCCCGGATGTTGGTCGAGGCCGGCATCGGGGACGTGGCCGTGGCGGACCGCAAGGGCGTCGTGTCGGCCGACCGGGCGGACCTGACCCCGGTCAAGCGCGAGCTGGCGTCCTTCACGAACAAGGCCGGCCTCACCGGCTCGCTGGAGGACGCCCTCGCGGGCGCGGACGTCTTCATCGGTGTCTCCGGCGGTACGGTCGCGGAGGAAGCCGTCGCCTCCATGGCGCAGGGCGCCTTCGTCTTCGCGATGGCCAACCCGAACCCCGAGGTGCACCCCGACGTGGCGCACAAGTACGCGGCGGTCGTCGCCACCGGACGCTCGGACTTCCCGAACCAGATCAACAACGTGCTGGCCTTCCCCGGGATCTTCGCGGGCGCGCTCCAGGTGCGGGCCACGCGGATCACCGAGGGAATGAAGATCGCCGCCGCCGAGGCGCTGGCCGCGGTGGTCGGGGACGACCTCGCCGCCGACTACGTGATCCCGTCCCCGTTCGACGAGCGGGTCGCTCCGGCCGTGACCGCGGCGGTCGCGGCCGCCGCGCGCGCCGAGGGCGTCGCCCGCGGCTGATGCAGCGCTGAACGGCCCCGCCCGCCCGGGCGGGGCCGTTCTTCCTGCCCGCTTCTCCGCTCGTTTTCCTGCCTGTCCTTCCGCCTGCCCGCGCGCGCGGACGGGTGAGGGCGCGGCGCTGTCGGGCGCCTCACGCGCTCTGCGCCGCACGGGTGCCGTTGCGCAAGAGGGCATGTGTCACAGGCGGGCCTGGTTCCGCCGGCTGCACCGTGCACCTATCGTCGGCAGCATGTTCGCTGTCTACGCCGCCCGAATCGACCGCGACCAGCCGCTCACCGGCCTCGAGTTGGGGGAGCGTCCGGCTCCCGAGGCCCGTCCCGGCTGGAGCACCATCACCGTACGGGCCGCTTCCCTCAATCACCATGACCTCTGGTCCCTGCGGGGCGTCGGCCTGCCGGAGGGCCGGCTGCCGATGATCCTCGGCTGCGACGCCGCCGGGACCGACGAGGACGGCAACGAGGTCGTCCTGCACTCCGTCATCGGCCAGACCGGCCACGGCGTCGGCCCCGACGAGCCGCGCTCCATCCTCACCGAGCGCTACCAGGGCACCTTCGCCGAGCAGGTCACCGTGCCGACGTGGAACGTCCTGCCGAAGCCCAGGGAGCTGTCCTTCGCCGAGGCCGCCTGTCTGCCGACCGCCTGGCTGACCGCGTACCGGATGCTGTTCACCAACGCCGGCGTACGGCCCGGTGACTCGGTCCTCGTGCAGGGAGCGGGCGGCGGTGTCGCCACGGCCGCGATCATCCTCGGCAAGGCGGCCGGGCTCCGGGTCTTCGCGACCAGCCGGGACGAGGCGAAGCGGAAGCGGGCCCTGGAACTCGGGGCCGTGGAGGCCGTCGAGCCCGGCGCCCGGCTGCCGCAGCGGGTGGACGCCGTCATCGAGACCGTCGGCGCCGCCACCTGGTCCCACTCGGTGAAGTCCCTGCGGCCCGGCGGCACGCTCGTCATCTCCGGTGCCACCAGCGGGGACCAGCCCTCGCACGCCGAACTGACCCGCATCTTCTTCCTGGAGCTGAAGGTCGTCGGCTCGACCATGGGCACCAAGGACGAGCTGGAGGACCTCCTCTCCTTCTGCGCCGCGACCGGTGTACGGCCCGTCATCGACGAGGAGCTGCCGCTGGACCGGGCCCGCGAGGGCTTCGAGCGGCTGGCGTCCGGTGAGCAGTTCGGGAAGATCGTGCTGACCCACTCCTGAGCCGAGCGGAGCCGTCCGGCCGGGCTACCCCGGGCCCGGGTTCTCCTTCTGCCCGCCCGTCCCTGTGGGCGGGGAGGACCCGGGATCGCGGGTGTCAAGGAGTGCCGCGATGTGGGCTGCCGCCGTCGAGAGGTGGTGGCGGGCCGCAGCGAGCTGCTCCGGGGTGACGCCGTGGTCACGGGCCGCGTCACGGATGTCGTCGCGGAAGCGGTCCAGGAGACGGTCCAGGTCACGGGCCGGGTCACCGGTGAAGTCCTGGTGCGCCCACGAGGGTTCGTACGCCACGGGGAAGTCCGCCGGGGCGGAGGTGTGGTGCGGCTCCTGAGCGGGGGCCGGGGCGGGGGCGGAGGTCTCTTCGGTGGTGCGGCCGAAGGTCCAGCTGCCGCCGAGGTCCTTCCCGAACTCCTTGCCGAAGTCCTTTCCGAACTCGCCGAACTCCTTGGCCAGTTCCGTCAGGCCGTCGCGCACGCCGGTCGGCCAGTCCCCGCGGGCGAAGTGGTCCAGTACCCGGTCCTGGACCCGTCGGGCCATGCGCTGCACCTCCTCCTGCGCCTGGGCCCGTGCCCGCGCCTGTGCCTCCTGGGCCTTGTGGCGGGCGCGCTGGGCCTCCTCACGGGCCCGGCGGCTCTCGTCCTTGGCCCGGCGGGCCTGTTCCTTCCACTCCTGCTTGACCCGGCGCATCTCCTCCTTGGCGAGCTTCCAGGCCTCCTTGTCGCTCAGGTCGTCGTACTCCCCGGCATCGCCCCGGGCTCCTTCGGTCCCGTCCTTCCCGAGGTCCGGGAAGGGGGCCGCCCCGGTGCCGGCCGCCCTGGTTCCCCGGCGGGCCTCCGAGGCCGCCGCGCGCATCTCGCGGCGCAGGTCACCGGCCGCGCCGCGCACGTCGGCCCTTATCTCGGCGGCCAGTTCCGCCACCGACTCGCGGATCTCCAGTTCCAGGTCGGCCAGTTCACCGCTGCGGTCGGCCAGTTCGGCCCGGCCCGCGTCCGTGATCGCGTACACCTTCCGGCCGCCCTCGGTGGTGTGCCGGACCAGGCCCTCCGCCTCCAGCTTGGCCAGGCGGGGGTAGACCGTGCCCGCCGAGGGGGCGTACAGGCCCTGGAAGCGTTCCTCCAGGAGCCTGATCACCTCGTAACCGTGGCGCGGGGCCTCGTCGAGCAGCTTGAGCAGGTACAGGCGGAGGCGGCCGTGGGCGAAGACAGGGGGCATGTCAGAGCACCTTCTTGTCGGTCGTCGTGCCGTCGGTCGTCGTGCCGTCGGCCGGGGCGCCGGGCGGGCCGGCGGGCGGGCCGGCGGGCCGCGGGGAGTCGGGCTCCGTCTCCCAGGGGACGTGCTCCTCCTCGTCCCGGGGCGGGCGGCGCAGCAGGGCGATCGAGCCGGAGACCGTGGTGGCGCGCAGCCGCCCGGTGCCCGCGCCGAGCCGCCCGGAGACCTTGTGGGCGCCCCACTGGCCCTGCACCCGCAGTCCGTCGAAGGCGTTGGAGATGGTGCCGCTCGCGGTGTTGGCCTCGACCGTGGCGTCCGCCGGGTGCGGCAGGCGGATGGCGATCTCGCCGGAGACGCTGGTCAGGCCGACCTCCGTGGGCCCGTCCGGGTCCAGGTCGACGATCATGGAGCCGGTGACGGATTCCGCGCGGACGGAGGGGCCTGAGCCGTCGACCACGGTGAGGTCGCCCGAGACCGAGTGGAACCGCAGGTCGCCCGTGACCGCCTGGGCCTCCAGGTTCCCCGACACGGTGTCCGCGCGGACCGGGCCCGAGACGCCGACCAGGGTGGTGTCGCCGGTCACTCCCTTGACATCCACGGGGCCGCGGATGCCGGAGACGACCGCGCCCGCGCCGACCACGCCCACCTCCACCCGGGTGCCGGCGGGAACGGCGAGGGAGACGACGGCGCTGCGCCGCCGGCCCGCCTGGTCGAGCCACTTCAGGAAGCCCTTCCAGTGCAGGTCCTCGTAGGACACGGTCAGTACGCCGTCCTGCTGGGTGACCACCAGGGGTGGGCCCTCGACCTCCGAGACCTCCAGGCGGGCGGCGGGTTCGTCCGTGCTCACGACGTTGACCGTGCCGTTGACGAGCCGGACGTGGAGGTCGCGTACGGGGTTGTCGAAGGTCAGCTTCCGGGGCTCGGTGACGGACCACTCGGGCATGGGGCCTCCTCGGCGGGGCGGCGGGACGACAACGCGTCATATCGCGTGTTCTGGGAAACACGATATATCGTGGCTGCCCGAAGTCAAGACGCTCTTTCCGGTGAGGGGACCGGCCGGCCCGGCGCATAGGCTGGACCCAGTCAGTAACGGCCTGGATGGATGCGCAGGAGACACGGCCCCATGTATTTCACCGACCGCGGTATCGAGGAGCTGGAGAAGCGGCGTGGCGAGGAGGAGGTCACCTTCGAGTGGCTCGCCGAGCAGCTGCGCACGTTCGTGGACCTGAACCCGGACTTCGAGGTGCCCGTGGAGCGGCTGGCCACCTGGCTCGCGCGCCTCGACGACGAGGACGACGAGGAGTAGGTCCCGCGCAGCCGGCGGAATCCCGCCTCGCCGGGTACGGTCCCGCACGGACGAAGGGCCCGGCACCGAGTCGGAACTCGGTGCCGGGCCCTCGTCGCGGCGTGCCGCAGGAGTCCGGGAGGCCTACGCCTCGAACACCTCACGCACCAGCTGCTCCTGCTCGGCCTGGTGGCGCTTGGCCGAACCCACCGCCGGGGACGAGCCGTGCGGGCGCGAGATGCGCCGCAGCCGCTCGCCGTGCGGGACGTCCGCGCCGACCGCCAGGTCCAGGTGGTCGATCAGGTTGAGCGCGATGAACGGCCAGGCACCCTGGTTCGCCGGCTCCTCCTGCGCCCACAGGTACTTCTCGGCGTTCGGGTACTTCTTGATCTCCGCCTGGAGCTCGGCACCCGGCAGCGGGTACAGCCGCTCGATGCGGATGATGGCCGTGTCCGTGACACCGCGCTTCCGCCGCTCGGCCTCCAGGTCGTAGTAGACCTTGCCGGCGCAGAAGACGACCTTGCGCACCGCGGCCGGGTCGACCGAGGCGTCGCCGATGACCGGGCGGAACTCGCCGCTCGTGAACTCCTCCGCCTTCGACGCCGCCGCCTTCAGGCGCAGCATCGACTTCGGGGTGAAGACGACCAGCGGCTTGTGGTGCGGGTTGTGCACCTGCCACCGCAGGAGGTGGAAGTAGTTCGACGGGGACGTGGGCATCGCGACCGTCATGTTGTTCTGCGCGCACAGCTGGAGGAAGCGCTCCGGGCGGGCCGAGGAGTGGTCCGGGCCCTGGCCCTCGTAGCCGTGCGGCAGCAGCAGGACGACGCCGGAGGTCTGGCTCCACTTCTGCTCGGCCGAGGAGATGAACTCGTCCACGACCGTCTGCGCGCCGTTGACGAAGTCGCCGAACTGCGCCTCCCACATGACGAGCGCGTCGGGCCGGGCCAGCGAGTAGCCGTACTCGAAGCCCATCGCCGCGTACTCGGAGAGCAGCGAGTTGTAGACGTTCAGGCGCGCCTGGTCCTCGGAGAGGTACTGGAGCGGGGTGTACTCCTCGCCGGTCTCCCGGTCGATGAGCACCGCGTGGCGCTGGCCGAAGGTGCCGCGCTGGGAGTCCTGGCCCGCGAGGCGGACCGGGGTGCCCTCCAGCAGCAGGGAGCCGATGGCCAGGGTCTCGCCCATGCCCCAGTCGATGGTGCCGTCCTCGACCATCGCCGCCCGGCGCTGGAGCTGCGGCTGGAGCCGCGGGTGCACCGTGATGTGGTCGGGGACGTTGACCTGGGACTCGGCGATCCGCTTGACGACCTCCGCGGAGACCGCGGTGGGCACCGCGACCGGGAAGCCGTCCTGGGGCGCCCGGGTGTCGCCGGCGGGCGGCTGGGAGGTGGCCTCGCGGACCTCCGTGAAGACCTTCTCCAGCTGGCCCTGGTAGTCCTGGAGGGCCTGCTCGGCCTCTTCCAGGGTGATGTCACCGCGACCGATCAGGGACTCGGTGTACAGCTTGCGCACCGAGCGCTTCTTGTCGATCAGGTCGTACATCAGCGGCTGGGTGAAGGCCGGGTTGTCCGACTCGTTGTGACCGCGGCGGCGGTAGCAGATGAGGTCGATGACCACGTCCTTGTTGAACGCCTGGCGGAACTCGAAGGCCAGCCGGGCGACGCGGACGACGGCCTCGGGGTCGTCACCGTTCACGTGGAAGATCGGGGCCTCGATCATGCGGGCGACGTCCGTGGCGTACATGGAGGAACGCGAGGACTCGGGGGCCGCGGTGAAGCCGACCTGGTTGTTGATGACGATGTGGACCGTGCCGCCGGTGCGGTAGCCCCGCAGCTGCGACATGTTCAGGGTCTCGGCCACCACGCCCTGGCCCGCGAAGGCCGCGTCGCCGTGGATCGCCACCGGCAGGACCGTGAAGTCCGTGCCGCCCTTGTTGATGATGTCCTGCTTGGCGCGGGAGACACCCTCCAGGACCGGGTCGACGGCCTCCAGGTGGGAGGGGTTGGCGACCAGGGAGACCTTGATCTGCTCGCCGTCCAGGCCGGTGAAGGTGCCGTCGGCGCCCAGGTGGTACTTCACGTCGCCGGAGCCGTGCATCGACTTCGGGTCGAGGTTGCCCTCGAACTCACGGAAGATCTGCGCGTACGACTTGCCGACGATGTTGGCGAGGACGTTCAGCCGGCCGCGGTGGGCCATGCCGATGACGACCTCGTCCAGGCGGGACTCGGCCGCCGAGTCGATGACCGCGTCCAGCAGCGGGATGACGGACTCGCCGCCCTCCAGCGAGAAGCGCTTCTGGCCGACGTACTTGGTCTGGAGGAAGGTCTCGAAGGCCTCCGCCGCGTTCAGCCGGCGCAGGATGCGCAGCTGCTCCTCGCGCTCCGGCTTGGAGTGGCCGCGCTCCACGCGGTCCTGGATCCACTTGCGCTGCTTGGGGTCCTGGATGTGCATGAACTCGATGCCCGTGGTGCGGCAGTACGAGTCGCGGAGCACGCCGAGGATGTCGCGCAGCTTCATCATCGACTTGCCGGCGAAGCCGCCGACGGCGAACTCGCGCTCCAGGTCCCACAGGGTGAGGCCGTGCTCGACGATGTCCAGGTCGGGGTGCTTGCGCTGGCGGTACTCCAGCGGGTCGGTGTCGGCCATGACGTGGCCGCGGACCCGGTAGGAGTGGATCAGCTCGAAGACGCGGGCGGCCTTGGTGACGTCGTCGTCGTGGGAGGCGTCGATGTCCTTGAGCCAGCGGACCGGCTCGTAGGGGATCCGCAGCGCCTCGAAGACGTCGTCGTAGAAGCCGTTCTCGCCGAGCAGCAGGTTCGCGACGACGCGCAGGAACTCGCCGGAGGCGGCGCCCTGGATGACCCGGTGGTCGTAGGTCGACGTGAGCGTCATGACCTTGGAGATGCCGAGCTTGTTCAGGGTGTCCTGGCTGGTGCCCTGGAACTCCGCCGGGTAGTCCATGGAGCCGACGCCCATGATCACGGACTGGCCGGGCATCAGACGCGGCACGGAGTGGACGGTGCCGAGGCCGCCGGGGTTGGTCAGGGAGACCGTCACGCCGGTGAAGTCGTCCATCGTCAGCTTGCCGTCGCGGGCGCGGCGGACGATGTCCTCGTAGGCCTGCCAGAACTCGAAGAAGTTCAGCGTCTCGGCCTTCTTGATCGCCGCGACGACCAGCTGGCGGTCACCGTTCGGCTTCACCAGGTCGATGGCGAGGCCGAGGTTGACGTGCGGCGGCTTGACCAGGGTCGGCTTGCCGTCCTTCTCGCCGAACGACCAGTTCATCGACGGCATGGCCTTGACGGCCTGCACCATCGCGTACCCGATGATGTGCGTGAAGGAGATCTTCCCGCCGCGGGCGCGCTTGAGGTGGTTGTTGATGACGATGCGGTTGTCGAACAGCAGCTTCACCGGTACCGCGCGGACCGAGGTGGCGGTCGGCAGTTCCAGCGAGGCGTTCATGTTCTTCACGACAGCGGCGGCCGGACCACGCAGCGTGATCAGCTCCGGGCCCTCGGGGGCCTCGGCGGCCTTGCCCTTCGGCTGAGCGGGCGCCTGTGCGGGTTGCGCCGGCTTTGCCGGGGCGGCCTTCGCCGCGGGAGCGGGTGCGGCGGCGGGCGCCGGGGCGGGCGCCTGGGCCGGGGCCGCCGCGGGCTTCGGAGCCGCGGGTGCGGCCGGGGCGGCGGCCTGGGGGGCCGGGGCCGCGGGCTGGGCCTGCGGGGCCGTGGTGGGGGTCTCTGCGGCCCCCGCGGCCGCAGTACCCGCCGGAGCCGGGGTGGCAGGAGCGCCCGGCTTGTAGTCGGCGAAGAAGTCCCACCAGGCGCGGTCTACGGAATTCGGGTCCTGGAGGTACTGCTGATAGATCTCGTCGACGAGCCACTCGTTCGGACCGAACGCGGCTGCGGGGTTCTTCCCGGCTTGGTCATCGGTTGAGATGCTCGAGTTACTGGGGGACTGTGGCGACACGGCGGCAACCGCCCTCTTCCGCTTCACAAGGTGATGGACAGCGGGAATAAAGGCTACGCCTCCCTGACCGTGAAGGTCAGGTCGGGCCCGTTCATCGTCGCGTAAGTCACATCGGAAATCTTGTTTCGGGGCTTGAAATGGCGGGAAACAACCGTGGTTCCGCACGTGGGAGGGTGCACTGGCCGGAGCCCTGCGCGTCTTCGTTCGACGGGTGGCGCGGGCCTGGTCCCGATCACACGGCTGAGACCGCGCCGAGCGGCGCCGACCGTCGTGGATCTTGTGCTTCCGGTTCGGACCCTACGTCAACTCGTGGCGGAAGTCAGGCCCGGAAGAGTGACGATGATCCGGCAGCCCCGCTCTGATTCGGCCACACCGATCCGGCCGCGGTGCAGATCCACGGCCCACCGGGCGATCGCCAGCCCCAGCCCCGTACCGCCGTCGCTGCCCGGTCCGTGCGGCCGGGTCACCGCTCCCCGGTTGAACCGCTCGAACACCCGGTGCCACTCCGACCGGGGGATGCCGGGGCCCTCGTCCAGGATCTCCAGCTCCAGCGACTCCGGCTGCGGACCGCGCCGGGCCTTCACGGTCACACGGCCGTGCGGCGGGCTGTGCTTGACCGCGTTGTCGATCAGGTTGGCGACGACCTGGTGGAGGCGCTCGGGATCCGCGTGCGCGGTCAGCTCCGGCGGTGAGACGTCGAGGTGCAGATGGACGTCCGTCCGGGTGTGGCTGCCGGAGCCGGAGGCGATGCCCGCGCGTGCGGAGGCGACCATGTTGGCCTCCTTGAGCACGCCCGAGAGGTACGGCCACACCTCGAACCGCCGCAGCTTCAGCGGTACGACGCCGTTGTCGAGCCGGGAGAGGTCCAGCAGGGTCTCCACCAGCCGGCCGAGCCGCTCGGTCTGCTTCAGGGCCGTCCGCATCGTCTCCTGGTCGGGCTCGGTGACCCCGTCGACGATGTTCTCCAGCACCGCGCGCAGGCCCGCGATCGGGGTGCGCAGCTCGTGCGAGACGTTCGCCACCAGCTCCTTGCGCTGGCTGTCCTGGGCCTCCAGCTCGTCGGCCATGACGTTGATCGTCTGGGCCAGGTCGCCGAGTTCGTCCCGGCGGTTCTCCTTCACGCGGCGCGTGTAGTCGCCGTGCGAGATGGAGCGGGCCACCGTGTTCATCTCGTCCAGCGGCATGGTGAGCGAGTGCGCCACGAACTGGGTGATGAGCAGGGTGGCGATCATCGAGAAGACGGTGATGAAGCGCAGCTCCGTCTTGGTGTGCACGGCGACGATCGACAGCCCGGTGGTGATCAGCACCGCGATGACGACCAGCGCGCCCAGCTTGGTCTTGATCGAGAACGGGCGCACGCCGCCCCAGGGTTCCGCACCGGAGGACCGGTGACTCCTGTGTGCGGCCGGGCGCCCGTCACCGCTCATGGGGCCGGCGTCTCCAGCGCGTAGCCCACACCGTGCACGGTGCGGATCCGCTCGGCGCCGATCTTCCGGCGCAGTGCCTTGATGTGGCTGTCGACCGTGCGGGTGCCGGAGGCGTCCGCCCAGTCCCACACCTCGGCCAGCAGCTGCTCCCGGGAGAGCACCGCGCGCGGGGTGTTCGCCAGGCACACCAGCAGGTCGAACTCGGTCGGCGTCAGATGGACGTCCTCCGCCTTCACCCGGACCCGGCGCTGCGCGTGGTCGATCTCCAGTTCGCCGAGGCGCAGGATGCCGGAGCGCGGGGTGGCGGCGGCGATCGTCGCCCGCTCCACCCGGCGCAGCAGCACGTGCACGCGTGCCGCCAGCTCCCGCATCGAGAACGGCTTGGTCATGTAGTCGTCGGCGCCGACGCCGAGCCCGACCAGCATGTCGGTCTCGTCGTCCCGCGCGGTGAGCATCAGAACCGGCACCGGGCGCTGGGCCTGCACGCGCCGGCAGACCTCCAGCCCGTCGAAGCCGGGCAGCATGATGTCGAGGATCAGCAGGTCGGGCTGCCAGGCCTCGGCCGTGTCGACGGCGGCGGGACCGTCGGCCGCCGTCTGCACCAGGAATCCCTCGGCACGGAGCCGGGCCGCGATGGCGTCGACGATCGTGAGGTCGTCCTCGACGACCAGCACCCGGCGCTGTGCGCCCGGGGTGGTCGTCGCCGCGCCGCTCTGGGAGGTGTGTGTCTGCTCCATCGCCCGCCCCTGTTGTTGCTTTCCGGAATCCGTGGGGTGATCCCATGTCTGCGTTTGACGCTTGAATGATCTGCGTCAGGGCAGCACATTACGGGGACTGCCCGGGCTGTCGCTATCCAGGTCGGACGGCGAGGTGGACAGCGTCCGGAACGCCCCGGGCAACGGGCACCTCTTCGGTACGCACCTGTCGGAACCCGGCATTCCGCAAGCTTCCTTCAAATTCCGGCGAGGGCTGCGCGGACCATACGGCGAGCACCCCGCCGGGTCTCAACACCCGTGCGCACGCGGCCAGTCCGGCCGGTGAGTAAAGGCTGCCGTTGTCCTCCGTGACGGTCCAGCCGGGCCCGTTGTCGATGTCGAGACACAGTGCGTCGAACGTGTCCGATGTCTCATTGACGTACGCCACGAGATCCGCTTCCACGATCCGGGTGCGCGGGTCGGCGAGCGCGCCGCCGGACACCTCCGCCAGCGGCCCCCGCCGGTGCCAGCCGATGACGGCGGGCTCCCGCTCCACCACGGTGATCCGCCCCCACCCCGGACCGGCCGCCGCGTGTGCGAGCGAGAACCCCACGCCGAGCCCCCCGATCAGCACATCCGGCTCCGGCCGCCCGTCCAGCGCGGCGCGGGCGGCGTCGACCAGCAGCCGCTCCGAGCGGCCGTCGGAGGTGTCCATCAGGAAGCAGCCGTTGGCGATGATCTGGAGCAGCGGGCCGTGTCTGCGCAGCACCACCTCTCCGTACGGGCCGTCGCGCCGGTCCAGGACCACGGGAGAGTCGTACAGGGCAGTCATGCCCCCCATCCTGGCTCAACGGCGCCCGACCTTCACGGGAATTGCGGACGACGCGACGGCCGCCCCGGGAGGACGGCGTACGGACGCGGCCGGGGAGTGAGAGGTTGCTGTGAATCCGCTCCCGGGTGGCGTCGGTCATAGACAGCGGCACGCCGGACCCCAAGGGTGGAGCGCGACGGAAGGAGCGCCGCACCGTGGAACGGATCACGAAGGGCCCTGCCACGGCCACGTCCCCGCCCCGGCCGGGCCCGCCCCTTCCCGGCGGCCCCGCCGCCGCGCCCTCGCCGGCCGCCGGCCTGCTGGACGGCGTGCCCCGTCAGCGCGGTGCTGCGGCGGCGTCCGCCCCCGCGTGCCGGCCACGGCCGGCCGTACGGCCCTGGCGACTGCTGCCCACCCCGGCCGGCACCCCGTTCACCTTCGCCTACGCGAGCGTCCTGGCCGTCACCTCCGTGGTCGCGGCCGTGGCCGACCCCGCCCTGGTCCACGCCCTCCACCAGGGCTCCAGCACGGACGTCGCCCACCTCATACGCACGCCCGTGTCCGTGCTGACGGCGAGCGCGCTGTGGATCGCGGGCGGCATCGTCTCGCCGTACGCCCTCGCGTTCCTGCTGGTGCTCACCGCGCTGGAACGGCGCACGGGCGGGGTGCGGGCCGCCGGCGTCTTCCTGGCCGGCCACGTCCTGGCCACCCTCGCCACCGAGGTCCCGGTCGGCCTCGCCGTCCTGGCCGGCCATCTGCCGCCGACCTCCCTGCACCGCCTCGACTACGGCATCAGCTTCGGCGTCGCCGCCAGCATCGGCGCGCTGGCCGGACTGCTCCGCCCCTGGCTGCGCTGGCCCCTGCTGGTGTCGGTGGCCGGAACGCTCCTGAGCGACCTGTACGCCTACGCGGACCCACTGACCAACTGGGGGCACCTCATCGCCCTGACGATCGGCCTGGCCGCCTGGCCGCTCCTCCGGCGCCCGCACCGGCCGGTCCAGGCGGTCCGGTAACGGCCCCACCTGCACCGATCCCGTGATCGCTCACGGCGAACACCCGGTCGGGAACATCGGCGGCAGCCAGAACATTGAGTCGGCATAGCTCAAGTTGACTGCCGAAGGGGAGATCATGGCTGCTGAGTCACCGGCGTTCACGCTCAACCTGCCGCTGCTGCCGCTCGACGACGAGGTCGTGCTGCCCGGCATGGTCGTTCCGCTGGACCTGAGTGACGCCGAGGTGCGGGCCGCCGTGGAGGCCGCGCAGGCCGCCGCGCCGGAACCCGCCAAGCCCACCGTGCTGCTGGTCCCGCGCATCGACGGCACCTACGCCGGCACCGGCGTCCTCGGCACGGTCGAGCAGGTCGGCCGGCTGGCCGACGGTGACCCCGGGGCCCTGATCCGCGGCCGGAGCCGGGTGCGCATCGGCGCCGGCACCACCGGCCCGGGCGCGGCCCTGTGGGTCGAGGGCGCCCGGATCGAGGAGAGTGTGCCCGAGCCGCTGCCGGGCCACGTCACCGAACTGGTCAAGGAGTACAAGGCGCTCGCCACCACGTGGCTGAAGAAGCGCGGCGCCTGGCAGGTCGTGGACCGCGTCCAGGCCATCGACGACGTGTCCGCGCTGGCCGACAACTCCGGCTACTCGCCGTTCCTGACGACCGACCAGAAGGTCGCCCTGCTGGAGACCGCCGACCCGGTGGCCCGGCTCCGGCTCGCCACCCAGCAGCTCCGCGACCACCTCGCCGAGCAGGAAGTGGCCGAGACCATCGCCAAGGACGTCCAGGAGGGCGTCGACAAGCAGCAGCGCGAGTTCCTGCTGCGCCGCCAGCTGGAGGCCGTCCGCAAGGAGCTGCGCGAGCTGAACGGCGGGAACGGCAAGGACGCCGCCGAGGAGTCCGACGACTACCGTGCCCGCGTGGAGGCCGCCGACCTGCCGGAGAAGGTCCGCGAGGCCGCCCTGAAGGAGGTCGACAAGCTGGAGCGCGCCTCCGACCAGTCGCCCGAGGGCTCCTGGATCCGCACCTGGCTGGACACCGTCCTGGAGATGCCGTGGAACGAGCGGACCGAGGACGCCTTCGACATCCGGGGCGCCAAGGCCGTGCTCGACGCCGAGCACGCCGGCCTGGAGGACGTGAAGGAGCGCATCACCGAGTACCTGGCCGTGCGCAAGCGGCGCGGTGACCGGGGACTCGGCGTGATCGGCGGGCGGCGCGGCGGTGCCGTGCTCGCGCTCGTCGGACCGCCCGGGGTCGGCAAGACCTCCCTCGGCCAGTCGGTCGCCCACGCCATGGGACGTACCTTCGTCCGCGTCGCCCTCGGCGGCGTCCGTGACGAGGCCGAGATCCGCGGCCACCGCCGTACGTACGTCGGCGCGCTGCCCGGCCGGATCGTGCGGGCCATCAAGGAGGCCGGGTCGATGAACCCGGTCGTCCTGCTCGACGAGATCGACAAGGTGGGCTCGGACTTCCGCGGCGACCCGGCGGCGGCCCTGCTGGAGGTGCTGGACCCGGCGCAGAACCACACCTTCCGGGACCACTACCTGGAGGTCGAGCTGGACCTGTCCGACGTGGTCTTCCTCGCCACCGCCAACGTCCTGGAGGCCATCCCGGAGGCGCTCGCCGACCGTATGGAGATCGTCCGGCTGGACGGCTACACGGAGGACGAGAAGGTCGTCATCGCCCGCGACCACCTGCTCCCGCGCCAGCTGGAGAGGGCCGGCCTGCACGGGGAGGAGGTCACGCTCGACGAGAGCGCGCTGCGCAGGCTCGCCGGCGAGTACACCCGCGAGGCGGGCGTGCGGACCCTGGAACGGTCCATCGCCCGGCTGCTGCGCAAGATCGCCGCCCAGCACGAGCTGGGCGAGCGGGACCTGCCGTTCACCGTGACGGACGGCGACCTGCGCGGGCTGATCGGCCGGCCGCACCACGTGCCCGAGTCCGCACAGGACCCCGCCGAGCGCCGCACGGCAGTGCCCGGCGTGGCGACCGGCCTCGCGGTCACCGGCGCCGGCGGCGACGTGCTCTTCGTGGAGGCGTCCCTCGCCGACCCGGAGACCGGCGGCGCGGGCCTGACCCTCACCGGACAGCTCGGTGACGTGATGAAGGAGTCGGCGCAGATCGCGCTGAGCTTCCTGCGCAGCCACGGCGCCGAACTGGAGCTGCCGGTGGCCGACCTCAAGGACCGGGGCGTGCACATCCACTTCCCGGCGGGCGCGGTCCCCAAGGACGGCCCGAGCGCGGGCATCACGATGACCACGGCACTCGCCTCGCTGCTCTCCGGCCGCCTGGTCCGCACCGATGTCGCCATGACCGGCGAGGTCTCGCTGACCGGCCGGGTGCTGCCCATCGGCGGGGTGAAGCAGAAGCTCCTCGCCGCCCACCGCGCCGGAGTGACCACCGTGATCATCCCCAAGCGCAACGAACCCGACCTGGACGACGTCCCGGCCGAGGTGCTGGACAAGCTGGACGTCCACGCCGTGACCGACGTCCGCCAGGTCCTGGAACTGGCGCTCGCGCCCGCCGTGGACGGGGCGACGCCGGAGGTGCCCGTGGCGGCGTGACGGACGCCTAGACCTGGGGCCCGGACTCCCGTGAGGGGGGTCCGGGCCTGCTCCGTGCCCGCTTTCCGCCCGGGCGTACACCGGGAGCACTCGGTAGGATGCAGACAGGAGCCAGCCCTCCGCAGCGGACCGGGGTGAGGGTGGTGTCTCGATGAACACGGCGCCCAGTCAGGCCGGTTGGCCGCCCAGAACCCCCTCCGGCCTGATCGGGGCCGAGATCGCGGGTTACCGGGTGGAGCGCGAACTCGGGCGCGGCGGCATGGCCGTCGTCTACTGCGCCAAGGACCTGCGCCTCGGCCGCACGGTCGCCCTCAAGCTCCTCGCCCCCGAGTACACCCGCAACGAGGCCTTCCGCAGCCGCTTCGCCCAGGAGTCCCGGGTGGCCGCCGCCATCGACCACCCGAACATCGTGCCCGTGTTCGAGGCCGGCGAGGCCGACGGCATCCTCTACATCGCCATGTGCTTCGTCGCCGGCCTCGACCTGCGCGCCCTGCTCGACCGCGAGGGCCCGCTGCCGGTGCCGACGGCGCTGCGCATCGCCGCCCAGCTCGCCTCCGCCCTCGACGCGGCCCACGCGCGCGACCTGGTCCACCGGGACGTCAAGCCCGGCAACGTCCTGGTCGCCGAGGGCATCGACAGCGACCACCCCGAGCACGTCTATCTCGCCGACTTCGGACTGGCGAAGAAATCACTGTCGCTGACCGGGTTCACCAGCGTGGGAGAGTTCGTCGGCACGCTGGACTACGTGGCGCCCGAGCGGTTCACCGGGCGCCCGGTCGACGGCAGGTCCGACCTGTACAGCCTCGCCTGTGTCGTCCAGGAGATCCTGACGGGCGCCCCGCCCTTCCAGCGGGAGGACCACGTCGAGCTGCTCTGGGCCCACCAGTGCGACACCCCTCCCGCCCTCAGCGAGAAGCGGCCGGACATCCCGGCCGGCGCCGACGCGGTACTGCTGCGGGCCCTGGCCAAGGTCCCGGACGACCGATACGACACCTGTACGGAGTTCGTGGCGGCCCTGCGCACGGCCGTCGGCGCGGCCGGCCCGCGCGGCCGTACACCGACGCTGGTGGACCTGCGCGTGGACGCCCCCTGCCCCGCCCCGGGCACGGAACCCCGCCCCGGCCCCGGCACGGAGCCCCGCCCCGGCACTGAGCCCGGTGCGGACCGGATGGCGGTGCCCGGGCCTCCGGCGTGGGCCGTACCGGTTCTGCGGACGACCCAATAGCGGGTGCCTTCCCCTCCGTCAAGCCCCGAGTCCTCGGAGCATGACCGGGGCTGCCCGTTTTGGCTTACTTGAAGTGCGGCCAGGAAAACGAACCGCAAGGGAAACGGAAATCCGGTCCAGGGATTCCCTCTCCTTAATTGCCGGCCCCGGCGAAAACACTTCATCGAGTGAGGAAAAAGCCATGAACCGTACTGTTGAGAACCGCGACGCCCACCGTCCCAAGCGTCGGGGCATCCGCCTCGCCACATTGATCGCCTCGGCTGTGATCGGCGGGGGACTCGCTCTTCCGGCGACCGCGGCGGTCGCGGCTCCCGTGCACACATCGGCCGCGGTGACTGCCGCCGAGCACTCCCACGGCCATCACAGCCACCACTGCAAGTCGAAGAAGAAGCACGGCCATCACAAGAACTGGTGCAAGAAGCACTCACACGGCTCCTCCTGGCACAGCGGCGGGCACGAGGGCGGCTCCCGTCATGGTTCCGGTCACGGTTCCGAATCCGGCCACGGCGGTGGCGGCCACTCCTCCGGCACCACCGTGCAGAACAACACCAACGTGACCGTTCAGCAGAACCAGTCCACCGGCAACGGCAAGCAGTCGAACGACAACAAGACGGATCAGTCCAACAAGGGCGGCGACAACCAGACGAACAAGAACGACACGAAGCAGACGAACGACAAGACCGGGAAGGGTGGCGGCGACCAGTCCAACAAGAACGACACGAAGCAGACGAACGACAAGACCGGGAAGGGTGACGGCAAGCAGTCCAACGACAACAAGACCGACCAGTCCAACAAGGGCACCGGTGACGGCAAGCAGTCCAACGACAACAAGACCGACCAGTCCAACAAGGGCTCCGGTACCGGCGATCAGTCGAACAAGAACGACACCACGCAGACGAACGACAAGACAGGCAAGGAAGGCGGCGACCAGTCGAACAAGAACACGACGGACCAGTCCAACACGACGGACAAGGGCACCGGCGACCAGACCGACACCAACTCCACCGACCAGTCGAACGACCAGGCCGGGACCGCGTCCGGTGACCAGTCGAACGACAACACCACCGACCAGTCGAACCAGCAGGGCGACAACGGTGGCGCCCAGTCCAACGACAACACCACCGACCAGTCCAACACGACCGGCCAGTAAGGCCTGACCGCCGCGACAGCGGCAGGACTCCGCCCCGCCGCTCCCCGCGGCGGGGCGGACCTGTGTCCGGGGGCGGTGGTGTCAGAGTGACTGTTCCGCCCAGACCGTCTTGCCGACCCGGTCGTGCCGGGTGCCCCAGCGTTCGGCGAGCTGGGCGACCAGCAGCAGGCCCCGGCCGCCCTCGTCGAAGATCCGGGCCCGCCGCATGTGCGGGGTGGTCCCGCTGGAGTCGTACACCTCGCAGATGAGCTTGCTGTCCTGGTGGATCAGCCGGAGCTGGATGGGCGGGCGGCCGTAGCGGATCGCGTTGGTGACCAGCTCGCTGACCATCAGCTCCGTGGGGAACGCGGCCTCGTCCAGGCCCCAGGTGGTCAGCTGCTCGGTGGCGTACCGGCGGGCCACGGAGACGACGGTGGGCTCGTTGTCGAGTTCCCAGGAGGCGACCCGGTCGGCGTGCAGCGCCCGGGTGCGGGCCACCAGCAGGGCGATGTCGTCGTCGGGGCGGTGGCTGAGCAGCTCGGTGAGGACCCGGTCGCACACCGATTCCAGTGACTTCGCGGGGCGGCCGAGCGCGTGGAACATCTTGTCCAGCGCCTCGTCGATGTCGTGGTCGCGGGCCTCCAGCAGCCCGTCGGTGTAGAGGGCGAGCATGCTGCCCTCGGGCAGTTCGGTCTCCACCGCCTCGAAGGGCAGCCCGCCGAGGCCCAGCGGCGGGCCCGCGGGGACGTCGAGGAAGCGGACGGTGCCGTCCGGGGTGACCACGGCGGGCGGCGGATGGCCCGCCCGGGCGATGGTGCACCGGCGCGAGACCGGGTCGTAGACGGCGTACAGACAGGTGGTGCCGATGCCGCCCGCGGTGTCGGCGGCCGGGTCCGCGCTGCCCTCGTCGGCGGCCAGTCTGAGCACCAGGTCGTCGAGGTGGGTGAGCAGTTCGTCGGCCGGCAGGTCGACGTCGGCCAGGGTGCGTACGGCCGTGCGCAGCCGGCCCATGGTGGCGGAGGCGCGCATGCCGTGCCCCACCACGTCACCCACGACCAGCGCCACACGCGCTCCGGACAGCGGAATCACATCGAACCAGTCCCCGCCCACGCCGGCCCGGGTGGCGGCCGGCAGATAGCGGGTGGCGATCTCCAGTGCCGCCTGGTCGGGCAGCGTGTGCGGGAGCAGGCTGCGCTGGAGGGCCATCGTGGTCGTACGGGACTTGGAGTAGGTCCGGGCCTGCTGGATGCCGGCGGCGGCCTTGGCGGTGAACTCCTCCGCGAGCCGCAGGTCCTCGGGGCCGAACGCGCCCCGCCGGGGGTGGCGGGCGAACAGGGCCACGCCGAGCGTGGTGCCCTGGGCGAGGAGCGGCACCGCCAGCAGGGCGCGTGCTCCGGACGTGTGCAGCCAGGCGGCGCCCGGGTCCAGCGCGGCCCACCCGGCGACGGCCGGGTCGGCGGTGTCGTACAGCAGCGGGCGGGCCGCCGCGAGGCACTGGGCGGGCGGCGAGTCCGCCGGGCAGACGACGGCGTCACCGATGCCGATACCGATACCGGAGCCCGTGCCGACACCGGTGCTGGTGCCGGTTCCGTGGGTGGCGCCGCCTCCGTCCGGCAGCGCGCGCAGGGCGGCCCGGCGCAGCACGACCGGATCGGCGGGCCCGCCGGCCTCCTCGCCGGTGCGCGGGGAGTCCAGCAGATCGACCACCATGACGTCGGCGAGCCGGGGGACCGTGACCTCGCCGAGTTCCTGTGCGGCGCGGGCCTGGTCCGCCACCGTGCCGACGCGCGGTCCGGAGTCCGCCGAGGCGCGCTGCCGGGTGGCGGAGTCCTGGCCGGGCTGCTGCCCGGACAGGCACACGGCCCGTACCCGGCCGCCCGCGTCCTTCAGCGGGGTCAGGACGGTGGTCCCGCCGAGGTCCGGGGCGAGACAGCCGCGCGCCTCCTGCGGCCCGCCGGACTCCAGCGCCAGCCGCATCGAGCGGTCGGCCTCCTCACCCGCGCTTTCGGGCACGATGTGGGTGAGACGCAACCCGCGCATCGCCGCCTCGGGCAGGGCGAGGGCGTGCTCCATCCGGCGGTTGGCGCGCACCAGGCGCAGGTCGGTGTCGAAGACCGCCAGCGGGAAGGGGGACTGGAGGAACGTCCACTCCTCCAGTGGTTCACCGCGCGGCGGCTGGGTCCGTGGTGTCACGGCGCTCACCGCGAGCCAGTCGGTGACGCCCTGGTCGGAGGTACGGCGATGGGCGAGAACCCCCAGTTCCAGGAGCCGGCCGTCCTGGTGGCGCAGCGGGACGGTGCCGTTCCAGCGGGTCCGGCCGGCCAGGGCCCGCCGGACGGCCGCGCCGTCGGTGGCGAGCAGCGCGGTGGCGGGGCGGCCGACGACCACGGAGGAGTCGTAACCGAGCAGCCGCCGCGCGCCCTCGCTCCAGCCGGTCAGGATGCCCCGGTCGTCGATGGTGGCCGTGGCCGTGTACGTCGACTGTCGCTCCATCGCCGCTCATCTCGCCCTTGCTCGGCAGGCTCTCCTGACCAGCATGATCCCGGGCGGCGCGGAGCACCAACGCAGGGACGGTCCGCGCGACGGCACGGGGGGAGAACCCGGACCCCGGCCCGACCGGGGCCGGCGTCCCGGCGTGCCGCCGTGCCGCGGCCGGTGGGACGACCCCTACCCGTTGGCCAGGGCCTGGACCCGGTCCAGCGCCCCGTTGAACTTGTCGTGGTCGCCGACGGTCGGGCCGGAGGAGGTGTACTGCCACATCGTGTAGTACGGCCATCCGGCCGGCAGCGTCCCCGGGTCCGCCGCGTAGCGGGCGATCCACAGCGGGCTGTTCGCGGCGAAGCCGCTGTAGTCGCCGGTGCACTGCGTCCACCAGCTGGCGGCCGTGTAGATGACGGGGTACCGGCTGGTGCGCGCCGCGTAGGTGTTGACGAAGTCGGCGATCCAGCTGACCATCTGGCTCGCGGTCCTGCCGTAGCAGGCGGCGCCGTAGGGGTTCCACTCGATGTCGAGCACGCCGGGCAGGGTCCGGCCGTCCCGGGACCAGCCGCCGCCGTGGTCGACGAAGTAGTTGGCCTGGGTCGCGCCGCTGGTGGTGTCCGGGGTGGCGAAGTGGTACGCGCCGCGGATCATGCCCACGTTGTACGCGCCGTTGTACTGCTGCGCGAAGTAGGGGTTCGTGTAGTACGTCCCCTCCGTGCCCTTCGTGTACGCCCAGCGCACCCCGCTGTTCCACAGGGTCGACCAGGCGGCGTTGCCCTGGTACGCGGAGACGTCCACCCCCTCCGTCTGGGTGGCGTCACCGGTGGTGGGGGTGCCGTTCCGGCCGTCGTGGGCGAGGACGCCGATGCCGAGGTAGGCGGAGCCGCGGCTGGGCGTGGTCACGGCGTGCGCGGTGGTGAGCGGGAGCGTGAGGGAGAGCGCCGCGAGCAGGGTCGTGAGGAGGCCGGCGAGGGGGCGCGGGCGGCGGGAACGGATGGAACCGGGTCTGAGCACGGCCATGACGTGCCTCCGGGGGAGTGAAGTGGGGGACGAGGCGCGGACCGCTGATCCAATGGCGTGGGCATGCCATTGATTGCCTCGTAAGGAAGCTACGCACGTAGATAAGGGGTGGGAAGGGGGTCCGGAGGACGCCGTTGGTCTACTCCTGCGAAATACTGACGGAGCTGCGGTGATGGCGACATACGGCAGAAACTTTCAGGACAGCGAAACCGATCAGGGGTGCTGACGTGCACGACGACGGAAACGGTGGCGCGCGCCGCGCCGCCGGCCAGACGACACCCAGTGCCCCGGACCAGGAGTTCCTGGCGCTGGAACGCGAGCTGACCGTGCTGCTCCGGCGTGCCCGGGCCAGCCAGGGGGAGATGGCCCGCGCGGTCCACCCCGACCTGGAGTCCTCCGCCTACGGCCTGCTCATCCGGCTGGACGAACTCGGCGGCCAGCGGGCCACGGCACTCGCCGCCTACATCGGCGTCGGCAAGGCCACCATGTCCCGCCAGCTGCGCGCCCTGGAGGAACTCGGCCTGATCGCCCGCGAGCCCGACCCCGCCGACGGCCGCGCCTGGCTCGTCACCCTCACCGACGAGGGCCGCCGCCGCGTCGGCACGGTCCGCGAGGCCCGCCGCGCCCGCTACGTCCGCCAGCTCGCCCACTGGGACCGCCACGAGGTCGCCGAACTGGCCCGACTGCTCCACGAGCTGAACGGCGGCATGGAGAAGTAGCCCTGGAGCGCACAGCTCCCCCGCCCGGCCCCCACGCCTTTGCCGCGGCGTCCCGTCACAGCTCCGCGTACACCACCGTCGCGTCGTCGTGCGTCTTGCCGCGCCCCAGGAACACCCGTTCCACCCGGTCCGCGTCCTCCAGTGCCCGCACCCGGTCGACCAGTGACCGCGCGCCCTCCTTCGCGACCACGTCGAACAGCGCCGTCCAGTCGCCCTCGCGGAACGTCTCCGTCCAGCGGGTCGCGCCGTCCGTCAGCGCGGCCAGCGCCCGGACCTCGCGCCGGGGCAGGGCGCCGGTGACGGCCCGGGCGGCCACGGCCGGGTCGGCGGCGGCTGTGAAGAAGCCGCCCTCCCGGTTGCGCAGACGCGTGTCGACCAGGGCCTCCGTGGCGAGCGCGGCACGCGGCAGCCGGGCGAGCCGGTCGTCCAGGACCGGTGTGACCGTGCCGTCGGGGCCCCGCAGCAGCAGCGCGGAGTCGGACAGCACCAGGTACTCCACCGTGGCGGCGGACCAGCGGGCCAGGGCGACGGTTGCCTGGGGCGTCCGTGGGTGAGAAAGGTCACAGGTGCCCGCGTGGGCCTCGGCGGTGCGCCGGATCGCCTCCGCGAGGATCTCCGGCAGCGTCAGATCTCGTGCGGAAACGGTCAGTTCGGTCAGCGCGCCACCCAGCCGCGCGGTGAACCAGGGGACGGAATGCAGACAGCCCGCGCCGCCGCCGGGTGGCGTCACCCCGTCGAGGACGACGACGCAACCTCCCTGTCCGCAGGCGGGTAGCGCGACACCGGCGAAGTCCTCGTTGGGGCGGGTCGCGTCGCCGGGTCCGGAAACGAGATCAGTGCGCATCCAGCCAGTCTGCACGACCCCTTCACACGCTCGCCAAAGGCTGGCAAGCGGTGGTCATTTCCCGTGACCCCGCAGGTCAGGCGCCTGATTTGGGAGGTAATGATCCACTCCGGGAAGGCGTGGTGGCGAATAGTGCCAAAGCCTGCCGCGCGCGTCCAACCGGCCCACCGCGCAAGCCCCCCGCACTGGCCAGAGGAACTTGCCCGCCAACTCCCCTCCGATGTTCACTCCTTCGGGTGGCGGGTCAGGTGATGCGCGACCACTGCCCACCGGCGCTGGGAGGGTCGGGAACCGTACGAACCGGGTGTACGCACCACTTGGCACCGAGATGACGGGGTGCCACCCGGGCCCTGGGTAGACGAGTTCAGGAATGCGAGCACCGGTGCAGAAAAAGCGGCCTCGGCGCACAGGCAGTCAGACGGCCCCCGCGGGGACCGCCCCGCAGACACCCGTGGGCACCGGCCGCCCCACCCATGTGCGCAACCGGCTGATCGTCGCCGTCGCGGTGGTGGCCGCCGCCGTGGCCGGCGCGGGCGCGCCCGCCGTGCTCACCGCCTCCCAGGACGTCAGCGACTCCCAGGATCTGGTGACACTCGCGGCCCGTACCCAGGACGCGCTCACCCTCGCCCACTCCCTCGCCGACGAGCGGGACGAGGTCACCTCCTACATCGCGGCCGGCCGCCCCCGCTCCAAGGCGCCCGCCGAGGACCGCAGCGCCCGCGTGGACCGGCAGGTCGAGGAGCTGCGCGCCGACACCGGCACCCCGGCGGACCTGCGCACCGACCTCGGCGGCATCGATGCCGTCCGGCGCGCGGCCCTCACCGGCAAGACCAGCGCACTCCAGGCGCACCAGGCGTACTCCGAGACGATCACCGCGCTGCACCGGCTCGCCGAACAGCTCGCCGAGCGGACGCCCCCGCGGGCCGGCTCCGGGGCCCACGCCCTCGCCGAGCTGGACTCGGCCGTCCAGCAGTCCGCCGCCGCCCGCGGCCTGCTGCTGGCCGCGCTGAACGTCCCGTCCCACTCCCGCACGGTGATCGACCCCGTCACCGGCCTGCCGGCCACGGACGCCACCGGCACCGACGCGGAGGGCAGGCAGCGCGACGCGCTCACCGTCGCCGCCCAGCAGGCCCGGCTGCGCGCCGACGCCGCCCTCGCCGGTTTCCGCGAGACGGCGCCCAAGGCGGCCGTGGACTCCTACGACTCCACGGTCACCGGCCCGGAGGTCAACTCGGCCGAGAAGTACCTGGCCACGCTGACCGACCAGCCCACCCTGGCCGACAGCGAGGCGACCACCAGTACCAAGAAGCTGGACGCCGCCCTGTCCGCCCGGGTGGACCTGATGCGCGGTGCCGAGTCCGCGCTCTACGACCACCGCACCAAGGACCTCGCCAGGCTCCGGGACGACGACGTCACCGCCCTGGAGATCCGCGTCGCGGTCCTCGGCGCCCTGATGCTGGCCGCGATCGGCGTCGCCGCGGCGATGGCCCGCACCCTCACCCGCCCGCTCTCGGTCCTGCGCCGCGGCTCCGCCCGCCTCGCCGGGGCCGAGGACCCGGCGGCCCAGGAGCCGATCACCTTCACCGGCCGCAACGACGAGTTCGCCCAGGTGGTCCGCTCGGTCAACGCCCTGCACGCGCACGCCGTGACGCTGCACGAGCGGGTCGCGACCCTGGAGACGGACCGCAAGCACCTGGTGGGCCAGCGGCAGAAGATGGCCGACGCCCGCGAGGAACTGCGCGCCGAACTCGCCGGGTCCACCGCCCAGCTGGAGCGGCTGCGCACCAGCATCGGCTCCACCTTCGTCAACCTGGCCCTGCGCACCCTGGGCCTGGTCGAGCGGCAGCTGGCGGTCATCGAGGGCCTGGAGGACCGCGAACAGGATCCCGACCGCCTCGCCACGCTCTTCAAACTCGACCACTTCGCCACGGTCATGCGCCGGCACAGCGAGAACCTCCTGGTCCTCGCCGGCACCGAGCACGTGCAGCAGCACCCCGGCCCGGTCCCGCTGGTCGACGTGGTCCGGGCGGCGGTCAGCGAGATCGAGCGGTACGAACGCGTGCGCATCGCGGCGCTGCCCCCGCACACGCACCTCGTGGGCTTCGCCGCGGACGACCTCTCCCACCTGCTGGCCGAGCTGATGGAGAACGCCACGTCGTTCTCGCCGCCGGACCTGCCCGTGGAGGTCTCCGGCTGGCTGCTGGAATCCGGCGAGGTCATGCTGTCCGTCCAGGACGAGGGCATCGGCATGACCGAGGAGCGCCTCGCCCGTCTCAACGCCCGCCTCACCGACTTCGACCCCGGGTCGCCCTACGACCAGGAGGGCGGCGAGAACCTCGGCCTCGGCCTCTACGTCGTCGCCCGCCTCGCCCAGCGCCACGGCGTCCGCGTCCGGCTGCGCGAGCAGAAGCAGGGCGGCGTCGCCGCGGTCGTGGTCCTCCCGGCGTCCCTCCTCACCGAGGCCCCGCCGGCCGCGCTCCCGGCGCAGTCCGCCTCCATGAGCGGCACCGGCACCTACTCCCTGCCGGGCGCCGACGCCGAGGCCAACTCCAACGTCCTGCACGGCCGCGCCGCGGACACCGACCCGCTGGTCGCGCTGGCGGAGAAGGCGGCGCGGGCCTCCGGCGTCACGGCCGCGAAGACCGGGGAGCGGACCGAGGAGACGCGGGAGACCGAGCCGGAGCCGGCGCCGGAGCCCGAGGACACCGAGACGCACACCCGGGCGGAGACCCCCGGGCAGCGGCGCGCGCAGGATGCGCCGGCCCGGCCGAAGGCCCCCCCGGAGACCCCCGCCGAGACCACGATGGAGCTGCTGCTCCCGGACCTGTCCCCGGCCGCCACCGAGCAGGACACGACCGGGCAGGACTCCGCCGGGTCGGGCTCCGCCGGGCCGGCCCACGCCGGGCACGGTTCCGCCGGGTCGGGCTCCGCCGGGCAGACCCCATCCGAGCACGGCTCCGTCAGGCAGGGCTCCGCCGAGCCGGCCCACGCCGGGCAAGGCTCCGCCGGGCAGACCCCCACCGGGCAGGCCCCCGCCGGGCAGGCCCCCGCCGGGCAGACCCTCACCGGGCAGACCCCCACCGGGCAGGGCTCCGCCGGGCACGGCTCCGCCGAGCCGGCGCCCGCCGCCCGGTCCACCGCCGGGCACCTGGCCACCCGGCCGGGGTCCGGGCCGGAGGGCGGCCGGGCGCATGGGCCCGCCGATGACTTCCGCACCACCGGTGCGGGCACGAACGACCCCGCCGAGGACGACGCCGAGGTGGTCACCAGCAAGGGCCTGCCCAAGCGCACGCCCAGGATCACCGCACCCGCGGCACCGCCCCGCCAGCGCACCGAGAGCGTCGACGCCGACGCCCTGCGCCGCAGGCTCGGCGGGTTCCGCCGGGGAGCCGTAGCCGGCTACCGCGACGTGGAGGCGGAGATCGCCGGACACACCACAGAAGCCACGGGGGGCACAGCCGAGGAGGCAAGCAGTTGACCGCGCCCACTACCTACGGACTGAGCAGCGAAGCCCGCAACCTGCACTGGCTGCTGACCAACCTGGTCGAGGAAGTACCCGGCATCCAGTCCGTCGCCGTGGTCTCCTCGGACGGCCTGCTGCTGCTCTCGTCCGATCCCGGACACACCGAGCAGTCCCGTCGGGCGGGCCCGGCCAAGGGCCCCCGCGGGTCCTCCGCCGACCTCGCCACCATCGTCTCCGGCATCGGCAGCCTCACCCTCGGGGCCGCCAAGCTGATGGACTTCGGCGGGGTCAGGCACACGATGGTCGCCATGGCGGAGGGCAGCCTGTTCGTGATGTCGATCAGCGACGGCTCGCTGCTCGGCGTGCACGGCTCCGCCGAGTGCGACATGAGCGTGGTGGCCTACCACATGGCGCTGTTCGTCGGCCGCGCCGGCCATGTCCTCACCCCGGAACTCCGCTCGGAGCTACGGCAGTCACTCGAGTCCCAGTCGACGGGGAGCGCCCGATGAGCGGCACAGCGAAACTCCCCGTCCGCGGCGGCGACCACAAACCCGCCCGTGTCCGCCCCTACTCGCTCACCGGCGGCCGTACCCGCTTCGGGCACGTCCTCCTGGTGGAGACCTTCGTGGCCGCGCTGGAGGCCCCCGAGGAGCGCAGGGAACTGACGAACGGCTCGCTCGCTACCCGGGTCATGCCGGAGATGCGGGCCATCGTCGAACTGTGCCGCCGTATGCGCACGGTGGCCGAGATCGCCGCGCTGCTGAAGATGCCGCTCGGTGTGGTCCGCGTACTCCTGAGCGATCTCGCGGACCAGGGAAAGATCCGTGTGTACGGCACCGGGACCGGGCACGGCACCGGCCGCCCGGACCGCGCGCTGCTGGAAAGGGTGCTGAGTGGACTCCGCCGTCTCTGACGCCGCCGCCTCCGCCGTAGGAGGCGTCCCCCTCGTCGCCGGCTTCGCCGAGCCCGACGAGGATCTGAAGTCCTGGCAGACGGACCGCTCCCGGGCCCCCATCGCCACGAAGATCGTGGTGGCGGGGGGCTTCGGCGTCGGCAAGACCACCCTGGTCACCTCCGTCTCGGAGATCACGCCCCTCCAGACCGAGGCGCTGATGACCGAGGCCAGTGAGGGCACCGACGACCTGTCCGCCACCCCGGGCAAGCTCACCACCACCGTGGCCATGGACTTCGGCCGCCTCACGCTCGACGACGACCTGGTGCTCTACCTGTTCGGCACGCCGGGCCAGCAGCGGTTCTGGTTCATGTGGGACGACCTGGTGCGCGGCGCGATAGGCGCCGTGGTCCTGGCGGACACCCGCCGCCTGAAGGACTGTTTCCCGGCGCTGGACTACTTCGAGAGCTGCGCACTGCCGTACGTCGTCGCGGTGAACCACTTCGACGGCAGTGAGCGGTTCGATCCGGATGACGTGCGGGAGGCGCTGACGATCCCCGCGCACGTCCCTGTCATGATCATGGACGCCCGGCGCCGGATCTCGGCGATCGAGACCCTCCTGGCCCTGGTGGGCCACGCGCTGGCGGAAACACCCGAGTAGTCCCTGTAAGGAGCCACCACCCGCATGCGGAAGATACTCGTCGTCGGAGCCGGCCAGTCCGGCCTCCAGCTCGCCCTCGGCCTCCAGTCGCACGGCTACGAGGTCACCCTGATGTCGAACCGGACCGCGGACGAGATCCGCTCCGGCCGGGTCATGTCGACGCAGTGCATGTTCGACACGGCGCTGGGGCACGAGCGCGATCTCCAGGTGAACTTCTGGGAGTCCCAGGCACCGAGGATCGAGGGCCTCGGCGTCTCGGTCGCGGCCCCCGGCTCGCACGACCCGGGCCCCACCCAGCGGGCGATCGACTGGGTGGGCCGGCTCGACGGGTACGCGCAGTCGGTGGACCAGCGGGTGAAGATGGCCGGCTGGATGGAGACCTTCGCCCAGCGCGGCGGCCAGCTGGTCATCCACGGCGCGGCGGTCGGCGACCTCGACTACTTCTCCCGCGCCTACGACCTCGTCCTCGTCGCGGCCGGCAAGGGCGAACTGGTGTCGATGTTCGCCCGCGACCCCGAGCGCTCCCCGTACAGCGAGCCGCAGCGCGCGCTGGCGGTGGCGTACGTCCACGGGCTGGGCCCGCGTCCCGAGCACCCGGACTTCGACGCGGTCCGCTGCAACCTCGTCCCCGGGGTCGGCGAGCTGTTCGTCATGCCGACCCTGACCACCTCGGGCCGTGCCGACATCCTGTTCTGGGAGGGCATACCCGGCGGCCCGCTCGACGTCTTCAAGGGCGTCAAGGACCCGGCGGAGCACCTGTCCCTGACCCTGAAGCTCATGGAGACGTTCACTCCGTGGGAGCACGCGCGGGCCACGAAGGCCGAACTGACCGACGCCGGCGGCACGCTGGCCGGCCGGTACGCCCCGACCGTCCGCAACCCCGTCGGCCGGCTGCCCTCCGGCGGCCTGGTCCTCGGCGTGGCCGACGTGGTCGTCGCGAACGACCCGATCACCGGGCAGGGCTCCAACTCGGCGTCCAAGTGCGCCGCCGCGTACCTCGCGTCGATCCTGGAGCGGGGTGACGAACCGTTCGACGAGGAGTGGATGCGGGCCACCTTCGACCGGTACTGGGCCACCGCCCGGCACGTCACCAAGTGGACGAACGCCATGCTGGCGCCGCCGCCGGAGCACGTGCTGAACCTCATCGGCGCCGCCGGCCAACTCCAGCCGGTGGCCGATCGGTTCGCCAACGCGTTCAACGATCCCGCCGACTTCGAGAACTTCTTCTACGAGCCGGACAAGACGGCCGCCTATCTGGCCTCGGTCACCGGAGCCTGACCGCGTTCCTACGGGTCCGTCCCCCTTTTGACACCCCGCACCGGCGGAGAGACGCTGGAAAGCAGGGGGCACAGGGGGGACAACCACGTAGGAGTGTTCTCATGAACGGTCGACGTGTGCGTCTGGCTGTGCTGGCACCACTGGCGGTGTCGTCACTGGCGCTGGGATCGATGACGTTCTCCGCCACGACAGCGGCGGCGGCGTCACCCAGATGCTTGGTGGGGACGGGCAACGGCCAGAATGCCGTGCGGGTCATCGGCAGTGGCTTCAAGCCGAACAGGACCGTTGTCGTCGATTCCTCACGTGGAGCGGACGGCAGCGTGAGGACGAACGCCAACGGAGGATTCTTCACGACGATCATGGGCGCCAGCGGCCTCGTGACCGCCCATCAGGTCGGCACCTCCGGGGCCAAGTGCGGGATGGCGGGGAACGGGCAGCACAACGATGCCAAGGCCCAGTACCGGCAGGGCTTCAAGGACGGTTTCGCGGATCTGAAGAAGGACTGCAAGAAGAACCAGCAGCAGTTCGCCGTGCCCCAGAAGGTGGACCCGAACTGGCAGAAGGGCTACGACGCGGGCGCCGCCGCGGCGTCCAGGCAGTTCTGCAAGAGCTAGACCCGTCCGTCCGGATCGGGTCGTACCGCGCCCAGGATCGGGTAGCCGGCGATCGCGGAGATCTCCACCTTCTCGCCCGGTCTGGGCGCCTGGACTACCTTGCCGTCGCCCAGGTACAGCGCCACGTGCGTCGCCTCGGGGAAGTACACGACCAGGTCTCCCGGGCGCAGTTGACCCAGGGGGACCTTGGGCAGCCGGTCCCACTGTTCCTTGCTGGTGCGCGGGAGCGGTGTTCCCGCGTGGGACCACGCCTGGGACGTCAGGCCCGAGCAGTCGAACGCGTCCGGGCCCTGCGCGCCCCACCGGTACGGCTTGCCGAGCTGGTCCAGGGCGTAGTCGACGGCGCGGTCGCCCGCCGGTGAGGCGGGGCGGTCGGCGGGCAGGGCGCCCGCGGTGGTGAGCTTGCGCTGCGCCTCGCTGACTCCCCGCTCCTCCAGCCGGGCCACGGCCGCGAGCTGCTCCGGGGTGAGACCGGCCAGCATGCGCTCCACGTCGGACAGTCGTGCCCGTACGTCGTCGCGCTGGCTGCGCTGCCGGCCGGCGAGGGTCTGCTGGGTGTCGAGGGCCTTGCGGGCCGCACGGGCCAGCGCGTCCTTCCGTCTCTCCGTGGCGGCCAGCCGGGCCACCGTCCGGGCGTGTTCGCGGGCGAGTTCACCGATGACGTGCCCCTCGTCCAGCGCGTGCTGCGGGTCGGGGGCGAACAGGACACGGACGTAGGGGCCGAGGCCGCCGCTGTTCTGGTACTGCTGCCGGGCCAGGCGCCCGGCGTCGGTCCGGCTGCCCTGCAAGGCGAGCCGGGCGCGGGTCAGTTCGCCGTCGAGGCGGGTGACCTCGGCGTGCTGCCGTTCGAGCTGTTCCGTGGTGGCGTTGTAGGTCTCGGTGGCCTGTTCGGTCTGCCGGTACAGCCGCTGGAGATCGGTCAGCAGCCGGGCGACGGACGGCTGGGGAGCCGGCGTGGCGGCGGCGGGCACGGGCACGAGGACGGCCTGGGCCGCCACCGCGGCCGCGCAGGCCAGGCGCGGAAGCATGCCTGACACATCATCACCTCGGGTGCTCAGAGGAAGAGATTACTTCCGCTTATCGCACCGCGAGCACGGCAGATGTGTGTGCGGGGCGCGCCCCGCGCGTGCGCGGTTCGGCCCAACCCTGTCACCCGTCCGTGTCGTCCGGCTTGCCGGACGGCGTGATGTCCGGCTTGGACCACGGCCACCTCGGCCGCCCGCCCGACCGGTCCTCGGAGGCGTACCGGTACTTCCACCCCTGGATCAGTCCCAGCCGCCGGCTGTGCCCGCGCGGCACGCGGTGGTAGACGAGCACCGTGGGCGGACCGCCGTCCGGGTCCGGTACGGGGATGCGGTACGTCTTCGGGGGGTGCCCGGTGGGGCCGAGCAGCACGGGCAGCACACGGCCGTCCATGGGGCCGCCCTCGAACGGGGTGTCCTGGCTCTTCACGGGTTCAGTCTCGGCCATCCCCGGCGAGCGCGCCGACGAGCGCGGCGGTCTGCGGGTCCCGGCCCGCGGTGACCGTGAGGACGGCCACGAACTGCTCCACCAGCCAGTCGCGCAGCTCCCCGGCCGGCGGCTGCTTGTCCTCGTCGAGCCAGATCAGGGAGGCCGCCTCCACGGCCGTGATCCACATGCGGACGGTCATCCGCAGCCGGGCGCCGGGGTCGGGGACGCCGAGGTGCCGGCAGATGTGCTGGGCGGCGGACCGGCGCACCCCGTCGACGAGGGCGGTCGTACGGGAGGTCTCCACCACGCTGCCGCCCTGGAGCAGCGCGCTGAACCCGGTGTCGTGCTCGTCCACGAACGCCAGATAGCGGTCCAGGACGCGGGACAGGCGGGGCAGCAGCGGGCCCTCGCGCGGCTCGTCGAAGCACTGCTGGAGCTCGTCCGCGGCCGACCCCAGCGCCGCCTCGTACAGTTGCTGCTTGCCGCCCGGGAAGTACCGGTACACCAGCGGACGCGAGACTCCGGCCGCCTCCGCCACGTCGTCCAGGGACACGTCCTCGGGGGCGCGGTGCGCGAAGAGGGACAGCGCGGCGTCGAGGAGCTGACGCCGCCGCTCCTCGACACTGAGCCGGCGGTAGGCGGGGGTGGCGGACGGGGTCATGCCCCGCAGCCTAATCGCCGTGCGGGCGCGGGGGTCAGGCCAGCAGCCCCGAGGACCTCCACAGCCGCCGGCCGACGCCCCGCAGCACCCCGATGTCGTCCAGGAAGTCGGTCAGCCGCTTCGCGCCCGTCTGCATGACCTCCCGCCGGTGCCCGCTCGCCTTCACCTGCGCCATGGCCTCCCGCTTGTCGAGGCCGACGTTGGCGTACACGTCCGGGTTCACGAACGCCACCGAGAACACCCGGGCGAACTCCCCGGAGGTGACCCGGGTGAACTCCTGCGACCACTTCGGCGCGGTCACCATCTGACGCCGCAGCTCCTCACGGGCGTACCGGACGTGCCGTGCCTCCTCCACCACGTGGATCCGGGTGACGCCCCGGACCAGCGGCTGGACCCGCTCGTCGGGGAACGTCAGGCGCTGCATCCAGTCCAGGACCTCCTCGCCGAGCAGCGTCGCGGTGAAGGAACCGGGGGTCGTGGAGATCGTCTTGAACAGGCGGCCGAGGTTCTGGTGGGCCCGGCTCACCGGGTACCACGGCGTGCCGCCGTGCGTGATCAGCCGGGCGAACATCTTCGAGTGCCGGCACTCGTCCTCGATCTCGGTGAGCGCGTAGCGCACGTGCGCGCTCGTCGCCGCCTTGTCGTAGACGTGCCGGACCAGCAGCTGCATCAGGATCAGCTCGAACCAGATGCCGAGCGAGGCCAGCGCCGCCGCCTCGTGCCGGGAGAGCAGGAGCCGCTGCTCCTCGCTCATCCGCTGCCACATCGGGGTGCCGTACAGCGACACCAGCTCCGGGGGCCAGAACCACTTCCCCTCCTCCAGGGGCGCGTCCCAGTCCAGCTCCTTGTCCGGATCGAAGGAGTGCTTGGCGGAAGAGACGAGCAGCCGTTCGGCCACCTGTTCCCGGTCCTTCAGCAGGCCGAGCGCGTCGCGCAGCCCGTCCAGCGCGTCCTCTTCCGTCAGGGTCGTCATGGCTCCCTCACCTCGTTACCCGGGGGTAGTCGTCTCGCCTCTTATGAGACTGCCTGTCAGCAAGCTCGTCAATCCCTCGCGCACGACTTGTTGGGCCGGGCTGTGTGCCGGATCGCGTGATCCCGGCCGGCGCGGACGCGGCGCCGTGCGCTTCCCCGGATGCAGTAGCGTGCTGGCGTGTCCATGCCTCCGCAGCCGCAGTACCCCTACGGCCCGCAGCCCCCCGCGGCCCCGGGCCCGTACGGCTCGCCGTACCCCCAGCAGCAGCCGTACCCCGCGCAGCAGTCCTATCCGCAGCAGCCGTATCCCCCGCAGCAGCCCTATCCGCCGCAGCCCTACCCCGGCTGGGGCGGTGTGCCGCCCATGGGCCCGCCCCCCAAGAAGCGCCGGGTGGGTCTGGTGCTCGGGATCGTGGGCGGTGCCGTCACGCTGGGTGTCGTGGGTCTCGTCCTGCTCGGGGTGGCGGTCGGGAGCGGCTTCCCCGAGGCGAGGAACAAGCTCACGCTGCCGCACACGCTGCTGGACGGCACGTACGTCTTCGCCCAGGACTACTCCGGCACCGAGGGCAAGAAGGTCGAGCGGGAGGCCGACGGCGCCTGGGACGCCAAGGACATCCACGCCGTCACCGCCCGCTACAGCCCGGGCGGCGACGACACCAAGGGCTCGCTGTTGGTGTCCGGCATGTACGGCCGGTTCAAGAACGAGGCAGCGGTCCGGCGGAAGATGCTCAAGGGCGCCACCGAGGCCGACGACGTCACGGTCGGGGAGCCCGCGCGCGACGTCACCCCGTCCGGCGCGGACACGCCCGTCAGCTGCGAGGTGCTGATCCAGAAGAGCGCCCTCGTCACGCTCACCTACCCGGTCTGCGCCTGGGCGGACGGCAACACGGCGGCCATCATCGGCGCGGTGGGCATGGAGAAGAAGGACCCCGCCGACATCGACCTCGACGCCGCCGCCCGCGACACCCTCAAGGTCCGTACGGAGATGCTCAAGCCGGTCGGCTGACGGCCACCGGTTCTGCGGACGCCGCCGCCGTCGTTCCCGGGGCCGCCTGCGGCGCGAAGGGCGTCCGCAGTGAGAAGGCGTACGGCGTCGGGCCGTGCGCCCGCAGGTGCAGCAGCCGGTCCTCCGCCTCGGCGACCGCCGGGCGGTGACCGGCCGGCACCCACCACAGCGTGGTCATCGCCTCCCCGGGCCGCTCGAACCACTCCCGCCGCCGGGCGAGCAGCTCCCGGTGCCGGCCCTGGTACATGAACGCCGTCAGCGCGTCCCCGTCCCGCCACACCGACATGTTGATGATCAGCCACTCGTCGCCGAGGACGGGGACGGCGGTGGCGTTCCCGTCCTCGCCCTGGAGCCGCCACATGAAGCCGTCCGCGGTGTCCGCCACCGCGTTCACGGGGTCGAGGGCGTCGACGAAGTCCTTCAACTCCGGGGAGTCCAGCGGGTACTTGAGGCGGGCGATGTTGACCTGGGCGAGTTGGTGAGCGATCACGGATTCCGTCATGGGCGCACGGTAGGTCGGCCACCGGGCCACCGGCACCCCCCGTCTCAGCCCGCGAGAACCGCCCGCATCACCTCCTTCGCGATCGGCGCCGCGTCCCCGCCCCCGCTGATCTCGCCCCGGTCCGCCGAGGCGTCCTCCACCACCACCGCGACCGCCACCTGCGGCTCCGGCGCGTCATCGGCCTGCGCCCAGGACACGAACCAGGCGTACGGCACCCCGGCGTTGCCCACCCCGTGCTGGGCGGTGCCGGTCTTGCCGCCGACGATCGCGCCGGGAATGGCCGCCCGGGTGCCGGTGCCCTCCTCGACCACGCCGGCCATCAGCTCCCTCAGCCGGGCCGCCGTGGACGGCCGCATCACCTGCCGCCCCGGACGGGCCGCGCTGCCGGTGAGCGTCTCGCCGCCGTGCCGGGTGGTGCGCTCCACCAGATACGGCGGACGCAGCAGGCCGCCGTCGGCGACCGCCGCCGCGACCATCGCCATCTGGAGCGGCGTGGCCCGGGTGTTGTACTGCCCGATCGAGGACAGCGCCAGCTGCGCCCGGTCCACCCGGCTGTCGAAGGTGCTGGGCGCCACGGAGAACGGGATGCGCAGAGCGGAGTCGTTGAACCCGAACGCCTGTGCCGTGCCCGCCATGTCCCGCACGCCCACGTCCACGCCCAGTTTGGCGAACACCGTGTTGCAGGACCACTCGAAGGCGTCCCGCACCGAGGCGTCCACGCAGCCGTCGCCCTCGTTGGTCAGCCGGGTCGTGGTGCCGGGCAGCCGGTAGGGGGCGGGGGAGTCGGTGGGCGCGTCCAGGTCCGTGACCACGCCCGCGTCCAGCGCCGCCGCCGCGGTGACCACCTTGAACGTCGACCCCGGCGGATAGGTCTGCCGTACCGCCCGGTTGAGCATCGGCTTCTCCGGGTCGCTGTTGAGCCGGGACCACGCCGACGTCACCGCCTCGCTGTTGCCGGACAGTTCGGCGGGGTCGTACGACGGGCTGGTCACCAGCGCCAGGACGCGGCCCGTGGCCGGGTCCAGCGCGGCCACCGCGCCCTTGCGGCCGGCCAGCCCCCGGTACGCGGCCTCCTGCGCCTTGCGGTTCAGGGTCGTGACGACGTCCCCGCCGCGGTTCGGCGCGCGCGTCACGTCGTTCCACACCGGCAGCGGCGCCAGCATCGGATCGGTGCCGGAGAGCACCCCGTCCTCGGCGTGCTCCAGGAACGTGGTGCCGTACCTCTGCGAGGCGAAGCCGGTGACCGGCGCGTACAACGGCCCGTTCAAATAGCCGCGTTCGAAGCGCAGCTGTTCGCCGGTGTCCACGGAGCCGGTGACCGGCACACCGCCCACCAGGATGTCACCGCGCGGCTGCTGGTAACGGGCGATCGTGGCACGGCGGTTGGCCGGGCTGCCGGCGTACTCCCCGGACTGCACGACCTGCACGCGGGCCGCGTTGCCCAGCAGGGCCGCCAGCAGCAGGGCGCAGAACGCGCAGGCGTGCCGGATGTACTTCGCCATCGGGCGCCCGTTCTCGGGCAGGCCCCCGTACTCGGTCACGGCGCCTCCCGGCCGTCGTACTGACTGCGCGCCGAGTCGCTCACCCGGATCAGCAGCGCCACGATCGCCCAGTTGGTGACCACCGAGGAACCGCCCTGGGCGAGGAACGGCATCGCCATCCCGGTCAGCGGGATCAGCCCGGTGACCCCGCCCGCGATCACGAACACCTGCAACGCCACGATCGAGGCCAGCCCGACCGCGAGGAGCCGGCCGAAGGGTTCGCGCAGTGCCAGGCCCGCCCGGTAGCCGCGCTCCACGAGCAGGGCGTACAGCAGCACGATCGCCGCGAGACCCGCGAGGCCCAGCTCCTCCCCGGCGGTCGCCAGGATGAAGTCCGACTTGGTGGCGAAACCGATCAGGATCGAGTGCCCGAGCCCCAGCCCGGTGCCCAGGACCCCGCCGGCGGCGAAGGCGAACAGGGACTGCACGAGCTGGTTGGGTCCCTGCCCGGCCTGGATCGTGGCGAACGGGTGCAGCCAGTCCTCGATCCGCCCGTTGACATGCGGCTCCAGCCGCCCCACCGCGACGGCGCCGACCACGGCCAGCAGCAGCCCGACCGCGATCCACCCGGTCCGCCCGGTGGCCACGTACAGCAGCACGACGAACAGCCCGAAGAACAGCAGCGAGGTCCCGAGGTCCCGCTCCAGCACCAGCACCCCCACGCTCACCGCCCAGATCGTCACGATCGGCCCGAGCACCCGGCCGGTCGGGAACTGCATCCGCCACAGCCGGCGGCCGGTGAACGCGAGCGCGCTGCGGTTGGCGGCCAGATAGGCGGCGAAGAACACCGCGAGCAGCACCTTCGCGAACTCGCCCGGCTGGATGGAGAACCCGGCGATCCGGATCCAGATCCGGGCGCCGTTGACCGCGGGGAACAGGATCGGCAGCGCCAGCAGCACCAGGGCGGCCACCACGCACACGTACGCGTACCGCTGGAGCACCCGGTGGTCGCGCAGCACCAGGACGACGCCGATGAACAGCCCGATCCCGAACGTCGACCACACCAGCTGGGTGGGGGCCGCCCGGTCGCCGGGCGTCTCCAGGTCCAGCCGGTAGATCAGCACCAGCCCGAGCCCGTTGAGCAGCACCCCGATGGGCAGCGGCAGCGGATCGGCGTACGGCGCCCGGATGCGCACCGCGAGATGCGCGAACAGGGCGAGCACGCCGAGTCCGGCGCCGTAGCCGGCGGCACCGGGCGGGACGGAACCGGTGCGCGCCAGCCCCACCGCGCAGTAGCCGTACACCGACAGCAGGACGGCCAGCACGATCAGGGCCAGTTCGATGCCCCGGCGCCGGGGGAGGCGGGGAGTGCGCGGGGGAGCGGGGGCCGCCGTCACGGTGGTTCCGGCCTTGGTCATGCCCGGAACCTACCGAAACGGGACGAGTTGTGGGTGTTGTTCGACGGCCGCGTCAGCACCAGCGTGGCGCGGGGCCGACGTTCCGGATGTACGCGGCCGAGCCCCAGGCCCAGGTGCCGTCCGTGAGCAGGTACCAGAGCGGGTTGCCGCGCACGGGCTCGCCGCCCGTCTTGCAGAAGACGGACACGGTCTCCCCCTCCGGCACGAGCCGCACCCGCCGGCTGCCCCGGTCCGGCCGGTCACGCAGCCACAGGCCACCCCGGGCGGTGACGACACCCTGATAAGGGCCGGAGGCGTCGTCGTGCGCTGCGGACCCGGGATCGTCGGTTCCCCGGGCGTCGCCGGCCACGGCCGGCGCGACCGCGGCACCGGCGGCCAGCGCCCCCGTGGTGACGGCCACGGCGAGACACCGGGTGAGGGAGCGGCGTAGGCGCATGGGGTTACCTCCGGGAAAAGGGGCGGAACCTGACCAATCGCCACATTAGGAGGCCCCTCGGGGGGCTGCCTTTTTTGCTGGGCCCAACGGACGGCGGGCGGGAACGAGTACCGCCATACCTCGCGCCCCGGACCCCGCTCCCGGCGCTACCCCTCGCCCGGCAACGTCAGCGTGGCGACCGCGCCGCCGTCCACCGCGTTGGCGAACGAGAGCCGGGCCCCCAGTACCTCCGCCTGCCCCGAGGCGATGGTCAGCCCGAGCCCGTGGCCCCTGGCCCCGCCCTCCGTACGGAACCGCTGCGGCCCGTGCTCCACCAGGTACTCAGGGAACCCGCCGCCGTGGTCCCGCACCGTCACCACCGGTCCGTCCACCGTCAGGACCACCGGAGGGCGACCGTGCAGGTGCGCGTTGGCCACCAGGTTCCCCAGCACCCGCTCCAGCCGCCGCCGGTCGGTCTCCACCCGCGCGTCCCGCAGGACCCGCACCTCCGTCTCCGTACCCGACGCCCGTACCACCCGCCCGGCCAGCGCGCCCAGTTCCTCCGTGTCGGCCTCCAGCCGTTCCCGCCCGGTGTCCAGCCGGGAGATCTCCAGCAGATCCTCGGTGAGGGTGCGCAGTGCCGCCACCCGGTCCCGCACCAGCTCCGTCGGCCGGCCCGGCGGCAGCAGCTCCGCCGCCGCGTGCAGCCCGGTGAGCGGGGTGCGCAGCTCGTGCGCCACGTCCGCGGTGAACCGCTGCTCGCTCAGCAGCTTGCCCTGCAACGACGCGGCCATCGAGTCCAGGGCCGCGGCCACCGCCGCCACCTCGTCCTGCGCCCGGGTCGGATCCTTCGTCCGCGAATCCTCCACCCGGGCGTCCAGGTCGCCCGCGCTGATGCGCCGGGCCACCCGCGCGGTGCCGTGCAGCCGCCTCGTCACCCGGGTCACCGCGAACGCGCCGACCAGCACGGTCGCCCCGATGGCGAGCCCCGACGACCACAGGATCGACTGGTCGAGGCCGGCGATGGTGCGGGACTGCTGCGAGTAGTCGACCTCCACGGACAGCGCCCGGCGCCCGGCCACCGGCCCCGCCGCCCACATGGTCGGGCGTCCCCGGTGCGTCGAGACCATCGTGCCGCGCTTCCCGGCCACCGCAAGCGTCCGCAGCGGCGCGGGCAGCCCGCCCGGGTCCACCGCGGCGCCCGGCAGCAGGGTGTCCCCGGCCTCGTACGCCCGGGTCGCGTCGGTCAGCCGGGACAGCGCCAGGTCACGGGCCTGCCCGACGGTCTGGTTGGTCACCGAGACGTGGACCAGCACGCCGAGCAGCGCGGCCAGCGCACAGCACATCACCGTGATGAACGCGGCGGCCTTGACGGCGAGCGTCCCGGCCCAGTGGGGCAGCGCGAGCCTCATCGCCCGCTCGCGGATGGCGACGCGGAAGGCGGCACGGAGGCGGACGGGGACACGGACGCCGAGACGGAGACGGAGACGGACGGGGACGGGGACGCGGACGGCGTCCTGCCGTGCCGCCCGTCACCGACGTGCAGGTACTCGTCGCGGGAGAACACCATCGCGCGCTGGCCCGGGTCCCACACCCAGGTGGTGCGGTACTCGTAGCCCGAGATGTCGGCCGGCGAACGTTCGATCAGCGCCCGGCCGGCCAGCTCCACCCCGGTGATCGCGTCGTTGTCGGCCAGCACCTGCACCAGCCCGTGCTTCTCGACGGTGTAGACCCGTACGCCCGTCTGGTTCGTCGGATACAGCCGGAAACCGAGCGTGAGATCGGGCCGGCCGTCCCCGGTGAGGTCCCGGTAGTACGGCTCCAGCAGCGGACAGCGGGCCCGGTCACCGCCCGGACGGCACTCCTTCATCCGGTCGACGGTGGCGTGGTAGGTGCCCTTCGGCCCGTAGTCGGCCGGGTGCGCCTTCAGCTCCGCCTCGACGACGTCCACCGGATCAACCTTCCGGATGTCGTCCCCGGGCACGGTGACATCCTTCACCGTCTCCCTGGTCGCCACGTCGTACGGGTAGGCCGGGCTGGCCGCCGGCCGCAGTCCGGGCCAGAGCTTCACGGGGCTCGCGGCGGCCGGGGTCGACCCGGCGCCCCGCAGCCCGCCGGTGTCCCCGCAGGCCGCAGCCGTCGCCGCGAGCAGGGCGACGGCGGTCACGGCGAGGGCGGTGCGCGCGGGACGACGGGCTGGCACGGTGCTCCTGGGCGTCGGGTTCGATCCCCGCCACCTTAATTCGTGGGTGCGCGGAGGCATGTGCCCAGCCTGAGCCGACCACCCGTCCCGCGCACGGCACGGGGCACCGGGGGAGGGGCGGCGGCCCCGGCGGGACGGTACGGCTGTCGGGGGACCCCTGCCGGGACCGGCATCCCGCCCGCTCCGCCTCCCGCCCGAGGACCGCTGCCGGCCTCCCGCCCCCCGCCTCCCCCCGGGGGGCGCTACTCGGCCTCGGCCAGCTCCTCCAGCAGCCGTACGGTCGCCAGGCCCGCCCGCAGGTACGCCACGAACAGCTCGTTGTGCAGCGCCCACGCCGAGCGCCGGGCCCGGATCAGCCGGATCGCCTCGTCGGCGCACTCACCCCGCCGCACCAGGGCATGCCCGATGACCAGCCCCGACCGGTTGTACCCGTGACAGCAGCGCACCAGCACCCGGCGGCGGGCGTCCAGCGCCTCGTCCACCGCCCGCGCCAGCCGCATCACCCCGGCGAGCTGCGTCCCGTCCAGCGGCCCGTCGGGGATCGGCCACACATGGTGCTCCACGCCCGGACCGGGCCCGTACCCCGGCAGCCGCAGCAGCGTCTGCACCAGGTCGAACTCGTCGCGTACGACGGCGGACTCCAGGCGCCCGGAACGGCCCAGGTACTCGTGCCCGCCCATCCACAGGCCGGGCAGGATCTCGTTCCACGGGCTCTCCGGAGCCGGTACGTCAGGCTGCTTTCCGCGGGTCCGCACCGGTGCCTCCCCAACTCCCTCTCGCGAGGGCCGTCCTCCACGGTAACCGGTCTTGCCCCGGGAGCACCCCGCCTGTTCCCATGGTCGAGGGGTGATGGCACATGAGCGGACTGCGCGTGGTGCCGGCCGGCCGGCACGGCAGGGAACGGCTGTACGTCTGCCGCGCGGACGGAAGCAACGTCGCCTGGTACGACCGTGAGACAGGCCGGGTCAATCTGCTCGGCGAGGACAGCAGGGACGCCGTGCTGCACGCGCTGCGTCCCTTCCTCACCGGCCCGGTCACCGTGGGGCCGCCCCCGGTCCCGACCCCCGCTGAATACGCCCGGCTGACCCTGCACCCGGACGACGACCTGGCCCCCAACCGCCCCGGCGAGGCCCTGCTCGTCGCCCTCGACCGCGACCCCGGCCCCGCCCACCGGCTGCGCCCCGATCCCCGCCGGCGCGCCCTGGCCGCCGAGCAGAGCGCCGGCGAGGCACTGGACGGGCTGGAGGGCGCCGGCTGGCACACCCTGCACTCGGTACCGCTGCCCGGCGGGGGCCGCATCCACCACCTGGTGATCGGCCCCGGCGGCCTGTTCGCCGTCCACGCCCTGTACGCCCGCAGGACGCGCGTCCTGGTCGCCGACCCCATGATCAGCCTGGGCCGCCGCGCCGCCGAGCCGCTGCTGCGCCGCCTGCGCGCCGACGCCGACCGCGCCTCGTACGCGCTGACCGCGGAGGTCCGGGCGGTACTGGTCCTCACCGCCCCGGCCGAGGTGACCGTGACCGCGCAGCCGCGCCGGGTACGGATCCTGCGGGACACCGAGCTGGCGGACCTGGCCCAGCTGGGCGGGGTCCTCAAGCCGGCGGACGTGGAGGCCCTGCACGGGATGGCACGGGACCGGAACACCTGGGGCAGGGTCTAGCGCGGGCGTGGACGCAGACGCAGGTCAGGGCAGGGGGGCGGCCTTCGCCGGGTCCGTCAGCGGGGCCATGAGGTCACCGAGGTCCTGGAGCCGGGCGGCGATGTCCCCGGCCCGGAACTCCAGCTGTTCCGGGCTGCGGCAGCCGGCGACCTCCTCCCAGGTCACCGGCGTGGACACCAGCGGGGCCCGGCGGGCGCGCACGGTGTACGGGGTGGCCGTGGTCTTGCGGGCCGCGTTCTGACTCCAGTCGACGAACACCTTCCCGGGCCGCAGGCTCTTGTTCATCCGGTGCACCACCAGCCCGGGCATCGCCCGCTCCGCCTCCACGGCCAGCGCCTTCGCGTACTCGGACGTCCGCTCGGAGGAACTCCCGCGCACCGCCGCCAGCAGGTGCAGCCCCTTCGACCCGGCCGTCTTCGGGTACGCCTCGATCCCGTCGGCGGCGAGCCGCTCACGCAGCCACAGGGCGACCTCGCAGCAGTGCACGATGTGCGCGGGCGCACCCGGATCGAGGTCGAAGACCAGCCGGTCGGCCTCGTCGGGCGTCTGCACCAGCCACTGGTGGGTGTGGAACTCGGCGACCAGGTTCGCCGCCCAGACCAGGCTGGGCAGGTCCTGCACCACCACCATCCGGGCCGGACTGTCCGCCGACGAGCGCGGCACCTTCGCGGTCGTGACCCACTCGGGCGTACCCGGCGGCACGTTCTTGGCGAAGAACAGCTGTCCGTCGGGGCCGTCCGGATAACGCAGGAAGGACACCGCGCGGTCGCGCAGATGCGGCAGCAGGGCCCCGGCGGTGGTCGCGTAGTAGTGCAGCAGCTCCGCTTTGGTGAAGCCGGTCTCCGGATACAGCACCTTCTCCAGGTTGCTGAGCGCGACCCGGCGCCCCTCCACCTCTGTGATAGGCGTCATAAGATGACAATCCCAGACGAACCGGAGAAAACGGGAAAGGCAGGGTGCGGCACGTGCGATCGATCTGGAACGGCGCCATCTCCTTCGGTCTCGTCACCATCCCGGTCAAACTGGTGAACGCCACGGAGAACCACGCCGTCTCCTTCCGCCAGATCCACATCGAGGACAGCGGCCGCATCCGCTACCGCAAGGTGTGCGAACTGGAGGACCGCGAGGTCGGCCAGGACGAGATCGGCAAGGCGTACGAGGACGCCGACGGCTCGATCATCCCGATCACCGACGAGGACCTCTCCCACCTGCCCATCCCGACCGCCCGCACCATCGAGATCGTGGCCTTCGTGCCGGCCGACCGGATCGACCCCCTCCAGATGAGCTCGGCGTACTACCTCGCGGCCGGCGGGACGCCCGCCGCCAAGCCGTACACCCTCCTGCGCGAGGCCCTCAAGCGCAGCGACAAGGTCGCCATCGCCAAGTACGCGCTGCGCGGCAGGGAACGCCTCGGCATGCTGCGGGTCGTGGAGGACGCCATCACCCTGCACGGCCTGCTGTGGCCCGACGAGGTACGGGCTCCCGAGGGCATCGCCCCCGACACCGACGTGACCATCCGCGACAAGGAACTCGACCTCGCGGACGCCCTCATGGACACCCTCGGCGAGGTCGACCTGGAGGACCTGCACGACGAGTACCGCGAGGCCCTGGAGGAGGTCATCGCGGCCAAGGCCGCCGGCGAGACCCCACCCGAATCCCCGGCCCCCGCCGCCGGCGGCAAGGTACTGGACCTCATGGCCGCCCTGGAGAACAGCGTCCGAGCGGCCCGCGAGTCCCGCGGGACCCCCACCGGCGAGGCGGAGGTCAGACCGCTGCGAGGACGGGCGGCGCCCAAGAAGACGCCGACCACCGAAAAGACGCCCACAACCCGCAAGCCCACCCCGAGGGCGGCCGAGGACACCAAGAAGAAGCCAACACCCACGAAGACCACGGCGAAGAAGACACAGGCGACACCGAAGAACACGACGACCGGTACGACGAAGAGCACGGCGAAGAAACCCACCGAGAAGAAGACACCGTCCCGGAAACGACCCGCCTGAGCGACGGTCAGGCGGGACACCCGGCCGGGGCGAACAGCCACGTCCACGCACGCCATGCCCGCGCCGCAAGGGTCTTCGGGCGGCCACTTCGGCCGGCACCCACCTGCACATACGCGAAGACCCCGTCATCAGCGTTCCCGCTGACGACGGGGTCTTTGGGCACCTCATGCTGGGTGCCCCGGCAGGGTTCGAACCTGCGCACACGGCCCGGAGGGCGCTTGGGAACTGGGTAACGCTGCAGGTCACGGCCCTGCACGTGGTAGATCAGGCGGGGCCAGTCCACGGATAGTCCATGGCTGGCTGCGCACCCCTTTCGATCCCGGCTTGAGCAATGCTGGGCAAAGCCATCTCAGCCTGGCACGGATGTACACCATGATTCGCTCGCGACCGCTGTTGTCCGCTGCTAAGGTCCGCGCGTACGGCCTCGGTTTCGGGGTGGCCGGGTCCCCGGACGCCTTCTCAGTCGGCGGGGATGTGCTCCTCCGGGGCGGCGGCGCGGACTGGGTCGCCCGAGGACTCTTGGGGACGAACTCTTGGAAGAGTTTGAGCTCGCATGTGCGCGTTTGGCCATGTCTGACGCTTATTTGGCGAAGCTGGCCCAGAACTCGGTTCAAAGGTCGGAAGCGCTCCGTGCCGATGTACGCCGGAGCCTCCGCCAGATGGAAAGCTGGCCCGGAGACCTGTAGCGACACCCGTGCCGGTCACGCAAGCGCAGGTCACCGGCTTGCGGAAGCTACTGACATGGAACGCGTGCTGTCGTATCGTTGCCGACATCAGTGCGCTCACCACGGGCGTCCCTCTCTGCACGCCCCACGCTGCAGTCACCTGGCCAACCCGCCGCCACCGCGCGGCGCAACAGTCGGGCCGGGAACAGGCCGCGGCGAGGGCACATCCCCCCACGCCACGCAAGATCTAGATGCGGACAGTGCTGTGGGCAGAGGCAGGTAGATGAAGCGAGCGTACGACCGGTGGCACGAAGTCCTCTCTGACGAGTTCTTCGGTGCTGACCATGCCCTGCAGAGCACCGTGCTGTATGTCGACGACGAGGTTGAACGGGAACTCGCCCAGCGGTTCGGCATCGAGGAGTCGCTCAGCAGCGCCGTCGCGGACGAGCTCTACTGGTCGGGGTCGGACAAGACCCTGCTCTGGCGCGTGATGAGCCAGTGCCGGGTATGGGCGGCGAAAGGGAGCACCGGCGCGCCGCCGAGCCTTCCGGTCCTGGCGGCGTCGGTCCTCGCGGCCACCCGGATGGCGACCTCGGACGGTATGCGCCGAACGAATTTCCGCGGACGTTGGTACCAGATGTTCGGCGTCCCGCAGGAGGGACCCGAAGCGAACCGCCTCGACAAGGCCCTGGACGACGTAGCGGCCATGTGGGAGGAACTGGACTCCTGGCTCGAAGATACCGGCGGCCTGTACGGGACGAGCACAGTGAGCACGGACGAGTTCTACTGGCGCGTGGGATACCCGGTCTCACAGGCGCTCGTCCGCAGGTCGGACCGCCAAGCGCTCACACGCTTCTTCGCCACGACCCGGCTGCGGCCCCACAACTCGACCGAGGTGCCAGGCCGAGAGCTCCTGCGGCGGCTCAACGCGTGGAGTGCGGGGCGTGGCCGGGGCCTGTCTCCCCGGCTTATGGAGGAGCTGAAGTTCGCATCTGCGCCCAGTAGCGGCGAGGGCGGCGATCCACTCATCGTCGCCCTTCTGGAGCGGCTGGCCGCCGCCTGGGACGGAACCCTTCACGAGCCGGAGCGTCAGCAGCGGCGCCGGGCGCTGGGCTTGCGTATCGCGGTGACGGACAAGGGCCGCCGTCTGGAGTGGCTTGCGGACGCTGCCGAAGGTGTAGAGGAGACGACTGTCCGGATTCACGACGGCCGGTCCTTCACCCTCCGCACCGACTACGGGGGGGTCTACTCAGGGCTTGAGACCTTGGTGCCTTCAGAGCCCCAGCTCCGCCTCGGTGTCCATCTCGACGGCGACGACCTCGTCATCGAATGGGTGCCTCAGGAGGTCGTACTGCTCCGCATGCACGCGGATCTCGGCGAGTGGGTGAGCACAGAGTATTTCGAACCCGGTGAGCCGCACTGGATACTGGCGTCCTCGTCGTCGGCGGCCCAGGTGCGCGCCATGCTCAGCGGGCTCCGGTCCAAGACGGTGCGGGAGGTTGCCGCCCCTGTCCCCGGGTGGCGGCTCTTCAAGGGCGTGCGAGCTGCCGATACCTCCGCGTTCAAGCAGGCGCTGGACTCCAGCGCTGAGCACAGCCACGTCCTGCACCCCCAGATCAGGCAGCACACGAAGCTGATCGGCGGACTCCGCATCGCCCGCGAGTACCGCACCGGATCCGGCGTCGCGGGCCATTACCTCAGGGGCGGGGAACCCGACCTCTTCCTGCCGGCCTCCGACACTCCCGACCGTACCGTCGAGGTATCCCTCGACGGCCAGACAGAGAACCTGCGCGCTGACCCCCGGGTGCCCTTCCCCCTCAACTGCCTCGCCTTCGAGGAAGGTCAGCACGAGGTAGGCACATCTTCGAGCCGCCAGATCTTCACCGTCTACGACGGGTTCCACGAAGGACTTCCTGAGGGCACCGGTTCGCTCGGTTACCGGTGCACAGGCACTTCCGCACACCGCGTCAGCGAGTGCGATGACGAGGACAGCGGAGCCTTCATCCGGGGCGCGGATGCCACGTCTGCTCCCGCCCCGGCCCGAACAGTCGTCGTCAAGCTCGAGGTTGTGGAGTCCTACTTCCTCGACCAGTACGGAACGGTGACGCCGGTACGAAGGCAAGAAGCACCGTCGTGGGTCAGCAAGCGCATCCCCCAGGCGTCCGAAACCCCCGCGATGGAAGCAGAGATCCCTAATGGCGCTGTGTGGTTCGTCTACCGCACTCTACAGCGATGGTGGGTGCGGCCAGCTGATCCCGGTGCTCCGGCTCCTGCCCCGGTACCGAGCTGGGAGGACTACCGCTGGGCATACGTCGTACTCAGCGCCGCCGATGCGTGCCGAGCGGCAGGCTGGGCCGAGTACGTGGCTGCTGCCGCAGAAATCAGCAACACGCGCGATCGGGGTGGGAAATGAGCACGGAAATCGGCGCGGGAGACCTGTTGCTGCGCTGGTTCAGCGAAGAGGGGGCGGGGAGTCTCACCGAAGCAAAGCAGAGTCTGTGGTGGCTCGGCGCCAAGGAGTCCGACGAGATCGAGTCCGGCGCACCAGGCCGTTGGCTCCGCGATGCCGTGTCTCTGGCATACCTCGACGTCGACTGGAGCGGGCGCCGCTGGTCCGCTGCGCCACCGGTGCTCACCCCGCTGCCTAAGGCACAGGGCCTTGCCGCCATCACGGGCAGCCGCACGGCCTCCTTCGACCGGCGACTCGACGAGCTGCAGGACGAGGGGCTCGTCCAGCTGTACCGGGCCTCGTCGGACCGGCCGCCTCGGGACATCCAACTTCCCTCTTCATACTTCGTCCGATTCGGGGACGAGAGCGAACTCCGCGATCTGGCGGAGGACCTCAGAGCTGTCTTCGCTCCCACTTTTGCCTACCGGGGTGCGGCCCTGCTGCCGGGCTCGGGCCTGGCGGAGCGCACCTCGGCGCCGGAGTACGGAGCACCGCTGGAGCGCTACGACTTGGAGCAGCGGCGGTACATGCCGACCGTCCGTCCGCAGGGTGACGGCCTGTACCGGCTAAAGCGCAGGGACAGCAAGCGGGTCTGCCAGGTTCTCCGCGACGGGGCCTGGTTCGAGACCACGCACGAGTACGGCATCTACACGGTGCTATCCGAGCAGAACAGCGCCGCCGACGTACTGCGGTGGCGCCCCGAGGCCGACTGCGGTCGCGACGACATGGGGACGCTCTTCGTGGACTGGGGCTATCCGCTGCCGGACCTGCAGCGGAGGGTTGCTGCCATGTGCTCCGGCCTCGCACCCCGCATTCAGGAGTCAGCCCAGAATCTTGCGTACGACAACGTCCCGGGGGACGTGGCCTTGAAGATCGCCGCATCGCTCGGGCAGACGCTCGGAGACCTTCATGCATGACAACGCGACGACAGAACCCGCGGCAGATCACGGACTGGACATAGTCGGCTCCTTTGATCACCTTAAGAATGCGCTCTTCCGCTACTACGACACCCCTTTCGGGCTGGCAGACGATGGACTGGAGGAGGAACGGCGCCGGTTGTTCGACCGTGATGGGGGCGCCTGGCGCCGCCCGCTGATCGAGGTCCGGCCGCAGTACGTCTCTGCCGGAGTGAGCATCGCCGCGTCGGTCCGCGAGGCCGCCGCCCACCCCCAGCTCGCCGAACTCGTCGAGCTGGGCCTCCTCAAGGGTGTTCGCTCCCTCCACGAGCACCAGCACCAGGCGCTCGCCGCCGCGGTCAGGGACCGGCGCGACGTTGTCATCACTGCCGGTACCGGATCAGGTAAGACGGAGGCGTTCCTGCTCCCCATCCTTGCCGACCTGGTGCGGGAGTCCGAGTCGTGGAGTGCGACGTCAGCCCCGGCCAACCGCTGGTGGACCTCGCCCGACGGTGCTTTCCAGCCGCAGAGGGCTGGCGAGCGCGGCCGCCACGCTGCCGTTCGCGCACTCGTGCTGTACCCGATGAACGCGCTCGTCGACGACCAGATGATGCGTCTGCGCAAGGCTCTGGACAGCGACGGCGTGCGCGCGTGGTTTGAGGCCAAGCGCCCTGGACACCGCTTCTACTTCGGCCGCTACACAGGCGCGACACCTGTCCCGGGGGACATCGGTTCTGCTGCCGGCGTCAGGAACCTCCGCAAGGAGTTTGCCGCCACCGAGGCTCGCTCCCGCCAGGCCCAGAGCGGCGACGGCGACGGCAAGTACTTCATCCCCCGGCTCGACGGTGCGGAGATGCGCTCCCGCTGGGACATGATCCAGGCACCCCCGGACATCATGATCACCAACTACAGCATGCTGAACGTCATGCTGATGCGGTCCCGGGAAGCGTCCGTCTTCGAGAAGACGCGCCAGTGGCTGCACCAGGTCCCCGACGCCCGTTTCACACTGGTGGTCGACGAGCTCCACACGTATCGCGGCACAGCCGGTACGGAGATCGCGTATCTGCTGAGGAACCTCCGCCACCGCCTGGGCCTAACCGACCGTCCTGACAAGTTCCGGGTCATCGCAGCGTCTGCCTCCCTCGAAGCACCCCGGGACCTCGACTTCCTCCAGGAGTTCTTCGGGATCGAACGCGACCGGTTCGAAGTGCTCGGCGGCCGTCTGGACCTGCCTGCGACCACGGACTCCGACGTGTCGGATCATGCTGCCGAGTTCGCGCGTCTCGGCTCTGAGCCCGGAGCGGCCGAGGCTGACGACCTCTTGGCCCGTACCGGTGCCGGCGACGCCCTCACCAACGCACTTCGGGACGGCGACCGGCTGACCGCCGACTTCGACGACGCAGTCGCCGCCAGGATGTTCCCGGCGGTGGCGAAGGAGCAGCAAGCAGACGCTCTGGCAGGCGTTTTGGCCGCGCTCCGCCGCAGCGGGCTGCCCAAGCTGCCGACTCTGCGGGGCCACCTCTTTTTCAGAAACATCCCTGGAGTCTGGGCATGCTCGGATCCTGAGTGCCCGCAGATCCCCGGACGAGAACCCGCTGACGGAGAGCCCGCCCACGGAGAGGACAGCGCCCGGACCGTCGGAAAGCTGTTCTCGCGGCCGACCTCGCGATGCGACTGCGGAGCCCGGGTCCTCGAACTGCTCTACTGCCAGAACTGCGGCGATGTGCTGCTGGGCGGGTACGCCCCGGAATCCGCCTTCAAGCAGCGCAGGGGGAAGGGATTCAAAGCCGGTCTCCTTGCCGATCTGCCTGACCTCGACTCGCTACCCGACGGGGGCTCCCTCGGCCCCAGCGCGGCTAACTACGTCGTCTACTGGCCGAGGAAGAAGCACCCTGCCGCGGACAAGCTGGACTGGGAGACGAGTTCCGACAAGGGGGCGATGAGCGCCGGATTCGAGTTCAAGCGGAGTGCGTACGACCCCCGCACCGGCATGCTGCGCAACCACAGGAACCACACCGGTTGGTCCTTCCACACCAGCGTTCCAGAGCCGAAACGCGGACGCCCCCGCCTCCGGCTCGAAGACCTTCCGGCCGCTCCTTCCCAGTGCCCTGGCTGCGGCGACAACTGGGAGGTCCGGCGTATCGGGCACGACAACCTCAGCTTGAGCGACCCCCGTCGCCTCCGGACTCCAGTCCGGTCGATGCGCACCGGTTTCGAGAAGGTCAACCAGGTACTTACCACCGCCGTCCTCGCCCAACTGCCCACGCGTCAGGCCGTCGTCTTCTCCGACAGCCGCCAGGACGCCGCGAAGCTCGCAGCCGGCCTCGGCTTGCGCCATTACCAGGACCTCTTGCGTCTGCTTCTTGCGGAGGAAGTCGCGAACCAAGGAGATCCCACAACCGACCTGGCAGTGATCCAGGGCTTCTACCAGAGTGCCTCGCGGACCCAGGAGGACCTAGCGGCAGCTCAGGCCGCCCGAAAGCGGATCCGGCCCAGGGACCCCGCCGCATACGACCAATGGGAGAAGCTCCAGAAGCCGCCCTCTGCCGAGAGTCTCGACGACCTCGCCGATGATCCAGAACCTGACACGGAGGAGGAGCTCTACGCGCATCTGAGCAGGGTTCCGAGTCTGGACAGCCACGCCGCCACCGTTGCCGAGAAGCTAGTCCACCTCGGAGTGAACCCGGGAGGGCCGAACGCCTCGCTGCAGACGGCTCGCTATGAGAAGGGCACTGAGACACGGCGGTGGTCGTCGCTGTACCGATGGCCCGATGATCCCGAAGGGAAGGTCCGCGACGAGTCCGGCACGGTTCTCAGCGCGCGGCAGCGTGATCTCCGCGACGAGATACGGGAGTCCCTCAGCCGGGAGCTCCTCATGGGACTGTTCGGCAGTGCGGGCAGGGACTTCGAATCACTCGGTCTCGGCTGGCTCTCGCTGGCGTCAGACAGGTCGGTCCTCACCAGCGACCGGGCTTCGGAGATCGCACTCGTACGGGGAAGCCTGCGTGTCCTCGGCCACCTGCGCCGATTCGCAGGCCTCCGTACTGCCGCGGACACTCCGCCTCGTCGCCTCCGCGACTACTGGCAGAGGATTGCAGCGGTCACAGGCCAAGACGAGGAGGATGTCCAGCATCGAGCCGAGCGAGCCTGGGGCAAGGCCGTGATCGGGTATGTGATCCAGCCGGAGGAGGTGTCTCTCCGACATGGTGAAGGCCTCGCGTGGGAGTGCGGCGTATGCCACCGTCGGCACCTGCACCCTGGGACCGGCATCTGTACGAAGTGCGGAGGACCGCTGCCTCCCGAGGCGGAGGACTTCGACCCGCCGGAGGACGACTACTACGCGTGGATGGCGAAGAACGGAATCGGGAAGTTCCGCCTGAACACCGCGGAGCTCACCGGCCAGACCGACCGGATCGAGGCCCAAGGGCGCCAAGCCCGCTTCCAGAGCGTGTTCCTCAACGATGCGGAACACCCGCGGCCCGACACCCTCGACGTGCTCTCGGTGACCACGACGATGGAAGCCGGCGTGGACATCGGACCGCTCTCCGTCGTGCTGATGGCCAACATGCCGCCCACCCGCTTCAACTACCAGCAGCGGGTCGGTCGGGCAGGCCGCCGCGGGGCGCCCGTAGCCCTTGCGCTCACGGTGTGCCGCGGGCGCAGTCACGACGAGCACTACTTCCAGGACCCCAAGCGCATCGTTGACGCTCCGACCCCGCCTCCGTACCTCTCTACGGATATGAAGGACATCTACCAGCGGGTCCTCGCCTCTGAGGTGCTCCGCCGGGCGTTCGAATTCGCACAGGCGAACTCCGCGGGCGACGCTGAGCTCGACCCGACGCGCAACGTCCACGGCCAGTTCGGACTCGTCCGCGACTGGCATGCTGTCCGACCCGCAGTCGAAGCGTGGATCGCATCCGAGGCCGCTCAGATCAGTGCGGTGGCCGAGGCGCTCGTGAGCCACACGAAAAGCACCGGGGCTCCTGACGCGGCACTTCGATGGGCGACGGAGCGCCTTGTTGCCGAAGTCACCGCTGTCGCTGAATCATCCCGCGGGCACCACGATCTCAGCCAGCGCCTGGCCGAGTCCGGCCTCCTCCCGATGTTCGGCTTCCCGACGTCGGTCCGCTACCTCTACACGAGGCGGCCGCGGGAGTCCTACCCGTGGCCCCCGCCAGGTGTCGTCGACCGCTCGCTCGACGTCGCGATTTCGCAGTTCGCCCCCGGCGCGGAGACCGTGAAGGACGGAAAGGTCCATACATCGGTCGGTGTGGTCGGATACGTGCCTGGAGGCGGGACCCCGAAGGCTGTGAGTGATCCCCTCGGCGAAGCGCAGCACATCGGTATGTGCCGTGCGTGCGGGCACCTCGACGAGGACGCGAAGGCTGTTTCCGAGCCGGGCGGAGACGAAGAGCGGACTGCGGAGTGTCCTGCCTGCGGAGCATCCGACGGCTCGTACCGGGAGATCAGCCTCCATCAGCCGGCCGGCTTCATGACCGGAGGGAAGGCGCGCGACTTCGACGGCAACTTCGCCTGGAGGGCCAGATCACTCTCCCCGCGTACGGCAGCGGACCTGGAGTCCGGTGCTCCCCGGCGGATTACCCAAGCCGGGATGGTGGTGCATGCCGGAAAGGGCCGCCGCTACGCGGTCAACGACAACGGCGGTCGGCTCTTCCACTTCTCCCCGGCCAAGGCGACCTCCGACTGGTCCGGTGCTTTGGTAGAGGCAGAAGCTGCCGTCTACGCGCCCTGGCTGGCCGGAACCGTTGAAGACGCCAGCAGCACCCCTGGCACAGCGATCGGCGCGGTCCAGCACACCGATCTCTTCCTCCTCGGCCCGGCCTCGGGCGAGAGTCTGGAACACGGCCTCCGCCTCAACCTCGCCTCAGTCGCCCAGGCGACCGGATTCCCGGATGACCGCTCCGGACGCCGTGCCGGCTGGTACTCCCTGGCCGCACTCCTCCGTGTGGCAGCCGGCGATATCCTCCAGGTCCAGCCGAACGAAATCGCCTCCGGTATCCACGGTGCCGGATCCGCCGGCTCCCGGGCGCGGACGTTCGCCTTCCTCTCCGACACCCTCGATAACGGCGCGGGCTACTGCACCCACCTGGCCGAGCCCGAGGTCTTCAACGACCTCGTGGCCGCCGCCAACCGCATGGTCGAGAAGTTCCGTGACGGCAGCCACGGCCGCGACTGCCGGGGCTCCTGCTACGAGTGCCTGCGCGACTACACCAACATGGCCTACCACTCGCTCCTGGACTGGCGGCTCGCCGACGACCTCCTTGCCATCCTCTCCGGGGAGGCCACAGGTACCCGCATCGAGCCGCGCCAGCCCAGTCGGCTGCTGCAGAACTGGGCGGCTGACTTCCTGGAAGGCGGTGCCGAGTTCGTACCGGACCTCGGTGGGGCAGGCCCGGCCGTCCTGTTTGAGCAGCGTATGTGGGTAGCCGCCAAGAGTCCCTTCGAGGCAGCTGACGACCAAGTTGAATCCCCCCGGATCTCTGCGGTCAGGCGAGCCGCGGCCGCAGACTGCCGAGGCATCCCCGAGGTCGTCTTCGCCGACGACTTCCTCCTCGATAAGGCGCCCGCGAGGATTGTCTCCATGGTGACCGAATTCGAGGGCATCGACGAATAGTGGTACAGGATTAGAACTACGACTGTCTTCAACCCCTCCCTCAAATCCTGATCACTAACCATCCACAACGCTGAACCGAATGATCGTCAGGTGGGGTGAACTTCCATTCTGCGTGGGAGAAGACGACAAAGAACCCCCAGGTCACAGACCTGGGTGTTTCGTGTGGAGCGGGTGACGAGAATCGAACTCGCGCTCTCAGCTTGGGAAGCTGAGATCATTTGAGGTCGGTTCGGACGCTGCCGAGAATTCGGACGGTGCAGATATTAGCGTGGAGTGGGATCCCGCCATGCCCTCTCCTGTTGACCTAGATTCTCGATTTGACCTGCAAGGTTCGGATCTACTTCCACTAAATAAAGCGGCTATGAAACTAGCGTCAGATGACTCCTCCCGAGTTACGACGATGATCGGACGAGTGCACCTACTCGCCAAGAAGCAGGCTGGAAGTCCTGGTGTCTTTAGTATCGAGGCGCCCGCATCGGGGCCAGCAAAAAAGGTCCGCGTCCGACTCTCGGATGAAGAGGAATATCATGAGGCGGTCAGGGCGCATGAGGAAGACTTGGCGTTGCAGGTAAGCGGCCGACTGGAAAAGGAAGGGAATCTCAGCTGGCTATATGACGCGACCGTGCTGCGAACGCTTGGTCCCATCTCTGACTACGCGCGCCCTTCTCGTTCTCCGGTGATGCGCGGGCAGATTTCCCTGTTCGCAGATGAGGCGCAGGAGTCCCCCTCCGAACATTGAGATTGCTGTGGGCGGCAGCCCACCGCCTTCCCCAGCTCCCATCCCGTACGCCGTCGACCCAAACACCGTGGAGCGGGCGTGGTCCATGGCGTCCAGGTGGAGCGCGCCACTGTACGAACGACCTGGACGCCATGGGCCGCGTCTGCTCGGCTCTGCCTGGGTCGACGGCGGACGGGATGGGAGCACCCCGCGCACGCCACTACGCGCCCGCGGCCGACGACGGCGCCCCCGCCATCCCGGTGCCGGCCGATCCCCCGCCGGAGGCATCGCTCTGACCGGGGCCGCTCCTGTGTGGCACTCGACTCGTGGTCTTTGGCTCGCTGCTATGTGCGCGGCGCGGGCGCCGGCCGGGCTGGAGCGGGGCGGAGACAGGAGCGCAAGCCCGGCCGGGGGCCGGGCCGCGCGCGGTGAGCGGAGCGAGCCGCCTTGAACCCGTAGAGAAAGTTGTTACTCAGGCAGTCGTCGTGATGCGCCACAGGGGTGCGTCGTACTGCTCCGGGCGCCTGTTGATGAGCAGCCAGCGCAGTTCGCTGCGCTGAGAGCCGTTGAGGTGCAGAGCCTCGGTGATGCGGCGGAACGTCGTGTGAGTGACTCCGCGGCTGCGGGCCTCCGTCTCGAACTGTTCCAGCTGCGGCAATACGGCTTCGGCGTCCAGTCTCACCGGTGACTGGTCCTTCAGCCACGCGGCCTTGTTGCGCTCATAGTCGATCTCGGAGAACCCGCAGACCTGGCGGCTATGCGCCTCGACCTCGTCCAGGGCAGCGGTCGTCATGATGGCCCGGGCCAGACTGTTGCGGCTCACCGCTTCGTCCAGGTCAACCTCGTGCACCCGTGGGCCCTCGTCGGTGAGAGCTACGGGAAGCCCCGCGTCTCGTACCTCGCAGGTGCCCCGGACGCCTCGGGCCGTTGCGGCGAGCATCGCGGTTGCCTCGGAGGGGTGCCACTCCAGGACTGCGCTGATCCGCTGCACGTCGTCCGCGGTGAGGGTGTGGAGGACAGAACCGAGCATCGGACGTAGGTCGCCCGGGGAGAGTTCGCCGTCCAGGCCGGGGCCGGCGACCAGGAGGCGGACCGACGCGTTCACCTGGCAGGCAGCGGCCAGGGTGAGGGCATCGGCGAGAGGGCTCTTCAGCGTCGGCTCGTCGCCCCGGGCGAGGATGTCACCGCCCACGTCCAGGAGGTCGATGGACTCCGGCCCGAAGTGACTGACCAGTTCTTCCAGCTGACGCGTTACGCCTTCGGCACCTTGGTATGGGTCGAGCAGTGCGAAGGTATGCGGGAGTTCCGCGGCAAGCCTCGGCAGTGTGAAACCGGCTGGTGCGATCGGACGGGCCTCGGCCGGCACTGCCGAGACGGCCGGGGTGATCTGCCGGAGGCCGGTGAAGTCGCGGGCTCCTCGTGGGCCCGGTACCGGGTCGATGAGCAGGCGGTCCCACGCCTAGGTGAGGATCACCGCCTGGTCCTCGTCGCCGTACAGGGCGGCGTGAAGCATTGCGGCGGCGACTGCGTCGCCACCTCCTCCGTGGCCACGTTGGCCCCGAGCGACGCGGTCAGTGCGACGACGAACCAGCACCAGGCCGCCGCTCTCGTTCCGCCGGAAGTTCCGGACAATGTTCGGAACGTCCTGCACTGGGTAGCGAAGGCTTCCCGGCCGCTCGCGGACCTCGCTGAACCGGCAACGGCCCGCGCGGTGCTCGACGGGCTGAAGCTCAAGCTCGACGGCACCGCGGCAGCTGCCGAGACCGTGCGGCGGAAGCGGCGGACCCTCGTCAACGCTGCGAACTACGCGGTCGACTTGGGGGAGCTGCGGGAGAATCCGATTACGGCGGTTCGCTGGCAGAAGCCCAAGGTCTCGAACCAGGTCGATCCGCGCGTTGTGGCCAACCCGGAGCAGGCACGCAATCTCCTGGCGGCAGTGTCCTACGTGGGCGGATACCGGCGGGCTCGCGGCCGGCGTCTCGTCGGGCTGTTCGCGGCGATGTACTTCGGTGGCCTCCGGCCCGCTGAGGCGGTTGGCCTGGTCGAGACTGACCTTGTCCTCCCTGAGCAGGGCTGGGGATCGGCGCTGCTCCACCGCACCCGTCCTTCGGTCGGCAAGCAATGGACGGACTCGGGGGAGACCCACGACGACCGCGGGCTCAAGAATCGACCGGCTGAGGGCGTCCGGCGTGTGCCCATCCCGCCCCAGCTCGTCGCCGTGCTGCGTGAGCACCTGGCCACGTTCGGCACAGCGGAGGACGGGCGGCTCTTCTTCAGTGAGAGGGGTTCGGTCGTCCCGTCCTCGACCTACTACCGCGTGTGGCAAGAGGCTCGGCTTCTGGCGCTTCCGCCGGCTGTCGCGGCCTCGCCGCTTGCGAGCAGGCCGTACGACCTTCGGCACTCGGCGCTGTCGACGTGGCTCAATGCGGGAGTGGATCCCACCGAGGTTGCCGAACGCGCCGGCAACAGCGTTGAGGTCCTGCTGACCCGCTACGCGAAGTGCCTCGACGGACGGCAGGACGTCGCCAACCGGCGCATCGAGGACCTGCTCCGCGAGTACGAGTGAGACAACCTGCACCCACACTGAGGCCTCAGGCATGCCGCCTGAGGCCTCCCTCTTTTTGGCCCTACCTGCGCCGATGCCTCGTTCGGAAGCGGCGAGCTGAGTCAAGCGGCACACCATGCGGTCTTGTGGCCTCGTCTCGCTTGCTGCTGGCATATCTGCAACGGCAACGCGGGAGCACAGGGGGCCTTATGGAACTGCACGTCACCCGCTGGAAGCGGTACGGGCATGATCGTCTGTACGCCAACCTGCCTGATGGCACCGCGGTCGGTTGGGCGGACGTCACGACGGGGGACATCACGGTTTTGCGGGCCGAGTGTCGTGACGACGTGATCGCCGTGCTCACGAAGCACTTACAGAACCTCACCGAGCCTGTCCCGCCAGACAGGGCGCCGGAGGTTCAGGCGCGTCCGATGCTGCCGCCTCTGACGCCGGCCGACGACCTGGCCGTCAACCCTCCCGGGAAGTCCATACGTGATCTGCTCGATGAATCCGGCCCGGGACTGATGGAGCGAGTCGTCTCACGGCTTCTGCGGCGGCCCTCGGAATGGGACCCCTGGCGAAAGGGGTTGGCGGGGGAGCGGCGAGTGGGAGCCGAGTTAAACCGCTTGGGGCGCCACGGCTGGCGCGTCCTGCACTCCGTCCCCTTGGCCAACAAAGTAGATATCGATCACTTACTGATCGGGCCTGGTGGAGTGTTCAGCATCAATACGAAGCACCACCACAAGCGGGCCGTATGGGTCGGGGACGATTCCGTAAAAGTCGATCACGGGAAACCGGCGCCCTACGCACGCAAGAGCCGGGCAGAGGCGAAGCGGGTCGCCCGAGTGCTTGAGCGTTATTGCGACTTCCCGGTAGTGGTGGAGCCGGTGCTCGTCTTCGTAGGTGTGACCGAGCTGAAGGTGGTCGCTACGCAGCTCGATGTCAGGGTGTACCAGGAGCGCCAGGTGTCGGCCCTCGGTCCGCTCTTAGGCGTTCTCACGGCCGACCAGGTGGAACGGGTGTACAGCGTTGCTCGCCATCGTCAGGCTTGGAGCCACGCCTGACTTGGTGGACAGCGACTAGCGGGCGATGTCTTAGTGCTGAGGGGTGAGCAACGAATGAAGAGCGCGAAGCTGATGGCGCTGACTGGTTTGGCGGGTGCGGCTGTGGTCTCGGGACTGGCTGTACTGATGAAAAACGATGTGGTGAAGAGCCCGATCTTCAGGGATGCAGCGGAGAAGCTGCAGAACGAGACAAGGAAGCGGCAGGAAGAGGAGGCGCGGCGTCGGCGTGCCATCAAGCGGAAGGACGACTACTTCAGGAAGCAGCGCGAGGAGGCGGCACGCCAAGCCCGTAGCAACAACCACGATTAGGTGTCGGTAGTCCTCGTGGGAGCCCGCTGGTAGCCCTGGTGGCGTGGTGATGTCTATCAGGGCGGCGGCACCTGGCGCCGGTGCCGGCCTCGCCCATTCTTGGACCTCACCTGCGGCGATGCTCCAAGATCCCGTCCACGCCTCGTCCACAGACCCCGGCATACGCCCGCTCCGGGCGGCACACGCCTGCACATACGCGAAGACCCCGGCCTCAGCGTTTCCGCTGGTGACGGGGTCTTTGGGCACCTCATGCTGGGTGCCCCCGGCAGGATTCGAACCTGCGCACACGGCTCCGGAGGCCGTTGCTCTATCCCCTGAGCTACGGGGGCGTGTCTTGCGTTGAGCTTCTCGCTCGCGGCGACGGGTAGAACACTAGCAGGTCCGCGGGGGTGATCAGGAACCCGATTCCGGGGTGCGGGGTGGGCGCGTCCCCGGTAGGGGGTGGAAGTGGGGAAAACCCGGACGCGGTGGCCGGAGCCGACCTACTCTCGACGTGTGCCAGGCGCTTCGGGGCGGGTGCTTGTTGTGGACGACAACAAGGTCATCCGGCAGCTGATCAGGGTCAATCTCGAGCTGGAAGGGCTCGAGGTCGTGACCGCGGCCGATGGTGCCGAGTGTCTGGACGTGGTGCATCAGGTGCAGCCCGACGTCGTGACGCTCGACGTCGTCATGCCCCGGCTGGACGGGCTGCGCACCGCCGCCCGGCTCCGTGCCGATCCCCGTACGAGTCATCTGCCCCTCGCCATCATCAGCGCGTGTACGCAGTACGACGTCGAGGCAGGTCTCGACGTCGGCGTGGACGCCTTCCTCGCCAAGCCCTTCGAGCCCGCCGAGCTGGTGCGGCTCGTCATGGACCTCATCGAGCGCCGCACCGGACACGGAGGGCACGGGGGAGAGGCCCACGGGGATGGGGGAGGCGGGGGCGAAGGAGGCGGCGGCGGTGACGGGGGAAGGGGAAGTAGTGGAGGAGGCCGGGGGCCGGGCGGTGGTGATGCCGGGGCCGGTGAAGGTGGGGCTTCCGGTTCGCACCGTGTCTCCGGTAGCGGCGGATGTCCCGGCCGTGATGACTCCCCGGGTGGTGAGGGACTCTCCGACGGTGTGCCGGGCGGGATGGCCCGCGGAGGGTAGGGCGGCGCGCACCGCGGAGAGTGAGGCGCACGCACCGCGGGGGCAGGGCCCGGTGGATAACCGCCTCGCCTACCCACCCCCCTCCTCCCCTACGCTTGTCCCGTGACCCCCGTCGAGCTCTCCCGTACCGTGCTGCGCGCGGTGCGTCGCGCTGTCGATGACGGAGCGCTGAGTGTGACCGTGCCCGAGCGGGCCGTGGTGGGTGAGCCGGGGCCCGGTGGTTGCGGGGACTACGCCACCACCATCGCGCTCCAGCTCGCCCGGCCGGCCGGGCAGCCCCCGCGGCGGGTCGCCGAGATCCTGCGGCCCCGCCTCGCCGGCGCCGCCGGCATCCGGGACGTCGTCGTCACCGGGCCCGGGTTCCTCAACATCACCCTCGCCGCCCAGGCCGACTCCGTCAGCGGGCTGGTGCGCGAGATCCGGGACAAGGGCGAGCGGTACGGGCAAGGTGACGCCCTCGCCGGCCAGCTCGTCGCGCTGCGCGTGCCGTACGAGGTGCGGGCCGAGGTCGTCGCCGACGTGGTCGTACGGCTCGTGGGGGCGCAGGGCGGCCGGGCCACCGTCGAGCACGGCGAGCCCGCCAACCTGCGGCCCGTGCCCGCACCGGAGGATCCCGCCCCGCTCGGTCCCGACGCGGCCCGGTGGGCCCTGCTCCACCCGGCCCCGCACGACCGGCCCCGGATCAGCGCCGACCACCTGGTGCAGCGGGAGAGCAATCCCCTCTTCCGTGTCCGATACGCCCACGCCCGTATCCGGTCCCTCAGCCGTAACGCCGCCCGCCTGGGCTTCACCGCCGAAGCCGGACCCGTAGGACCCGCACCCGTCGGACCCGGACCCGCCGAATCGGGACCCGTCGAACCCGCACCCGTCGCGGCCCCCCACCTCGGCCACTACGTCACGACCGCCGCCGGCCCCCGCCCCGGCGACCCTGCCCCGGATGCCGCCGCCCCCCGCCCCGGCAACCCCGCCCCCACCCAGCCGGACGCCCTCCCGCGCCCGGCCCCCCACCCCCACCCCCACCCCGAAGCCGGCACCACCCTCCGCCCGCTGCTGACCCCCCTCGCCGACCACCCCCGTATCCTCGCCGCGGCCGCCACCCACCGTGCCCCGGACCGGGTCGCCCGGCATCTCGTGACCGTCGCCGATGCCGTGCTGCCCTTTCTGCCCTGCGTGCTTCCCCGTGGGGACGAGAAACCCTCGGCCGCCCACCGTGCCCGGCTGGCCCTCGCCGAAGCTGCCGGGACGGTGCTGGCCGGCGGCCTGTCCCTGCTCGGCATCGACGCACCCGAACATCTCTGAGGCGCCGAGAGCAGATGCGTCCCGGAGAGAGACAGAGAGTCTGAGAGCCACGTCATGAGCCGTTCCGCCCATCCCGCCGGGCCCCGCCACGCCGACGTCCTGCCCGAGGGGCACTACTCCGCGCCGCCCGCCGACCTGAACACCCTCGATCCCAAGGTGTGGGCCCGGACCGTCGGCCGTAACGACGACGGTGTCCTCACCGTCGGCGGGATCACCGCCACCCGGCTCGCCGAGGAGTTCGGCACGCCCGCCTACATCCTCGACGAGGCCGACTTCCGGGTCCGCGCCCGTGCCTGGCGCAGCGCGTTCGGTCCGGACGCCGACGTGTTCTACGCCGGGAAGGCCTTCCTGTCCCGGGCCGTCGTGCGGTGGCTGCACGAGGAGGGGCTCAATCTCGACGTCTGCTCGGGCGGGGAACTGGCCACCGCCCTGAGCGCCGGCATGCCCGCCGAGCGGATCGCCCTGCACGGCAACAACAAGTCCGTCGCGGAGATCACCCGGGCGGTCGAGGCTGGTGTCGGGCGCATCGTCCTGGACTCCTTCCAGGAGATCGTGCGGGTCGCGCACATCGCGCAGTCGCTCGGCAGGCGCCAGCCGGTCCAGATCCGGATCACCGTGGGCGTGGAGGCGCACACCCACGAGTTCATCGCCACCGCCCACGAGGACCAGAAGTTCGGCATTCCGCTGGCCGGGGGGCAGGCCGCGGAGGCCGTACGGCGGGCGCTGCACCTCGACGGGCTGGAGCTGATCGGGATCCACTCCCACATCGGGTCGCAGATCTTCGACATGTCCGGTTTCGAGGTCGCCGCCCACCGCGTGGTCGGGCTGCTGCGGGACGTCCGGGACGAGCACGGGGTCGAGCTGCCCGAGATCGACCTGGGCGGCGGGCTCGGTATCGCCTACACCAGCGACGACGATCCCCGTGAGCCGCACGAGATCGCCAAGGCGCTCAACGAGATCGTCACGCGCGAGTGCGAGGCGGCCGGGCTGCGCACCCCGCGGATCTCCGTCGAGCCGGGGCGGGCCATCGTCGGGCCGACGGCCTTCACGCTCTACGAGGTCGGCACCGTGAAGCCGTTGGAGGGGCTGCGGACGTACGTCTCCGTCGACGGCGGCATGTCCGACAACATCCGGACCGCGCTGTACGACGCCGAGTACAGCGTCGCGCTGGTGTCGCGGGTCTCCGACGCGGAGCCCGTGCTCGCCCGCGTCGTCGGCAAGCACTGCGAGAGCGGGGACATCGTGGTCAAGGACGCGTTCCTGCCCGCCGACGTGGCGCCGGGCGACCTGATCGCCGTACCGGCGACGGGCGCGTACTGCCGGTCCATGGCCAGCAACTACAACCACGTGCTCCGGCCGCCCGTCGTCGCCGTACGGGACGGCGAGGCCCGGGTGATCGTCCGGCGCGAGACGGAGGAGGACCTCCTGCGTCTGGACGTGGGGTGACCGGTTCCCACGGGAAATCGCGGGGGTGTGACCGGGGGTGGAAGATCTCCGGCTCCGCGCCTCCGTACAAATGAAATACATGTCTCACGATCCGGACGAAGGGTAGAAACTGTCGTCCGGTGAGTGAGACTGGTCCAACCGTAGACGGTATGAGGAAACGAGGTCGGATGATGCGTACGCGTCCGCTGAAGGTGGCGCTGCTGGGCTGTGGAGTGGTCGGCTCAGAGGTGGCGCGCATCATGACGACGCACGCCGACGACCTCGCCGCGCGGATCGGCGCCCCGGTGGAACTCGCAGGCGTCGCGGTCCGGCGGCCCTCCAGGGTCCGGGAGGGCATCGATCCGGCCCTCGTCACCACCGACGCCACCGCCCTCGTCAAACGCGGCGACATCGACGTGGTCGTCGAGGTCATCGGCGGGATCGAGCCCGCGCGGACCCTCATCACCACCGCCTTCGAACACGGCGCCTCCGTCGTCTCGGCCAATAAGGCGCTGCTCGCCCAGGACGGGGCCGCGCTGCACGCCGCCGCCGGGCAGCACGGCAAGGACCTCTACTACGAGGCCGCCGTCGCCGGCGCCATCCCGCTGATCCGGCCGCTGCGCGAGTCCCTCGCCGGCGACAAGGTCAACCGCGTGCTCGGCATCGTCAACGGCACCACCAACTTCATCCTCGACAAGATGGACTCCACGGGGGCGGGCTACCAGGAGGCCCTGGACGAGGCCACCGCCCTCGGGTACGCGGAGGCCGACCCGACCGCCGACGTCGAAGGCTTCGACGCCGCCGCCAAGGCCGCGATCCTCGCCGGCATCGCCTTCCACACGCGCGTGCGCCTCGACGACGTCTACCGCGAGGGCATGACCGAGGTCACCGCCGCCGACTTCCGCTCGGCCGGCGAGATGGGCTGCACCATCAAGCTGCTCGCCATCTGCGAGCGCGCCAAGGACGGGGCGTCGGTCACCGCGCGCGTGCACCCGGCGATGATCCCGCTCAGCCACCCGCTCGCCTCGGTGCGCGGCGCGTACAACGCCGTCTTCGTGGAGTCGGACGCGGCCGGGCAACTGATGTTCTACGGCCCCGGCGCCGGCGGTGCCCCGACCGCCTCCGCCGTCCTCGGCGACCTGGTCGCCGTCTGCCGCAACCGGCTCAACGGCACCACCGGGCCCGGCGAGTCGGCGTACGCCGACCTGACCGTCTCCTCGATGGGCGAGGTCGTCACCCGGTACCACATCAGCCTCGACGTGGCCGACAAACCGGGCGTGCTCGCCCAGGTCGCCACCGTCTTCGCCGAACACGGCGTCTCCATCGACACCGTTCGGCAGCAGGGCAAGGACGGCGAGGCCTCCCTCGTCGTCGTCACCCACCGGGCCTCCGACGCCTCCCTCACCGGGACCGTCGAGGCACTGCGCAAGCTCGACACCGTGCGGGGTGTCGCCAGCATCATGCGGGTTGAAGGAGAGTAACCAGCAATGACCCACCAGTGGCGCGGAATCATCGAGGAGTACCGGGACAGGCTTCCGGTCTCCGACAGCACGCCGGTCGTGACGCTCCGCGAGGGCGGCACGCCCCTCGTGCCCGCGCAGGTGCTCTCCGAGCGCACGGGCTGCGAGGTCCACCTGAAGGTGGAGGGAGCCAACCCCACCGGGTCCTTCAAGGACCGCGGCATGACCATGGCCATCAGCAAGGCCAAGGAGGAGGGGGCCAAGGCGGTCATCTGCGCCTCCACGGGCAACACCTCCGCCTCCGCCGCCGCGTACGCCGTACGCGCCGGCATGGTGTCCGCGGTCCTCGTGCCGCAGGGCAAGATCGCGCTCGGCAAGATGGGCCAGGCCCTCGTGCACGGCGCGAAGATCCTCCAGGTGGACGGCAACTTCGACGACTGCCTCACCCTCGCCCGCGCCCTGAGCGAGAACTACCCCGTGGCGCTGGTGAATTCGGTCAACCCGGTGCGCATCGAGGGCCAGAAGACAGCTGCCTTCGAGATCGTCGACATGCTCGGCGACGCGCCGGACATCCACGTCCTGCCGGTCGGCAACGCGGGCAACATCACCGCCTACTGGAAGGGCTACCGGGAGTACGCCGCCGACGGCATCGCCACCGCGACTCCCCGCATGTGGGGCTTCCAGGCCTCCGGCAGCGCCCCGATCGTGCGCGGCGAGGTCGTCAAGGACCCGTCGACCATCGCCACCGCCATCCGCATCGGCAACCCCGCCTCCTGGCAGTACGCCCTGGCCGCGCGGGACGAGTCCGGCGGTGTCATCGACGAGGTGACGGACCGTGAAATCCTGCGCGCCTACCGGCTGTTGGCCGCGCAGGAGGGTGTCTTCGTGGAGCCCGCCTCCGCCGCTTCCGTGGCCGGTCTGCTCAAGGCCGCCGAACAGGGCAAGGTCGACCCGGGGCAGCGCATCGTGTGCACCGTCACCGGCAACGGCCTGAAGGACCCCGACTGGGCCGTCGCCGGCGCCCCGCAGCCGGTCACCGTCCCGGTCGACGCGGCCACCGCGGCCGAGCGCCTCGGCCTCGCCTGACAGCCTCGTCCGACGGTCACGGCCGCGTCCGACGGTCACGGCCGCGTCCCACGGTCACGGCCTGGTCCGACGGTCACGGTCACGGCCTCGTCCGACGCTCACGGCCCGGGGCGCGCCGCCTGCGCGCCGCGCCCCGGCCACGGCATCCCGGCCATGGCATCCCGGCCACGGCACCTGGTCGGTCCGGGCGCCCGGGGCCGGGTGTTCCGGCCCTGTGTCCCGGGCCGGGCGTCCCTGGTCCGGGGCCGTCCCCGACAGGGGCACAGGCGGCTTCCGACACGCATCGTGCGCCTCCTGTGCGCCCTATGTCGCCACGGAACCTTCCTTCGATAGGCTGTATCCAACCCGCCCACCGCATATGCCCCAGCGTGTGGCACGGCGCCGTCTCCGCGGCCCGACGGGTCTTCGTACGTCAGTCATCGGCAGTCCACCGGACGACCCTCGAATCATCGAGCGTCATCCGCCAGTCACGCAGCTCAAGGAGAGTCAACGAGCGATGGCCGGTCCAGCGTTCCGCGCCGCCGCCGTCCGGGTGCGCGTTCCCGCCACCAGCGCCAACCTCGGCCCCGGCTTCGACGCCCTGGGTCTCGCGCTGGGGCTCTACGACGACGTGGTCGTCCGGGTGGCCGACACCGGGCTGCACATCGACATCGCGGGCGAGGGCGGCGAGACCCTCCCGCGGGACGAGAGCCACCTCCTCGTCCGCTCCCTGCGCACGGCCTTCGACCTGCTGGGCGGCCAGCCCCGGGGCCTGGAGATCGTCTGCGCCAACCGCATCCCGCACGGCCGGGGCCTCGGCTCCTCCTCCGCCGCCATCTGCGCCGGTATCGTCGCCGCCCGCGCGGTGACCATAGGCGGCGAGTCCCGCCTGGACGACGCCGCGCTGCTGGAGCTGGCCACCGAGATCGAGGGCCACCCCGACAACGTGGCCGCGTGTCTGCTCGGCGGCTTCACCCTGTCCTGGATGGAGGCCGGCGCCGCCCGGGCCATCAGGATGGAGCCCCACCATTCCATCGTTCCGGTGGTTTTCGTGCCCGGGAAGCCGGTCCTCACCGAGACCGCGCGCGGCCTGCTCCCGCGCTCCGTGCCGCACGTCGACGCCGCCGCCAACGCGGGCCGCGCCGCCCTGCTCGTCGAGGCGCTGACCAGGCGCCCCGAGCTGCTGCTGCCCGCCACCGAGGACCGTCTGCACCAGGAGTACCGCGCCCCGGCCATGCCGGACAGCGCGGCGCTGGTGGAGCGGTTGCGCGCCGACGGCGTCCCGGCCGTCATCTCCGGCGCCGGACCCACCGTCATGGCCCTCGCCGACGCCGGCACCGCCGACAAGGTGGAAGCCCTGGCCGGCGCCGAGTGGGCCGCCAACCGGCTGGACCTCGACGTACGGGGAGCGAGCGTGCTGCCGCTTGCGTCCTGACACGCGGTTGCCGGATTTGGAGAGGGGGAATGTTTGTGGGATCCGGTAGTGTTAATCTCAAGTCTGCACCCGACCTCACCATGGCGAGGTGCCTCGTGTCCCCGTCGGGGACAGACATTCTTCCGGGAGCCTCCCGCGCCACTCCGTGTTCCTTGCGCCGTACCTGGGCAGTACGTCGTAGGCGAGCGCTGAGCGGGCCGCCGGTGGGGGTACCCCCTCTAGGGGACCTCCGGAACCGGTGCTACCGCGCCACGTGACACACGGTGCCACGGCTCGCGGAAGCGCCATCACCGCACATTTTCTTCCGCCGCTTTGGCGGACCACCGCCCCGGCACGGTTCACAGAAGACAGGACCGTAGCCGGACAGCACAACCGGTCGCCGAGCCAGACAGGCCGACGTCCGCTCCAGGGAAGGACCCTTCGTGAGCGACACCACCGATCTGATGGGCGCACGTGTCGAGGAGACCGCTGCCGCGCCCTCCACGGACGCCTCCGCGCCTGCCGCCGGTGCCGGCTCCCGGCGGCGCCGCGGTACCGGCCTCGAGGGCATGGTGCTGGCCGAGCTTCAGCAGGTCGCCTCGGGCCTCGGTATCAGGGGCACCGCGCGGATGCGCAAGAGCCAGCTGATCGAGGTCATCAAGGAGGCGCAGGCATCCGGGGGCGCCGCCCCCAAGGCCGAGACCGCCACCGAGACCAAGCCGAAGCGCCGGGCCACCTCCAAGGCCCGCACCGGCGACTCCGCCGAGGACGCGGAGAACAAGGCCGGGACCCGGTCCGAGGCGCCCGCCGACAAGGCCGTGGCCCAGCAGCAGATCGAGATCCCCGGCCAGCCCGCCGGGGGCCCCTCCCGCGCGAGCGCGGCCGAGCGTGGGGGAGAGGCCGAGCGCGGGGCGGACGACGCCCCGGTCGAGCGCCGTCGCCGCCGTGCCACCGCCGATGCGGGCAGCCCGGCCGGAAGCGGTGCCGACACCGTCGCCGCCGAGGCCAAGAGCGAGCCCAAGGCCGAGACGCCCGCGCAGCAGTCGCAGCAGCAGGGCGACGCGAAGGGCGACGCCGGTGACGGCGAGGGCCGTGGCCGCCGCGACCGCCGTGAGCGCGGCCGGGACCGCGACCGCCGTGGCAAGGGCGACGAGCAGCAGCAGGGTCAGGGCGGCGGCGGCCGTCAGGACCGGCAGGACCGTCAGCAGCAGGGCCAGCAGCAGGGCGGCGGCCGGCAGGACCGCGACCGCCAGCAGCAGCAGGACGACGACGACTTCGAGGGCGGCCGCCGTGGCCGTCGGGGCCGCTACCGCGACCGCCGTGGCCGTCGTGGCCGCGACGAGATCGCCGAGCCGCAGGTCACCGACGACGACGTCCTGATCCCCGTCGCGGGCATCCTGGACATCCTGGACAACTACGCGTTCATCCGGACCTCCGGCTACCTGCCCGGCCCGAACGACGTGTACGTCTCCCTCGCCCAGGTCCGCAAGAACGGTCTGCGCAAGGGTGACCACCTCACCGGCGCGGTCCGCCAGCCCAAGGAGGGTGAGCGCCGCGAGAAGTTCAACGCGCTGGTCCGCCTCGACTCCGTCAACGGCATGGCGCCCGAACACGGCCGCGGCCGCCCGGAGTTCAACAAGCTGACGCCGCTCTACCCGCAGGACCGCCTCCGCCTGGAGACCGACCCGGGCGTGCTGACGACCCGGATCATCGACCTCGTCGCGCCGATCGGCAAGGGCCAGCGCGGTCTGATCGTGGCCCCGCCGAAGACCGGCAAGACCATGATCATGCAGGCGATCGCCAACGCGATCACGCACAACAACCCCGAGTGCCACCTGATGGTCGTCCTCGTCGACGAGCGTCCGGAAGAGGTCACCGACATGCAGCGGTCGGTGAAGGGCGAGGTCATCTCCTCGACCTTCGACCGCCCGGCCGAGGACCACACCACGGTCGCCGAGCTGGCCATCGAGCGCGCCAAGCGCCTGGTGGAGCTGGGTCACGACGTCGTCGTGCTGCTCGACTCGATCACGCGTCTGGGCCGTGCCTACAACCTGGCGGCCCCGGCCTCCGGCCGCATCCTGTCCGGTGGTGTCGACTCGACCGCGCTGTACCCGCCGAAGCGGTTCTTCGGCGCGGCGCGGAACATCGAGGACGGTGGCTCGCTCACCATCCTCGCCACCGCGCTGGTGGACACCGGGTCCCGCATGGACGAGGTGATCTTCGAGGAGTTCAAGGGCACCGGCAACGCGGAGCTCAAGCTCGACCGCAAGCTCGCCGACAAGCGCATCTTCCCGGCGGTGGACGTCGACGCGTCCGGTACCCGTAAGGAAGAGATCCTGCTCGGCAACGAGGAGCTGGCCGTCACCTGGAAGCTGCGCCGGGTGCTGCACGCGCTCGACCAGCAGCAGGCCATCGAGCTGCTGCTGGACAAGATGAAGCAGACCAAGTCGAACGGCGAGTTCCTGATGCAGATCCAGAAGACGACGCCGACGCCGGGAAACGGTGACTGAACGTCTCCGCGTCCCTGAACCGCACGAGCCCGCCCCCCGTCCCCTTGTGGACGGGGGGCGGGCTCGTTGCGCCGGGGGAGGGGAGGGCGTGCGACCCGAGATCTTTGCCACAGGAATCCGGGCGGGCACAGAAGTCCGGACGTACGGCCTCCGACGCCGAACCGCAGGTGAACGCGGTCGGCCGGAAACAGGCGACTACCCGCCGTGACCTTTTCCGCACGCGGCGGGCACTCTGCGTCGTGCAACCCTTTTCCCGGTTTCTCCGTCTGACCCGGCGGAGCGACGATGGAGCGGTGAGAACCGCGCCTGACCCTGACAGCAGGGGGTAGCCGACCGACGAGACCGAGGAGCGCTGTGGCCGCCGAGAGCACGCCCGAGCCCGCCATAACCGGGCAGGGCACGACCGGATCCCGCCGCGGGGGCAGGGGCCGCCGCCGCAAGGCCCGTGGCACGCACCGCAAGGCGCTGCTCGTGACGGCCTGGACGGCCGCGGGCGTGGTCGTGCTGGGCGGCGCCGGCGCCGGGCTCGTGTACGTCAAGCTCAACGGCAACATCCGCAGCGTCGACATCAACCAGGCCCTCGGCAGCGACCGGCCCACGAAGATCGACAACGGGTCCGAGAACATCCTGGTCCTCGGCTCGGACACCCGGTCCGGCAAGAACAGGAAGCTCGGCGGCGGCACCGACGACGGCAGCGCCCGGTCCGACACGGCGATGATCGTCCACGTGTACGAGGGCCACCAGCGGGCCAGCGTGGTCTCCATCCCCCGGGACACCCTCGTCGACCGGCCCGAATGCACCGACACCAAGGGCACCGCCCACCCCGTCGCGTCCGGCGTGATGTTCAACGAGGCGTACTCCACCGGGGGCGCGGCCTGCGCGGTGAAGACCGTCGAGTCGATCAGCGGGATCCGCATGGACCACTACCTGGAGGTCGACTTCGAGGGCTTCCAGAGACTCATCGACGACCTCGGCGGGGTCCGGGTGACGACCACCAAGGCCATCGACGACCCGCAGAGCCACCTGCGCCTCAAGGCCGGCGCGCACACCCTGGACGGCGAGCGGGCCCTCGGCCTGGTGCGCACCCGGCACGGCGTGGGCGACGGTTCCGACCTGGGCCGCATCCAGCTCCAGCAGGCCTTCATCAAGGCACTGATCGATCAGGTCAAGCACGTCGGCGTCTTCACGAACCCCAAGAAGCTGTTCGACCTCGCGGACACCGCCACCAAGGCCGTCACCACCGACTCCGACCTCGGCTCGGTCAACTCCCTGATGGACTTCGCCAACGGCCTCAAGGGCATCGGCTCGTCGCACATGAAGATGGTCACGATGCCCGTGCGGTACGACCCGGCCAACCCCAACCGGGTCCTCCTGGAGCGGAGCAAGGCCGCGCTGGTGTGGAACGCCCTGAAGAGCGACCGGCCGATCCCCAGGGCGGCCACGCAAGGCACGGCGACGGGCGAGGCCACGGGCGTGGTGACCGGCTAGGCGTAGCGCCGCAGGGGCCTGTGCGGCCCCCAGGAATAGAACGACCGTACCCCCGGTTTGGGTGGATGGCCCCAGTCCTGGCAGACTGGTACGTCGGCTCCGGTTCACGCTCCCGCATCCCGTGGCGGCGACCCGGCGCCCTCCCGATACCTAGGAGACACCTTGAAGCGCGACATCCACCCCGAGTACGTCGAGACGCAGGTCAGCTGCACCTGTGGCGCGTCGTTCACCACCCGCAGCACCATCGAGTCCGGTGCCATCCGGGCCGACGTCTGCTCCGAGTGCCACCCGTTCTACACGGGCAAGCAGAAGATCCTCGACACCGGTGGCCGTGTGGCCCGCTTCGAGGCCCGCTTCGGCAAGGCCGCCGGCTCCAAGAAGTAGCGAGCCCCATATCGCCGGTCCACGGCCACGCCCTCTCGCGGGGTGTGCCCGGGACCGGCGTTTTTGGTCGCCCGCCCTTTCCTTCACCGCAGTACAGGAGCCCAGAATGTTCGAGGCCGTCGAGGAACTCGTCGTCGAGCACGCCGACCTGGAGAAGAAGCTCGCCGACCCGTCGGTCCACTCCGACCAGGCGAACGCGCGCAAGCTGAACAAGCGCTACGCCGAGCTGACCCCGATCGTCGCCACGTACCGCTCCTGGAAGCAGACCGGCGACGACGTGGAGACCGCGCGCGAGTTCGCGGCCGACGACTCCGACTTCGCCGCCGAGGTCAAGGATCTGGAGAAGCAACGCGAGGAGCTGACCGAGAAGCTGCGGCTGCTGCTCGTCCCGCGCGACCCGAGTGACGACAAGGACGTCATTCTGGAGATCAAGGCGGGCGCCGGCGGTGACGAGTCGGCCCTGTTCGCCGGTGACCTGCTGCGCATGTACCTGCGCTACGCCGAGCGCGTCGGCTGGAAGACCGAGATCATCGACGCCACCGAGTCCGAGCTGGGCGGCTACAAGGACGTCCAGGTCGCGGTGAAGACCAAGGGCGGCCAGGGCGCGACCGAGCCCGGTCAGGGCGTGTGGGCGCGGCTGAAGTACGAGGGCGGGGTGCACCGCGTGCAGCGGGTGCCGGCCACCGAGTCCCAGGGCCGTATCCACACCTCCGCCGCCGGTGTGCTCGTCACGCCGGAGGCCGAGGAGGTCGACGTCGAGATCAACCCCAACGACCTCCGCATCGACGTCTACCGGTCCTCCGGCCCGGGCGGGCAGTCCGTCAACACCACCGACTCCGCGGTGCGGATCACGCACCTGCCGACCGGAGTCGTCGCCTCCTGCCAGAACGAGAAGAGCCAGCTCCAGAACAAGGAGCAGGCGCTGCGTATCCTGCGCTCCAGGCTGCTCGCGGCGGCGCAGGAGGAGGCCGAGCGGGAGGCCGCCGACGCCCGCCGCAGCCAGGTCCGCACCGTCGACCGCTCCGAGAAGATCCGCACCTACAACTTCCCGGAGAACCGGCTCTCCGACCACCGCGTCGGCTTCAAGGCGTACAACCTGGACCAGGTCCTGGACGGCGACCTCGACGCGGTCATCCAGGCCTGCGTCGACGCAGACTCGGCGGCGAAGCTCGCCGCCGCGTAAGACCCGTACGCCCGCACGAGTACGACACGGAGGACTCGCGTGAACCTGCTGCTCGCAGAGGTGGCCCAGGCCACCCAGCGGCTGGCCGACGCCGGCGTGCCCTCGCCGCGCAACGACGCGGAGGAGTTGGCCGCCTTCGTGCACGGCGTGAAGCGCGGCGGACTCCACTCCGTGAAGGACACCGACTTCGACGCCCGGTACTGGGAGGTCATCGCCCGGCGCGAGCAGCGCGAGCCGCTCCAGCACATCACCGGGCGGGCGTACTTCCGGTACCTGGAGCTCCAGGTCGGGCCGGGCGTGTTCGTGCCCCGGCCGGAGACGGAGTCCGTGGTCGGCTGGGCCATAGACGCCGTACGCGCCATGGACGTCGTGGAGCCGTGCATCGTCGACCTGTGCACCGGCTCCGGTGCCATCGCGCTGGCCCTCGCGCAGGAGGTGCCGCGCTCCCGCGTCCACGCCGTGGAACTGTCCGAGGACGCCCTGGTGTGGACGCGCAAGAACGTGTCCGGGTCGCGGGTCGACCTGCGCCAGGGTGACGCCCTCACGGCCTTCCCCGACCTCGACGGCCAGGTCGACCTGGTCATCTCCAACCCGCCGTACATCCCGCTCACCGAATGGGAGTACGTCGCCCCGGAGGCCCGCGACTACGACCCGGAGCTGGCCCTGTTCTCCGGTGAGGACGGACTCGACCTTATCCGGGGCATCGAACGCACCGCGCACCGGCTGCTGCGCCCCGGCGGTGTCGTCGTTATCGAGCACGCCGACACCCAGGGCGGCCAGGTGCCGTGGATCTTCACCGAGGAGCGGGGCTGGGCCGACGCGGCCGACCACCCCGACCTCAACAACCGCCCCCGCTTCGCGACGGCCCGCAAGGCGCTGCCGTGAGCACCCCGCAGACCCCCACCCCGCAGTACGTGTACGAGGAGGCCAGTTAGTCATGGCACGGCGATACGACACCAACGACGCGACCGACCGCGTGACGGGTCTGCGCGAGGCGGCGTCCGCCGTCCGCCGGGGCGAGCTGGTGGTGCTGCCGACCGACACGGTGTACGGGATCGGCGCCGACGCGTTCTCCTCGGAGGCCGTCAGCGACCTGCTCGCCGCCAAGGGCCGGGGCCGCAACATGCCCACCCCCGTCCTCATCGGCTCCCCGAACACCCTGCACGGCCTCGTCACGGACTTCTCCGAGCTGGCCTGGGAGCTGGTCGACGCGTTCTGGCCGGGCGCCCTGACGCTCGTCGCCAGGCACCAGCCGTCCCTCCAGTGGGACCTCGGCGACACCCGCGGCACGGTCGCCGTGCGCATGCCGCTGCACCCGGTCGCCATCGAGCTGCTCACCGAGGTCGGTCCGATGGCCGTGTCCTCCGCCAACCTCACCGGTCACCCGGCGCCGGAGAACTGCGACGCCGCCCAGCAGATGCTCGGCGACTCCGTCTCCGTCTACCTCGACGGCGGGCCCACCCCGGGCATCGTGCCGTCGTCCATCGTGGACGTCTCCCGCGAGGTGCCGCTGCTGCTGCGCGAGGGCGCGATCTCCCCCGACGAGCTGCGCAAGGTGGTACCCGACCTCGAGGTGGCGAATTGACGGCCCCTGAAGCGGGGCGTGGCATAGGCGGCGGGGGTTACAGCGCGGAGGAGACGACGACGTTCGGGTTTCCGCGCGACACCTTCCGCATCCTCCACGTCAGCACCGGCAACGTGTGCCGCTCACCCATCACCGAGCGGCTGACCCGCCACTTCGTCGCGGAGCGGCTCGGCGTACTCGGTGGCGGGCTGATCGTGGAGAGCGCGGGCACCTGGGGCCACGAGGGTGCGTCCATGGAGTCCCACGCGGAGACCGTGCTGGCCGAGTTCGGCGCGGACACCTCCGGCTTCGTCGGCCGGGAGCTGCTGGACGAACACGTGATCATGGCCGACCTGGTCCTGACCGCCACCCGCGACCACCGCGCCCAGGTCATCTCCATGGGCCATTCCGCAGGGCTGCGCACCTTCACCCTCAAGGAGTTCACCCGCCTGGTCCGCGCCATAGACCCCACCACGCTGCCGCCGCTGGAGGACGGGGTGGTGATGCGGGCGCGGGCGCTGGTGCGGGCGGCGGCGGCGCTGCGGGGCTGGCTGCTGGCCCCGACGGCGGAGGCGGACGAGGTCTACGACCCCTACGGCGCGCCCCTGACGTTCTTCCGTTCGATCGGCGACGAGATACGGGACGCCCTGGACCCGGTCGTCACCGCGCTGACGGGGGTACCGGCGCGCGCGTGACGGCCGGCGTGCGGCGGCCCGGGTCGGCCGCGGCGTCCCGAAGCCGGCAGGCCCGCCGGGGCCGAGCGCGCGTGAGGCGCGTCGGGGAGTTCCCGCCGGCGTTGTGCGTGCGGTGGCGCGCGGCCGGCCACCGATTGAGCCGACAGGAGTACCCGCTCGTACCGAGGCGGGCCGTGCGGGCGTGATGGTCGCGCGTTCGCCGGGGGGCGGGCCTACATTGGGGATACGCCACCGTCGACCGCCCGGAGTCCGTCATGTCGGTCACCACCGTCCACGAGACCGATGCCCTGCGGCGGCAGGATCCGGCGATGGCCGAGATCCTGCTGGGGGAGCTTCAGCGGCAGTCGACGACGCTCCAGCTGATCGCCGCCGAGAACTTCTGCTCGCCGGCCGTGCTGGCCGCCCTCGGCTCGCCGCTCGCCAACAAGTACGCCGAGGGGTATCCCGGCGCCCGGCACCACGGCGGCTGCGAGATCGTCGACGTCGCCGAACGCGCCGCCGTGGACCGGGCCAGGGCCCTGTTCGGCGCCGAGCACGCCAATGTGCAGTCCCACTCCGGCTCCTCGGCCGTGCTGGCCGCCTACGCGGCCCTGCTGCGCCCCGGCGACACCGTCCTCGCCCTCGGCCTGCCCCACGGGGGCCACCTCACCCACGGCTCACCGGCGAACTTCTCCGGCCGCTGGTTCGACTTCGTCGGCTACGGCGTCGACGCCGAGACCGGTCTGATCGACCACGACCAGGTGCGCCACCTGGCCCGCAACCACCGCCCCAAGGCCATCGTGTGCGGTTCCATCGCCTACCCCCGCCACATCGACTACGCCTTCTTCCGCGCGGTCGCCGACGAGGTCGGGGCCTATCTGATCGCCGACGCCGCGCATCCGATCGGGCTGGTCGCCGGCGGCGCGGCGCCGAACCCGGTGCCGTTCGCGGACATCGTGTGCGCGACCACCCACAAGGTGCTGCGCGGTCCGCGCGGCGGGATGCTCCTGTGCGGTGCCGAGCTGGCCCAGCGGGTGGACCGGGCCGTCTTCCCCTTCACCCAGGGCGGCGCCCAGATGCACACCATCGCCGCCAAGGCCGTCGCGTTCGGTGAGGCGGCGACACCGGCGTTCGCGACGTACGCCCATCAGGTCGTCGCCAACGCGCGCGTGCTCGCCGGGCACCTGGCCGCGGAGGGGCTGGCCGTCACCACCGGCGGCACGGACACCCACCTGATCACCGCGGACCCGGCCCCGCTCGGCGTGGACGGCCGCACCGCGCGTGGCCGGCTGCTGGCGGCCGGCCTGGTGCTGGACTGCTGCGCCCTGCCGCACGGCGACGGCCGCGGGCTGCGCCTGGGGACGGCCGCCGTGACCACGCAGGGCATGGGCGAGGCGGAGATGGTGCGGATCGCGGCGCTGCTGGCGGCCGTGCTGCGGGGCGGTACACAGCCGGCCGCGGCCCGGGAGGAGGTGCGCGCACTCACCGGTGAGTTCCCGCCGTATCCCGGCTGAACGGGGACCGGCGAAGTCCCGTATCTCCCGGTGTGGACCCCTGTGGACCGTGGCGCACAGCCACCCGTGCAACCATCGTCGCTACCCGGAAGTCCTCAACCGTATGCGTCCGTCGCTAGGGTGTGAGGCTGTGATGGCCAGCGAGACCTGTGGGGAAGCCCGTGCGTGAATACCTGCTGACGCTCTGCATCACGGCCGCGGTGACGTATCTGCTGACAGGGCCGGTACGGAAGTTCGCGATCGTGGCCGGGGCGATGCCGGAGATCCGGGCCCGTGACGTGCACCGGGAACCCACTCCGCGGCTCGGTGGTATCGCCATGTTCTTCGGGCTGTGCGCGGGCCTGCTGGTCGCGGACCACCTGACCAACCTCAACGAGGTCTTCGCCAAGTCGAACGAACCACGGGCGCTGCTCTCCGGTGCCGCCCTGATCTGGCTGATCGGCGTCCTGGACGACAAGTTCGAGATCGACGCGCTGATCAAGCTGGGCGGTCAGATGATCGCCGCGGGCGTGATGGTCATGCAGGGTCTGACGATCCTGTGGCTGCCCATCCCGGGCGTCGGCAACGTCGCCCTGACCCAGTGGCAGGGCACGCTCCTGACGGTCGCGCTGGTCGTGATCACGATCAACGCGGTGAACTTCGTGGACGGCCTGGACGGTCTCGCGGCCGGCATGGTGTGCATCGCGGCGGCGGCGTTCTTCCTGTACGCCTACCGGATCTGGTACTCGTACGGCATCGAGTCCGCGGCGCCGGCGACCCTCTTCGCGGCGATCCTGATGGGCATGTGCCTGGGCTTCATGCCGCACAACATGCACCCGGCGCGGATCTTCATGGGCGACTCGGGTTCGATGCTGATCGGCCTGGTGCTGTCGGCGGGCGCGATCTCGATCACCGGTCAGGTGGACCCGGACGCGCTGGCCCTCTTCACGGGGTCGGAGAAGGCGGCGGTCCACCAGACGGTCCCGGTCTACATCCCCCTCCTGCTGCCGCTGACGATCATCGCCGTGCCGGCCGCCGACCTGGTCCTGGCGATCGTCCGGCGCACCTGGCGCGGCCAGTCCCCGTTCGCCGCCGACCGCGGCCATCTGCACCACCGGCTGCTGGAGATCGGCCACTCGCACAGCCGGGCCGTGCTGATCATGTACTTCTGGTCGGCCCTGATCGGCTTCGGCGCTCTCGCCTACTCGGTCAACTCGGCGTCGATGTGGATCGTGCTGGGCGTGGTGTTCCTCAGCGCGATCGGGCTGCTCCTGCTGCTGCTCCCGCGCTTCACCCCGCGGGTGCCGGTGTGGGCCCAGCGGTTCGTGCCGCCGCGGTACCGCAGGCGCCGCCGGAGCGTGGAGCCGGCCGTGTCCGGGCAGCAGGCCGAGGCGTCGGACGAGGTGGCACCGGGGTCCGGCGACCCGGTGCGGGAGCCCGGGGAATCCGCGGAGCGGGACCCCGTCGTGGCCGGTGCCGCGGGCGTCAACGGGGCGACCGCGATCGGTTCCCGGTCCCGTTTCGCCCACCGTCGCTGAGACGGCCAAGGTAAGAATCTGACTAGAGCATTGCCAACTCGTGGGGGAGCAAAATCCCCAATACCAGACAACTCGGTTCGGTTTTTGCACAGACGGGCGCTGTCACTCTCATGTGTGACAGCAAGCACACCAACCAGGTAAAGACCTCATCAAATAGTTTGTGATACGGTTCACGAGAACCCCGGAGAGAGCCGAAGGACCCAGTGCGTTGGTCCGTCGGTGTGAGGTCTTGACCCCCTCGGCCCGGGACTACGCTCGTCCATGACGACACCTGCCCCCTGTGAAAGCGGAGTTGCCGCCATGCCGTCCAATGACGCCCGGATCCTGGCCCAGGCCGCCGTACCCACGGTTGCCGTCGGCGCGATTGCCGCCGTCGTCAGCGGTGTGGTCGCGGGTGGCAAGGGAGCGATCGGGGCTGTCGTCGCCACGGTGATCGTGATCCTGTTCATGGGTATCGGTCTGTACGTCCTCCAGCGCACCGCCAAATCGCTTCCGCATCTGTTCCAGGCCATGGGCCTGATGCTCTACGCGGCACAGATCCTGCTGCTGTTCGTGTTCATGGCCGCGTTCAAGCACACGACGCTGTTCAATCCCAGGGCTTTCGCGCTCACGCTCCTCGCCGGCACCCTCGCGTGGATCGCCGCGCAGACGCGTGCGCACATGAAGTCCAAGATCCTGTACGTCGAACCCGAATCGACCGTATCCACGAGCGACGGAAAGTCCCACAAGTCGGGGCACTCGTCGTGAGGGGTAGGGCCGGGATAAAGGCGCACGAGATCGCCTGCTATCGTCCGGTGCCAACTGCGGCATCGCGGGCGCGGGCATCTGAGCTGACGCCTGCTCAATCGCGAGGCGAGATGCCCCCAAGCCGCCCCCACATCCGTAACACCAGTCCCGTGCCGACCCGCGGTCGTACGCCGCGCCGACACAACGAGGTTGCCGTACCTATGCGCCACGCTGAAGGAGCCCGCGGTGAGTGCTGATCCGACGCAGGTGCTCGCCTTCGAGACCGACTGCCACATCTTCGACGGCTGTGGCTTCCCGGCTCCCGGCCTGCACTCGTTCCTGTTCCAGCCCCTCTGGGGCGACGGCGACAGCAACGTGTACTTCAACAAGACGATGCTGCTGGCGCTGCTCGGCTCGATCATCATCGTCGGCTTCTTCTGGGCCGCCTTCCGTAAGCCGAAGGTCGTCCCCGGCAAGCTCCAGATGGTCGCCGAGACCGGCTACGACTTCATCCGCCGCGGTGTCGTCTACGAGACCATCGGCAAGAAGGAAGGCGAGAAGTACGTCCCGCTGGTCGTCTCGCTGTTCTTCTTCATCTGGATGATGAACCTCTGGTCGATCGTTCCGGTCGCCCAGTTCCCGGTGACGTCGATCATTTCGTACCCGCTGGTCCTGGCACTGATCGTCTACATCCTCTGGGTTTCGCTGACGTTCAAGCGCCACGGTTTCGTCGGCTTCTTCAAGAACGTCACGGGCTACGACAAGTCGCTCGGTGCGGTGCTGCCGCTCGCCATGCTCATCGAGTTCTTCTCGAACCTGCTGGTGCGCCCCTTCACCCACGCGGTGCGACTCTTCGCGAACATGTTCGCGGGCCACACCCTGCTGCTGCTCTTCACGATCGCCAGCTGGTACCTGCTGAACGGCATCGGCATCGCCTACGCCGGCGTCAGCTTCATCATGACCCTCGTGATGACGGCCTTCGAACTCTTCATCCAGGCTCTTCAGGCGTACGTCTTCGTTCTTCTGACGTGCACCTACATCCAGGGCGCCCTCGCCGAGCACCACTGAGCGCCCCACACCACACCCCGATCGTCCGGTGGCCAACCCCCACCGGTCCGTAAAGAAGAAGGAAGAATCGGCATGTCCGCTCTCCAGACCCTTGCTGCCGACGGCGTTCACGGCTCCCTCGGCTCCATCGGCTACGGTCTCGCCGCCATCGGCCCCGGCGTCGGCGTCGGCATCATCTTCGGTAACGGCACCCAGGCCCTGGCCCGTCAGCCCGAAGCTGCCGGCCTGATCCGCGCCAACCAGATTCTCGGCTTCGCCTTCTGTGAGGCGCTGGCGCTGATCGGTCTGGTCATGCCGTTCGTCTACGGCATCTGATCGACCGATCAGCCAAAGCCACCTAGACGAAAGGCACTGACATGAGCCAGCTGCTCATCATGGCGGCCGAGAGCGGGGAGAACCCCCTCATCCCGCCGATCCCCGAGCTTGTCATCGGCCTGCTCGCCTTCGTCATCGTCTTCGGCTTCCTCGCCAAGAAGCTCCTCCCGAACATCAACAAGGTTCTGGAAGAGCGTCGTGAGGCCATCGAGGGCGGTATCGAAAAGGCCGAGGCCGCACAGACCGAGGCCCAGAGCGTCCTCGAGCAGTACAAGGCCCAGCTTGCCGAGGCCCGGCACGAGGCCGCGCGTCTGCGCCAGGAGGCGCAGGAGCAGGGTGCCGTGCTCATCGCCGAGATGCGGGCCGAGGGCCAGCGTCAGCGCGAGGAGATCGTCGCCGCCGGTCACGCGCAGATCGAGGCCGACCGCAAGGCCGCCGCGTCCGCGCTGCGCCAGGACGTCGGCAAGCTCGCCACCGACCTGGCCGGCAAGCTCGTCGGTGAGTCCCTCGAGGACCACGCCCGGCAGAGCCGTGTGATCGACCGCTTCCTCGACCAGCTCGAGGAGAAGGCCGAGGCCACGCGATGAACGGAGCGAGCCGCGAGGCCCTGGCAGCCGCCCGTGGGCGTCTCGACGCGCTGACGGACTCCACGGCCGTGGACGCCGCGCAGCTCGCCGACGAGCTGGCGGCCGTCGCCGCGCTGCTCGACCGCGAGGCCGGCGTGCGCCGCGCCCTCACCGACCCGGGCAAGGCCGGAGAGGCGAAGGCGCAGCTGGTCCAGCGTCTGATCGGGGGCCAGGTCAGCGGCAGCACCGCCGACCTGGTGTCCGGGCTGGCCCGGTCCCGCTGGTCGCAGTCCCGCGACCTGGTGGACGCGGTCGAGGAGCTGGCGAACATCGCCGACCTCACGGCCGCGGAGAAGACGGGCACCCTCGACGACGTCGAGGACGAGCTGTTCCGGTTCGGCCGGATCGTCTCCTCCAGCCCCGAGCTGCGCGCCGCGCTCACCGACCGCGCCGCCGGCCGCCCGGCCAAGACCGAGCTGCTGCACCGGCTGCTCGGCGGGCGGGCCAAGCCGGTCACCGAGCGTCTGGTGACGCGCCTCGTCACCGCGCCGCGTGGACGTAGCCTGGAAGCGGGACTGGAGTCCCTGTCCAGGCTTGCCGCCGAGCGCCGGAACCGCATGGTCGCCGTCGTCACCTCGGCGGTGCCCCTGAGCGACGGGCAGAAGGAGCGCCTCGGCGCCGCCCTGACCAAGCTCTACGGGCGTCGGATGCACCTGAACCTCGACGTCGACCCCGAGGTCGTCGGAGGCGTCCGGGTGCAGGTCGGTGACGAGGTCATCAACGGCTCGATCGCGGACCGGCTGGACGAGGCCGCCCGTCGCATGGCGAGCTAGCAGCACCTCGGCAACTCGTCGAGAAAAACGTAATTACGGCCCTGGTTGGGCCGTGCAGAGGATTCACCTCCTGTTGGGGGGAGTCCGCATCCCCCCAAAGTGAAACTTCGGGCCCAACAAGGAGAGCAGGGAACCCAGATGGCGGAGCTCACGATCCGGCCGGAGGAGATCCGGGACGCGCTGGAGAACTTCGTCCAGTCGTACAAGCCGGACGCGGCCTCGCGCGAGGAGGTCGGCACGGTCACCGTCGCCGGCGACGGCATCGCCAAGATCGAGGGCCTGCCCTCGGCCATGGCGAACGAACTGCTGAAGTTCGAGGACGGATCCCTCGGCCTCGCGCTGAACCTGGAAGAGCGCGAGATCGGTGCGGTCGTCCTCGGCGAGTTCAGCGGTATCGAGGAGGGGCAGCCGGTGCGCCGCACCGGTGAGGTCCTCTCCGTGGCGGTCGGCGAGGGCTACCTCGGCCGCGTCGTCGACCCGCTCGGCAACCCGATCGACGGCCTCGGCGAGATCGAGACCGACGGCCGCCGCGCCCTCGAGCTACAGGCCCCCACGGTCATGCAGCGCAAGTCGGTGCACGAGCCGATGGAGACGGGCTACAAGGCCGTCGACGCGATGACCCCGATCGGCCGCGGTCAGCGTCAGCTGATCATCGGTGACCGCCAGACCGGCAAGACCGCCCTGGCCGTCGACACGATCATCAACCAGCGCGACAACTGGCGCACGGGCGACCCGAAGAAGCAGGTCCGCTGCATCTACGTCGCCATCGGCCAGAAGGGCTCCACCATCGCCGGCGTGCGCCGCGCGCTGGAGGAGAACGGCGCGCTGGAGTACACGACCATCGTCGCCGCCCCGGCGTCCGACCCGGCCGGCTTCAAGTACCTGGCGCCGTACACCGGATCGGCCATCGGCCAGCACTGGATGTACCAGGGCAAGCACGTCCTGATCATCTTCGACGACCTGTCGAAGCAGGCCGACGCCTACCGCGCCGTGTCGCTGCTGCTGCGCCGCCCGCCGGGCCGTGAGGCCTACCCGGGTGACGTCTTCTACCTGCACTCGCGTCTGCTGGAGCGCTGCGCCAAGCTCTCCGACGACGAGGGCGCCGGCTCGATGACCGGTCTGCCGATCGTCGAGACGAAGGCCAACGACGTCTCGGCGTTCATCCCGACCAACGTCATCTCCATCACCGACGGCCAGTGCTTCCTGGAGTCGGACCTCTTCAACGCCGGTCAGCGCCCCGCGCTGAACGTCGGTATCTCCGTCTCCCGAGTCGGTGGTTCCGCGCAGCACAAGGCGATGAGGCAGGTCTCCGGCCGGCTGCGTGTCGACCTCGCCCAGTTCCGTGAGCTGGAGGCGTTCGCCGCCTTCGGTTCCGACCTGGACGCGGCCTCGAAGTCGCAGCTGGAGCGCGGTCAGCGCATGGTCGAGCTGCTGAAGCAGGACCAGTACCAGCCGATGTCCACCGAGGACCAGGTCGTCTCCGTGTGGGCCGGCACCACCGGCCGGATGGACGACGTACCGGTCGCCGACATCCGCCGCTTCGAGAAGGAGCTGCTGGAGTACCTGCACCGCAAGGAGCAGGGCCTCATGACCTCCATCCGCGAGGGCGCCAAGATGTCCGACGACACGCTCACGGCCATCGCGGACGCCATCGCCGAGTTCAAGAAGCAGTTCGAGACCTCGGACGGCAAGCTGCTCGGCGAGGACACTCCTGCCGCTGCCGCCAAGTGACGTAAGGAAGGGACCTGACTCATGGGAGCCCAGCTCCGGGTCTACAAGCGTCGCATCCGATCCGTCACCGCGACCAAGAAGATCACCAAGGCGATGGAGATGATCGCCGCCTCGCGCGTCGTCAAGGCGCAGCGCAAGGTGGCGGCCTCCACGCCGTACGCGACCGAGCTGACGCGCGCGGTCACGGCGGTCGGTACGGGTTCTAACACCAGGCATCCGCTCACCACGGAGGCGGAGAACCCGGCCCGCGCCGCGGTCCTCCTCCTCACGAGCGACCGCGGTCTCGCCGGCGCCTTCAACTCCAACGCGATCAAGGCGGCGGAGCAGCTGACCGAGCGCCTGGAGCGCGAGGGCAAGCAGGTCGACACGTACATCGTCGGCCGGCGCGGTGCAGCCCACTACAACTTCCGTGAGCGCAAGATCGCGGAGTCGTGGAGCGGGTTCACCGACGAGCCGACGTACGCGGACGCCAAGAAGGTGGCGGCGCCTCTGATCGAGGCGATCGAGAAGGACACGGCCGAGGGTGGTGTGGACGAACTCCACATCGTCTTCACCGAGTTCGTCTCGATGATGACGCAGACGGCGCTCGACGCCCGGCTGCTGCCGCTGCGTCTCGACGAGGTCGCGCAGGAGAGCGCCCCCCAGGGCGAGATCCTGCCGCTGTACGACTTCGAGCCGTCGGCGGAGGACGTCCTCGACGCCCTGCTGCCGCGGTACGTCGAGAGCCGCATCTACAACGCGCTGCTCCAGTCGGCCGCTTCGAAGCACGCCGCCACGCGGCGCGCGATGAAGTCGGCCACCGACAACGCGGGCGAGCTGATCAACACGCTGTCCCGCCTTGCCAACGCGGCCCGCCAGGCCGAAATCACCCAGGAAATCAGCGAGATCGTCGGTGGCGCCAGTGCCCTGGCCGACGCGACCGCGGGGAGTGACCGATAAATGACCACCACTGTTGAGACCGCGACGGCTACGGGCCGCGTCGCCCGGGTCATCGGCCCGGTCGTCGACGTGGAGTTCCCCGTCGACGCGATGCCGGACATCTACCAGGCGCTGCACGTCGAGGTGGCCGACCCGGCCAACGCCGGCGAGAAGAAGACGCTGACCCTGGAGGTCGCCCAGCACCTGGGTGACGGCCTGGTCCGCACCATCTCCATGCAGCCGACCGACGGTCTGGTCCGCCAGGCCCCGGTCGTCGACACCGGTGCCCCCATCTCGGTGCCGGTCGGCGACTTCACCAAGGGCAAGGTGTTCAACACCCTCGGTGAGGTGCTGAACACCGACGAGGCCTACACCGGCGAGCGCTGGCCGATCCACCGCAAGGCCCCGAACTTCGACGAGCTCGAGTCGAAGACCGAGATGTTCGAGACGGGCGTCAAGGTCATCGACCTGCTCACCCCGTACGTCAAGGGCGGCAAGATCGGCCTGTTCGGCGGTGCCGGCGTCGGCAAGACGGTGCTCATCCAGGAGATGATCTACCGCGTCGCCAACAACCACGACGGTGTCTCCGTGTTCGCCGGTGTCGGTGAGCGCACCCGTGAGGGCAACGACCTCATCGAGGAGATGTCCGACTCGGGCGTCATCGACAAGACCGCGCTGGTCTTCGGTCAGATGGACGAGCCCCCGGGCACCCGTCTGCGCGTCGCGCTGGCCGGCCTGACCATGGCCGAGTACTTCCGTGACGTCCAGAAGCAGGACGTGCTGTTCTTCATCGACAACATCTTCCGCTTCACGCAGGCCGGTTCCGAGGTCTCCACGCTGCTCGGCCGTATGCCGTCCGCGGTGGGCTACCAGCCGAACCTGGCCGACGAGATGGGTCTCCTCCAGGAGCGCATCACGTCGACCCGCGGTCACTCGATCACCTCGATGCAGGCGATCTACGTCCCCGCGGACGACCTGACCGACCCGGCCCCGGCCACCACCTTCGCCCACCTCGACGCGACGACGGTTCTCTCCCGTCCGATCTCGGAGAAGGGCATCTACCCGGCCGTGGACCCGCTCGACTCCACGTCCCGGATCCTGGACCCGCGCTACATCACGGCGGATCACTACAACACGGCCATGCGTGTGAAGACGATCCTCCAGAAGTACAAGGATCTCCAGGACATCATCGCGATCCTCGGTATCGACGAGCTGGGCGAGGAGGACAAGCTGGTCGTCCACCGTGCCCGTCGTGTGGAGCGCTTCCTGTCCCAGAACACCCACGTCGCCAAGCAGTTCACCGGCGTGGACGGCTCGGACGTGCCGCTCGACGAGTCGATCACCGCGTTCAACGCGATCTGCGACGGCGATTACGACCACTTCCCCGAGCAGGCGTTCTTCATGTGCGGTGGCCTCGAGGACCTCAAGGCCAACGCCAAGGAGCTGGGCGTCTCCTGAGCCTCGTGCTCGGGTGAGGGGGCGGGTGCGTCCCGCCCCCTCATCCACGCCTACTAGAATTGACCCCAACACCCGGCACTACCGCCGGGTGGTGACCCGAGGAGCCACCCTTGGCTGCTGAGCTGCATGTCGAGCTGGTCGCTGCCGACCGTCAGGTCTGGTCCGGCGAGGCCACCCTGGTCGTCGCGCGCACCACGTCCGGCGACATCGGCGTCATGCCCGGTCACCAGCCGCTGCTCGGTGTGCTGGAGTCGGGCCCGGTGACCATCCGTACGAGTGAAGGCGGAACGGTCGTCGCCGCGGTGCACGGCGGTTTCATCTCGTTCGCGGACGACAAGCTGTCGCTGCTGGCCGAGATCGCCGAGCTGTCGGACGAGATCGATGTCCAGCGCACGGAGCGGGAGCTGGAGCGCGCGAAGGCGGAGGGCGACGCCGGTGCCGAGCGCCGCGCGGACGTCCGACTGCGCGCGGCGGCGGCGCGCTGAACCAGCCGCGCTGTACGTTGACGTCACTCAGCCGCGGCCGGCCCGGAGCAATCCGGTGCCGGTCGCGGCTGAGGCAGATGTGGGTGTTTTTTCCGTTTCATTACTCAGTGACACCAGCGGTGCCACTGCCTGAGAGACGAGGAGGTCGGTGCCGATGGTCCTCGCTCTGACTGTGTGCGGGATCGTGGTCGCGCTCTTGGCGGTGGGATTGTTCCTGTTCGGACTGCGCCGCAGGCTGATCCAGCGGTCCGGCGGTACGTTCGACTGTTCACTGCGCTGGGGCGTACCCGAGAAACCGGACGCGGGCGGCAAGGGCTGGAGCTACGGCGTCGCCCGCTACAACGGTGACCGCATCGAGTGGTACCGGGTGTTCTCCTACGCCGTCCGCCCCCGCCGCGTCCTGGAGCGCGCGCAGATCGAGGTGGTCGGCCGCCGGCTGCCCGAGGGCGAGGAGGAACTGGCGCTGCTGTCCGACGCGGTGGTGCTGGCCTGTGCGCACCGGGACGCGCACCTCGAACTCGCCATGAGCGAAGACGCGCTGACCGGTTTTCTCGCGTGGCTGGAAGCAGCCCCGCCCGGTCAGCGCGTCAATGTGGCTTAGTGCTTGATACCTGGTGCTTGACGGTTACAGGTTGTTGCTGATGGCGCTCACCAGTTCACCGTCGCTGGTGTCGCCGCTGAACTCCCAGAAGAACGCGCCACCGAGGCCCTGGCTGTTGGCCCAGGCCATCTTCGCCTTGATGGTGGCCGGGGTGTCGTACGACCACCAGTTGCTGCCGCAGTGGGCGTAGGCCGTGCCGGCGATCGTGCCGGTGGCCGGGCAGGACGACTTCAGGACCTTGTAGTCCTCGATGCCCTGCTCGTAGGTGCCGGCCGCCGGGCCCGTGGCCGTGCCGCCCGGGGCGTCCTGGGTGACGCCGGTCCAGCCGCGGCCGTAGAAGCCGATGCCGATGAGCAGTTTCTTCGCGGGGACGCCGATCGCCTTGAACTTGGCCAGCGCGTCGGCGGTGGTGAAGCCCTCCTTCGGGATGCCGTTGTACGAGGTGAGCGGGGAGTGCGGGGCGGTGGGGCCCTTGGCGTCCCAGGCACCGAAGAAGTCGTACGTCATCACGTTGTACCAGTCGACGTACTGGGCGGCGCCCGCGTAGTCGGCCGCCTCGATCTTGCCGCCGGCGGAACCGTCCGCAGTGGTGGCGGCGGTGATCAGGTTGTTCGAGCCGAACTTGGCGCGCAGGGCGGCCATCAGGTTCTTGTAGGCCGCCGCCCCGCTGGTGTCGCAGGTCAGACCGCAGGCGTTCGGGTACTCCCAGTCGATGTCGATGCCGTCGAAGACATCGGCCCAGCGCGGGTCCTCGACCAGGTCGTAGCAGGACTGGGCGAAGGCGGCCGGGTTCTTGGCCGCGTCCGCGAAGCCGCCGGACCAGGTCCAGCCGCCGAAGGACCACAGCACCTTGATGTTCGGGTACTTGGCCTTCAGCTCGCGCAGCTGGTTGAAGTTGCCGCGCAGCGGCTGGTCCCAGTTGTCGGCGACGCCGCTGACCGACTGGTCGGCGGTGAAGGCCTTGTCGTAGTCGGCGTAGGAGTCGCCGATCGCGCACTTGCCGCCGGTGACGTTGCCGAAGGCGTAGTTGATGTGCGTGATCTTGGACGCGGAGCCGGACGTCACCAGGTTCTTGACGTTGTAGTTCCGGCCGTAGATGCCCCACTCGGTGAAGTAGCCGAGCTTGACCTTGTCACCGGTGGGCGGCGGGGGAGTGGTGCCGCCGCCGGTGGTGTGCACCTTGACGGCGCCGCTGACCGGACCGGTCTGGTTCGCGGTGTCGCGGGCCTGCACGGTGTAGGAGTAGTCGGTGCCGGCGGTCAGACCGGTGTCGGTGTACGACGTGGTGGTGACCGTGCCGACGACCTTGCCGTCGCGCAGGACGTCGTAGTTCTTGACGCCCTTGTCGTCGGTGGCCGCGCCCCAGCCGAGCTTCACCGAGGTGTCGGTGACGGAGGAGGCGGTGGGGGTGCCGGGCGCGGAGGGGGCCGCGTCACCGGGGACCGTCGTGCCGTCGCAGCTGTCGCCGTTCAGCTTGCAGTTCGACGGGGAGCCGGAGCCCGCGCCGTTGAAGCCGAAGGAGACCGAGGCACCGGGGGCGATGCTGCCGTTGTAGGACTTGTTCTTCGCGGTCCAGTGGGTTCCGGAGCCGGTGACGTCCGCGTCCCAGGAGGAGGTGACGGACGTACCGGAGGGGAAGTCCCACTCGACGGTCCAGGAGCTGATGCTGGAGCTGCCGGTGTTCTTGATGGTCCACTGACCACCGAAGCCGGTGCCCCAGTCGCTGGCCTTGGTGTAGGTGGCGGTGGCGTTGCTCGCGGCCTGTGCGGGGCTCGCGAGGCCGACCAGGCCGGCCAGCGGGAGCAACAGGGTCGCGAACCCTGCCGCGGCTCTGTGTCTGAAGCGCATGCTGCGCCTCCCTCGTCGTCGGGGGTGTCAGGGGCATGACTGAGCCTCCATGCCCGAGTGCTGCGAGAGTAGAAAGGTCTGGACCACTCGTCAATAGGTCTGGACCATTCCGGAGTCGTCCCGTCAGCGCCCCGACTCACGCGCCGGAACCGTCGCTTGCACCCGGCTGCTCGGCTCCGGTTCGGCCGGTAACCGGCTGACGTGCGCGCCCTCCGCGGCCGGACCGCGCCGGTCACACGCGCTTCCCGGAACGGGAGCCCCGGGCCGGGGCCGCCGCAAATCCTGTCGACAAGGAGAAGGGTGCCGGTGGATCATTCCGGCGATGACACGCACCGACACGCCTCCCGCCTGGGACGAGCGCACCCAGCTGACCACCTTCCTCGACTACGTCCGCGCCACCGCGCGCGCCAAGTGCGAGGAACTGTCCGAGGAGGACGCCCGCTCGGCTCCTCTCCCCGGCTCGCCGCTGATGACCATGAGCGGGGTGATCAACCATCTGCGCTGGGTCGAGTACTACTGGTTCCGGGTCATCTTCCTCGGGGAGGAGGACGAGGGGCCCTGGACCGACGAGGACCCAGACCGCGAGATGCGCATCGCCGTCGACTTCCCGCTGTCCCGGTTGCTGGACGAGTACGCCGAGGGGGCCGCACGGCACAACGAGCTGATCGCCGCGCACGACCTGGGCGCCAAGGCGCGGCGGAAGCGGGACGACGGCAGCGTGTTCGACCTGCGCTGGATCGTGCTGCACCTCATCGAGGAGACGGCCCGGCACAACGGCCACCTCGACATCCTGCGCGAGCTGGCCGACGGCCGGACCGGCTCCTGACCCGACCGGCGCCCGGCCGGGCCGTGGGGGAGGGGGCTAGCGTTCCCCGCCCGGCACCCACAGCACGTCGCCGACCTCCCGGTTGGCGCTGCGGGCCAGGATGAACAGCAGGTCCGAGAGGCGGTTCAGGTAGGTCGCGGTGAGCGGGTTCATCGTCTCGCCGTGCACCTCCAGGGCCGCCCACGTGGAGCGCTCGGCCCGCCGTACGACCGTGCACGCCTGGTGGAGCAGGGCGGCACCCGCGGTGCCTCCGGGCAGGATGAAGGAACGCAGCTTCTCCAGCCGCTCGTTGAAGCGGTCGCAGTCCGCCTCCAGCTTGTCGACGTAGAACTGCTCCACCCTGAGCGGCGGGAACGCGGGGTTCTCCACCACCGGTGTCGACAGGTCCGCGCCCACGTCGAACAGGTCGTTCTGGACGCGGGTGAGGACCGTGACGATCTCCTCGTGCAGCCCTCCCAGGGCGATCGCGGTGCCGATGACCGCGTTGGCCTCGTTGGTGTCCGCGTACGCGGAGATGCGGAGGTCCGTCTTGGGCACCCGGCTCATGTCGCCGAGGCTGGTGGTGCCCTGGTCGCCGGTCCTGGTGTAGATGCGTGTCAGATTGACCATGCGGCCAGCGTAGTTACGCCCCGGCCGTCCGGAACACCCGTGTGCCCACCGTCACGGCCAGCGCGGAGAACCCGACGGCGACCAGGACGCCGTAGAGCATGTGCGCGGTGCCGTACCGGCCGACGTAGGCGTCGCGGACCGCGTCCACCAGGTAGCGGAACGGCACGAAGTGCGACAGCACGTCCAGCCAGCCCGGCGCCAGGGACATCGGGAGCATCAGCCCGGACAGCAGCATCGACGGCATCGACACCGCGTTGATCAGCGGTCCGAACTCCTGCGGGGTTCGGACCTTCATGCCCAGCGCGTACGACAGCGAGGCCAGCGAGACCGTCAGCAGGGCGACGAACGCGAAGCCGATCAGCACGCCGGTCAGCGGGGCGCGCAGGCCCATCACCAGCGCGGCCAGTACCAGCAGCACCGCCTGGAAGACGAAGACCGTGGCGTCGCGCAGCACCCGGCCGAGCAGCAGGGCGAGCCGGCTGACCGGGGTCACCCGCATCCGCTCCACCACCCCCTGTCCCTTCTCCAGGATGATCGCGAACCCCGCGAACAGCGCGCCGAACAGGCCGAGTTGCAGCAGCAGGCCGGGCACCAGCACCTGCCAGGAGCTGCCCCGACCGCCGAGCGGCAGTCCGGTGAGCAGCGGGCCGAAGAAGAGCAGATAGAGCAGGGGCGTGAGCACGCCGAAGAGCAGGGCGAAGCGGGAGCGCAGCGACTGGCGCAGATAGCGGCCGTAGACGAGGGCCGTGTCGTGAAGGAGCATCGGGCGGGTCCCTGTCGGTCTCATACGGCTACGGGGGAGGTGGCGGCCGCCGGTGCGGGGCCGCGGCCGGTGACGGCGAGGAAGGTGTCCTGGAGCGTGGCGTCCAGCGAACCGCCGTGGCGCAGCCTGAGCGCGCCCGGGGTGCCCTCGGCGGCGACCGTGCCCCGGTCGACGATCACCAGGCGGTCGGCGAGGGCGTCGGCCTCGTCCAGGTAGTGCGTGGTCAGGAGGACGGTCGTGCCGTGCCGGTCGCGCAGCCGGCGGACCAGGTCCCACAGGTCGGCGCGGCTGCCGGGGTCCAGGCCGGTCGTCGGCTCGTCCAGGAACAGCACCTCGGGGCGGTGGGTGAGGGCCATGGCGATGTCCAGGCGGCGCCGCTGGCCGCCCGAGAGCGTGCCGGTCCGCCGGTCCAGGAGTGCCGTGAGATCCAGCTCCGCGGCCAGTTCCCCGGCACGCGCCACCGCCTCCGCCCTCGGCAGGCGGTACATCCGGCCCTGGGTGACCAGTTCCTCCCGCACGGTGATCTGCGGGTCGACCCCGCCGGACTGGGCGACGTATCCGCTGGCCCGGCGCACCCCGACCGGATCGGTCGCCAGGTCGTGCCCGGCGACGGCGGCGGCCCCGCCGGTGGGTTTCAGCAGGGTGGTGAGCATCCGCAGGGTGGTGGTCTTCCCCGCGCCGTTGGGGCCGAGAAAGCCGAGGATCTCGCCCGCGTGGACGGTGAGGTCGATGCCGCGGACGGCGTCGACGGGTCCGGCTTTCGTCCGGAAGGTGCGGGCGAGGCCCGCCGTACTGATGACTGTTGCCATGCCCTCAGAAAAACAGACTCCCACCAAGTTTGCAATGGCACCAAGTTTGGTGGGTCGCCATGAATCTTCGGGCGTCCTACGATGACGGCATGGCAGAGGGGCTCAGGGAGCGGAAGAAGCGCGAGACCAGGCAGCGGATCTCGGACATCGCCACCGGACTGTTCGTGGAGCGCGGCTTCATGGCGGTGACCATGGCGGACGTGGCCGAGGCGGCCGACGTCTCCGTCAACACCGTCTACAACTACTTCCCCGCCAAGGAGGACCTCTTCTTCGACCGCTCCGCCGGCGTGGTCGACCGGCTCGCCCGCTGGGTGCGCGGCCGGGACGCGGGAGAGTCCGCCGCCCGGGCCGTGCTGCGCGAACTGCGCGAGGAGGTCGAGGCCGTCTCGCCCCGGGTGGGCCTGATGGAGGGCTACGACCGCTTCATGCGCGTCATCCACGAGGCCCCGCCCCTGCGCTCCCGGCTGTGGAGCCTCCAGCAGGAGATCCACGACAACCTGGAGACGGCCCTGCGCGAGGAGACCGGCGCGGACGACGCCGACCCGCTGCCCGGCCTGATCGCCGGTCAGATCTGCTGGCTCCACCGGACGGTCTTCGACGCGATCGGCCGCCGCATGCTCGCCGGTCACAAACCGGCCGAAGTGTCACGAGAGGTACTCGTCCTCCTGGGCGACATCGAGGACCTGTTGGACGAGAAGGTCCTCAACTACGCCGTCCGTGAGCCGTCCTGACCCCTGCCGGTGTGATGTCCGTCAAATGAGACGTGACGCGCGTTACTTACCGGTCACACAGCGGCGTCGGAGCGCTATGGTCCGCCGGAGAGAGGCAGACCTACAGCGCGTTCAGAGGAGTCGGAGTGGCACGGAAGCTCGCCGTCATCGGGGCCGGTCTCATGGGATCGGGCATCGCTCAGGTCGCCGCCCAGGCGGGCTGGGACGTCGTCCTGCGGGACGTCACCGACGAGGCACTGAGGCGTGGCACCGACGGCATCAAGGCCTCGTACGACAAGTTCGTCGGCAAGGGCAAGCTGGCGGCGCAGGACGCCGAGTCCGCCCTGGCCCGCATCACCGCGACCACCGATCTGGACGCCGCCGCCGACGCCGACATCGTCGTCGAGGCCGTCTTCGAGAAGCTGGAGGTCAAGCACGAGATCTTCCGCGCGCTCGACAAGATCGTGCGCGAGGACACCGTGCTCGCCTCCAACACCTCCGCCATCCCGATCACCAAGATCGCGGCGGCCACCGAGCACCCCGAGCGGGTCGTCGGCGTCCACTTCTTCTCGCCGGTGCCGATGATGCAGCTCGTCGAACTCGTCCGCGGCTACAAGACCAGCGACGCGACTCTCGCCACCGCGCGGGAGTTCGCCGAGTCCGTCGGCAAGACCTGCATCGTCGTCAACCGGGACGTCGCCGGCTTCGTCACCACCCGGCTGATCTCCGCCCTCGTCGTCGAGGCGACCAAGCTCTACGAGTCCGGCGTCGCCACCGCCGAGGACATCGACCTCGCCTGCAAGCTGGGCTTCGGCCACGCCATGGGCCCGCTCGCCACCGCCGACCTCACCGGCGTGGACATCCTGCTGCACGCCACGAGCAACATCTACACCGAGTCCCAGGACGAGAAGTTCGCCCCGCCGGAGCTGATGCGCCGGATGGTGGATGCCGGTGACATCGGCCGCAAGAGCGGGCAGGGCTTCTACACGTACTGATTCACCCACCCACGCACAGCCGCTCCGGGAGTATCACTCCCCGGGGTGAATTCGGTATCGGTTCGCTTACAAGCAGCAACCGCACCGCCACCCACGCAGTCAGACGTTGCACAGCATCGTCACGAAGTACGCCAACCGCAGCCAACGGGGAGCGCATATGTTCATCAGGGGCGACCACGCCGAGCTGGTCGTCGGGGGCCGCCTCGACGTCCGCAGCGCGGCGGACGCCCGTACGGCCCTGCACTCGGCCGTCGACGACGGAGTCGGTGACCTGGTGCTCGACCTGTCCGAACTGGACTCCTGGGACGCCACCGGACTCGGGGTGATCATGGGCGCCCACCGGCGGGCCGGCCGCTGCGGGCGCCGCCTGGTGCTGCGGGACGTACCTCCGCAGATGCAGCGCCTGCTGGTGGCCACCCGGCTGCACCGCATCCTCGCCATCGAGGGCGGCATCGGAGTGGAGTCGCTTCCCCGCGTGTGAGACGCGCACGGGATTGAACGGGCCGACGGGGGACACCCGGACACAGCCGCCGCGGCACCCGTCGGGGGCAATCCTCACGAGACCGTGACGTCTCGGACCGCACGGCACCCCGCCCTGTCGCAGACACCGGGTGACGGTTTAGGGTTCGGTCGCCCGCTGCCTCGCGACACTCGGCCGAGCGGGCCCGGACCAGAAGCGACAGCGCGGTGTGCGACAAGGCCGGGAGGGCCGGACACGTGCACGACGCTACTGGGGGGCTTGAACCCATGGACCCGACGAACGCCGGACCCGAGGAGCACGGACCGGCGCACAGCCGCCGCCCGCCCCGGGAATCCCTCACTGCCGACTTCGCCCCGGGCGCACCGGCACCCGCCAGGATGGCCCAACTCGTCACCGGCGACCTCCAGCTGACCGTCAACCCCGTCGACGGCAGCGAGATAGAGCCCTGCCCGCCGGCCGACCGGCCCGGCAGGCCCCGCAAACGCACCGCCGACGAGCGCGCCGGCACCGAACGCGCGGCCCGGCCGCCCGCCCCGTCCGGCCCCGCCGAACCGCCCCTCTCCCTGCTGGAGCGCCAGGACGAACGCGAGCGCCTGGTCCGCCTCCTGGCCCGCGGCCGCTCCGTCCGCCTCACCGGCCCGGCCGGCTCCGGCCGCACCGCCCTGCTCGACCTGGTCGCCGAGGACTGCCTGGACCTCGCCCCCGACGGCGTGGTGCGCCTGAACGGCCACCACCGCACGGCCGGCGACCTCCTCCACGACCTGTTCCACGCCGTCCACCACGCCCCCCGTCACCGCCCCGACGACGACGAACTGCTCGCCTGTCTCGGCGAGATCGGCGCGGTCGTCGTCCTGGACGACCTCGAGTTCGGCGGCGCCGCCCTCGACGAACTGCTCGGCGCCACCCCCGAGTGCGCGTTCCTGTTCGGCGCCACCCCGGACGTGCCCGCGCCCTCCGCCGAGTCGGACGTCGAGGAGGTCTTCCTCACCGGCCTCGACCGCGCCGGCGGCGTGGAGATCCTGGAGCGCACCGTCGGCCGGGTCCTCACCGAGGAGGAGGCCAACTGGGCCGGCGACCTCTGGTTCGAGTCCGAGGGACTGCCCCTGCGCTTCGTACAGGCGGGCGCCCTCCTGCGGCAGCGCGACCAGTTGCGGGCGGCTACCGGAGCGGTCGACGAGTACGGCGTCTTCGAGGACGTACGGGCCACCGCCGACCCGGAACCGGACACGGAGCGGGAGCACATACCCCTGCCGTCCCTCGGCGAGGCCGCGGCCCCCGCCCCGCTGCTCGCCTCCCGGCTCGGCACCTCCGCCCGCGCCGCCCTCCGCTTCGCCGTCGCCCTCGGCGGCGAGGTACCGCACCAGGCGCACCTGCCCGCTCTGGTCGGCGACACCCACGCGGACGCCGCCCTCGCCGAACTGGCCGCCTGCGGCCTGGTCTCCCCGGCCGGCTCCCGCTACCGCCTCGCGGCCGGCGTGCAGACCCAGCTGGAAGCCGCCGGATACGCCGACGACGCCGCCGACCGGGCCGTCACCGCCGCCCAGCACTACGCCTGGTGGGCCGGGCACCCCTCGGTCACCCCGGAGCGGGTGTGCGCGGAGGCCGACGCGGTGCTGGCCGCGCTCGCCGCCGTCGTACCCCAGACGTCCCCGCCCGCCGAGGAGGAGGAGAGCACCGCCGTACGGCTCGCCCGCACCGCCGCGCCCGCCTTCGCCGCCGGACTCCACTGGAGCGCCTGGGAAAGGGCCCTGCGGTCCGGCGCGGAAGCCTCCCGGATGGCCGGCGAGGTGTCCGAACAGGCCTATTTCCACCACGAACTGGGCATTCTCGCGCTCTGCACCGGACAGTTCGACCGGGCCCGCGCCGAACTGGAGACCTCCGGCGGGCTGCGTGGCGCCCTCGCCGACAAGCGGGGCGCGGTCGCCGGACGCCGGGCGCTGGCGCTGCTCGCCGACCGCACGGGCGACGTGCCCGGGCCGCCGGCGCCGGAACCTCCGGAGACGGAGCGCGGGGAGCCGGCCTGGCCGCCGTACGGCCCCGTCGGTGCCGCCCCGGCCACCCAGCGGCTCGCGCTGCCCGCGCCGCAGCCCGCGCCGCGGGGCGGCCGTTTCAAGGGCGTGGCCCGCCGCAACATGGTCGCGGCCGGCTCCGGCGCACTCCTCGCCGCCGTCCTCGGCACGGTCGTCACGCTCGGCATGACGTCCCCCGACGACACCGGGCGCGACCCGGCCGGCAAGGGCGGCGTCAATCCGTCCGCGAGCCGGGGCGCCGACGACGGCGGGGTCGTCGCGGACCCGGTGGACACCGACGGGAACGGCGGCACCGGCCGCACCGGCTCGGCCGGCGGCCGGCCCACGTCGCCGGGTCCCGACGGCACGTACGGCACGGCCGACGACCCCGCGCCGCCGGCGGACACCCCGCGGCCGTCGGAGAGCGCCGACCCGACCGGCTCCGGCACTCCCTCCGGCACCCCGTCCAGGTCACCCAGGCCGGGCGGCGGCTCGAGCGCCCCGTCCTCCGGCGGGACGACAGGGGGGACGACCGGGAGCACGACCGGCGGTACGACGGGGGGCACGTCCGGTGGCCACACCGGCGGTACGTCCACGGGAGGCACGCCCACCGGCGGCTCGACCGGCACGACCGGTACGACCGGTTCCACCGGGACCGGAGGCTCCACCGGTACGACGGGCACCGACGGCGGCTCGGCCGGCGGTGGCTCCACGGACGGGTCCACCGGGGGCGGCACGACGGGCGGCTCCACGACGGGCGGCGACAGCGGCGGCACGACGGGCGGCTCCACCGGAGGAACGTCGAGCAGCGCGTCGGCGTCGGAAAGCGCACCGGAAACGACCGACACGATGATCTGACGCCGGACACCGCCCCGGGTCGTGCCCGGGTGGCCCGCCCGCCGGTGGGGGGCCGCCCGGGGCGGGTCAGAAGAGGCGGAGTTTGTCGTCCTCGATGCCGCGCAGGGCGTTGTAGTCCAGGATCTGGCAGTTGATGCCGCGGTCGGTGGCGAGGACGCGGGCCTGGGGCTTGATCTCCTGGGCGGCGAAGACGCCGCGGACCGGGGCGAGGTGCGGGTCGCGGTTCAACAGCTCCAGGTACCGCGTGAGTTGCTCCACACCGTCGATCTCGCCCCGCCGCTTGATCTCGACGGCGACGGTCTGCCCGTCGGCGTCCCGGCAGAGGATGTCCACGGGGCCGATCGCGGTCATGTACTCACGGCGGATGAGCGAGTAGCCCTCGCCGAGCGTCTCGATGCGGTCGGCGAGCAGTTCCTGGAGGTGCGCTTCCACGCCGTCCTTGATCAGCCCCGGGTCCACGCCGAGTTCGTGCGAGGAGTCGTGGAGGATCTCCTCCATCGTGATGATCAGTTTCTCGCCCGCCTTGTTGACGACGGTCCACACGCCCTCGTCCTCGCCCTTGCCCTCCTTCAGGGCGCAGGGCGGCGACATCCAGTTGAGCGGCTTGTAGGCCCGGTCGTCGGCGTGGATGGAGACGCTGCCGTCCGCCTTGACCAGGATGAGTCGGGGCGCCGAGGGCAGATGGGCGGTGAGCCGGCCGGCGTAGTCGACCGAGCATCGGGCAATGACGAGACGCATGGTCGGCAACGCTACTCGACACCCGCAGGTGCTCGCGATCCACCTGCCCCGCTCCCTGTGGATCGTCCCCTTTGTCCCTGGAAACTCTTGTTCATCCCTGGCCGATTGTGGGCGCAACGGGACCGTTCCATATACGCATTCTGCTGGTGTGGTCACCGACCGTTGCCTACGGTAGAGCACGGGAGGTCGCGACGCATGTACTGAGCGTGTTCCAGATCGCGAACTCCCTTACCTGTCCGGCAACCCCTGTTCCCCGGGGGTGCGAGAGGAGAACCCATGTCGCTCGACGTCTCACCGGCCCTACTCGAACAGGCCGAGCGAGGCGAGGTCGACGAAGCAGCATTCGTCGACTGCGTCCGGACCTCCCTGCCCTACGCATGGGAGATGATCAGCTCCCTGGTGGCCCAGCTGAAGGTGGACGGTGGCTCCTTCGCCGACAACCAGACGCCTCCGCCGGACGAGCGGGCACGCGGTCAGCTGCTGCGTGCGCTCGCGAGTGACGCCATACGCGGCGCGCTCCAGCGGCACTTCGGTGTGCGGCTGGCCTTCCAGAACTGCCATCGGGTGGCGGTGTTCCCGCTGGACGCCTCGGTGGACGAGACGTTGGCCCGCTTCACGTCGGTACGCAGCCAGTTGCTGAACCAGTCGCCGGAGTTCCGGGACTGCTGACGCATGGTTCCGGTACGGCCGCGTCGGCGAGCCGTCCGCTTGCCGCTCCACCCGCGGGAGCACCCTTCCCGTCCCGGGGCGGCAAGCCCCCCAGGTGGCCTGCGCCCGAGAAACGGCTCAGCGCACCTGGGGCAGCACCTCGGCGCCCAGGCGCCGTAGGTTCTCCTCCGTGGCCGCGAGATCGCCGGAGCCCTCCGTCAGGAGGGCGAAGCGGGAGATGCCGGTGCGTTCCGAGGTGGCCGCGAGCCGGTCGGCGGCGAGCCGGGGGGTGCCGACCGGGTGCAGTCCGCAGAGCAGTTCGGTGTAGGCGTGCGGGTCGCGCATCGCGCGCGCCCGTCCGTCCACCGTCACATGCGCCTGGAGGCCCTGTCTGAGCCAGTCCGGCATCGCCTTCGTCAGGGTCTCCACCGCGTCCGTGCGCCGGTCGGCGAGCTGGCAGACGCCGGCCGACACATGGGCGGCGCCCGTGATCTCCTCGCCCGGCCGTCCGGCCGCACGGGCGCACCGCTGCCACAGGGCGACCATCTCGGCCTTCTCCTCGTCGCCGACGTGCATGCCGAGGAGCATCGGCAGCCCGCGCTCGGCGGCCAGCCGTACGCTCGCCGGCGAGGTGCAGGCGAGGACGACCTCGGGGCCGGGGGTGTCCGTCAGGGCCTCGGAGGGGCGGGGGACGACCGGCACCTCGCGGAAGGAGAACCGTGCGCCCGAGGCCCCGACCGACGGCTCGGCCAGCCAGCGCAACAGCAGATCGAGGGATTCCGGGAACCCGTGTTCGTACGCCTCCAGGCCCATGCCGAACACCTCCAGGTCCACCCAGGGGCCGCCGCGTCCGACGCCGAGCGTGAACCGTCCGCCGGTCGTCAGATGCAGCAGTGCCGCCTGTTCGCCGAGGGCGACGGGGTGGGCGGTGGGCAGTACGCTGACCGCAGTGCCGATCTGGATGCGGTGGGTGCGGCCGAGCAGCAGCGCGGCCAGGGTGACGGCGGACGGGCATGTGCCGTAGGGCACGAAGTGGTGCTCGGCCAGCCAGACCGCGTCCAGCCCGGCCTGCTCGGCGACCTCCGCGGAGCGGACCGCCCGGTGCAGGGCCTCCCCGGGGCCCTGGCCCGGGAACTGGGCCGCCAGCACAAAACTTCCTACGCGCATCGCATTTCCTGCTTCCTTGGCTCCGACCCGGAGCTCCCCCGCCGGGCATAACCGTCTGACACGTGCGCAGGACACGGCCTTGCGGGAAGATTTGCGGATTGTCTTTAGAATGGGTGGCCCTGGAGGGGGACTTGTACGGGTTGGTTCCCTACGCGTACCCGGCCCGGCGGCGCGTAGGCTGGAGGCGCCCCCTGCTTCCTGCATAGCCCCGAGAGGTGTCCCGTGTCTCCGCGTCGTAACCGACCGAACGCAGCCGGATCACCGGGCCGGAGCGCCCAGGACGACCGCGCCGGCCGGTACGGCGGCTGGCAGTCCACCGAGGACTGGCAGGGCGAGGAGTGGAGCGTGCGGCATGTGGCCGGGGCGAGCGCGCAGGGCAAGACGTACCGCTGCCCGGGCTGTGACCAGCTGATCCCCTCCGCGGTGCCGCACGTGGTGGCCTGGCCGGAGCATTCGGGCGTCGACGAACGCCGGCACTGGCACAAGGCGTGCTGGAACGCGAAGGACCGCCGCACCACGCGGGTGCAGCGGTCCCGTAACGCGCCGAGGTTCTAGTCCGGGTCGCCGGCCGGGGGTCTCGGACCCCTGGACCCCGGACGCCGGTCGCTCACACGTCCCGGCTCCGCAGCAGCGCGTACGCGCCCGCGTACATCACCGCGGTCAGACCCAGCATGATCCACAGCGGGTCCCAGCCCGAGGGGCCGGAGTCGGTCAGGGAATTGGCGTAGAAGACGCTCAGCTGGTTCGGGATCGAGTACTCGAAGAGCCACTCGCGCACCTTGCTGAGGGAGTCCGTCGCCATGAACAGCGCGAGCACCAGCGGCGCGAGCAGCACGCCGATCATGAGGGTGACGGCGCCCGCGGAGTGCCGGATGACCGAGCCGACGAGCAGCGAGAACAGTCCCAGCAGGGCGATGTAGAGGCTAATGCCGACGGTGGCCTTGAACCACTCGCCGCCGGAGGGGGACCGGGCGCCGGCGTCCGCCAGCATGGACGCCTGGACCATGGCCACGAAGCCGGACGAGGCCAGGGTGACGACGAACGCGACCGTGAGGAACACGATCGACTTGGCGGCGAGCACCCGGGCCCGGCTGGGGCACGCGGTCATCGTCGTACGGATCATGCCGGTGCCGTACTCGGAGGCCGTGGTCAGCACGCCGAGCGTCATGATGCAGATGCTGCCGAGGAGCAGGCCGAAGACGCCGAAGGACAGCGGGTTCTCACCGGACATGCTCGAGGAGTCGGCGTGGGCGTCGACCAGGGCGCCGGTCAGCAGACCGACACCGAGGACGAGCAGCACGAAGACGCCGAGCGTCCACATGGTCGACCGCACCGACCGGATCTTCGTCCACTCGGAGGCCAGCGCGTGCCCGAGGTGCGTGCGCACGACCGGGATGGGCGAGGTGTAGCCGGGGTACGGCCCACCGGGCGCCGCCTGCCAGTGGGGCACGGCTGCGGGGGCCTGTGGCATCGGGGGCTGCGGGGTGCTCATCGGGCGTCCTCGGGCTGGGTCGGGTCGGCGGTGACGGAGGCGGCCGGCGCGGCATCGGCGGCGGCCGCGTCGGCGGGCGCCTGCTGCGGCGCGGGCGGGCTGACCGGGGCCTGCGAGGCCGGGGTCGCGGGGGCCGGGGCGGGCGCGGACGGCTGCGTCTGCGCGGGCTGCGGGGCCGGCGGGGCCTGGGCGGGCTGCTGGGCGTACGGGTTGGCGGTGCCGGCGCCCGGGGCGCCGTACGCTGCCGGCGCGAACGGCCGGCCGCCCTGCTGGGGCGGCGGCGGGGCGTACCAGCCGGGCTGGCCCTGGCCGGGGACCGGCATGGGCGGCTGGGCGCCGGGCGGCAGCGGCTGCTGTAGGCCCGCCTTCTGGTCGATCGTGGAGCGGTAGTCCACGACGCCCTGCGTCATCCGCATGTACGCCTCCTCCAGCGAGGCCTGATGCGGCGACAGCTCCCACAGCCGTACGTCCGCCTCGTGCGCCAGATCGCTGATGCGGGGCAGCGGCAGCCCGGTGACGCGCAGCGCGCCGTCCTGCTCGGGCAGGACGTGGCCGCCCGCCTCGGTGAGCGCGGAGGTCAGCTTCTCGCGCAGCTGCGGGTCCGTGTCGGGGGTGCGCACGCGCGCGAAGTCGGCGGAGTTGGCCGAGATGAAGTCCCGCACACTCATGTCGGCGAGCAGCTGTCCGCGCCCGATGACGATGAGGTGGTCGGCGGTCAGCGCCATCTCGCTCATCAGATGGGAGGAGACGAAGACCGTACGCCCCTCGGCGGCGAGCGCTCTCATCAGGTTGCGCACCCAGAGGATGCCCTCGGGGTCGAGGCCGTTGACCGGCTCGTCGAAGAGCAGCACCTGGGGGTCGCCGAGCAGTGCGGCGGCGATGCCGAGGCGCTGGCCCATGCCGAGCGAGAAGCCCTTGGAGCGCCTCCTGGCCACGTCCTGGAGGCCGACGACCCCGAGCACCTCGTCCACCCGGCGGGCCGGGATGCCCGACAGCTGGGCGAGGCTCAGCAGATGGTTGCGGGCACTGCGGCCACCGTGCACGGCCTTGGCGTCGAGCAGCGCGCCGACCTGCCGGGGGGCGTTGGGCAGCCTGCGGTAGGGGAAGCCGCCGATCGTCACCGACCCGGACGTGGGGTTGTCCAGACCGAGGATCATCCGCATCGTCGTGGACTTGCCCGAGCCGTTCGGGCCGAGGAAGCCGGTGACGGCGCCGGGCCGCACCTGGAAGGAAAGGTTGTACACGGCGGTCTTGTCGCCGTAGCGCTTGGTCAGGCCGACAGCCTCGATCATGCTCCGCACCCATCAAAAGGTTCAGGACAGCGGGGCACACGCCCCCGTAAGGGTTAGGAGGATATCGGGGCGCTGACGGTTCCGCTCAAGAGCGGGTAAAGCCGGGACGTCACGCGCGGTGTCTGTGCGTCCACCGGGGGTCCCGGCGGCCGGGGCGGCGCGGGGGACGGACGTGACGCCGGACGCCGTACCGGGACGAGTCCCGTCAGGCCGGGCGGCGGATGCGGACGGGGCCGCGGGCGCGGTCGGGGTCGACGGGTGTGCCGTGCTGGGTGATCTCCACCTCTCCCCGGGCGGCGAGCCGGGCCGCGGCCCGGCGGACGGGCTCCATCAGCTCCCGCCATCCCTCGTCCGCGCGCGGGTGGACCGCGCGGGCCACGTCCGAGGGGCAGACGGACGCCCCCGGGGCCCTGCGGTCGAGCAGGCCGAGGACGGCGTCCTCCAGGTCGCGTTCACCGACCGCCATACCGCCGCCCCTTCCGTGAGGCCCGGTCCTCGTGCTCCAGGCTACGCGCGCGACGGCGCGTGGCAGGCGAAAGGGGCGGTGGGATGGATGCCACCGCCCCTCACGGCCTCACTGTGCCGTACGGCCCCCCGGACTCAACGGGACTGCTGTGCCGGCACCCCCCGGGAGACCGGCTCGTCGTCGGTGGACGTGCCGGCCGCGGCCACCGCGGCGCCGGTCAGCGTGGCGAGCATCTCGCGGACGTTCGTCAGCTGGGCGTTGATGCTGTCGCGGCGGTTGGTGAGCGCCGCCAGCTCCCGCTCGGACTCCGAACGGATGCGGTCGGCCTTGGCGTTGGCGTCGGCCACGATGTCCTCGGCCTGGCGCTGGGCCGTCTCCACCGTCTGGCGGGCGCGGCGCTCGGCGTCGGTGCGCAGCTTCTCCGCCTCCAGGCGGAGCTGCTCGGCGCGGTGCTCGATCTCGGCGAGGCGCTTCTCGGCCTTCTGCTGACGGGAGGCCAGGTCGCGCTCGGACTGCTCGCGGCGCTTGGCCAGGTTCGTCTCGAAGTCGGCGGCGGCCTGCGCGGCCTTCGCGCGGGTCTCCTCGAAGAGGGCGTCCGCCTCCTCCCGCTTGGACTGCGCGTCCTTCTGCGCGTCGGAACGCAGCTGGGAGGCTTCGGACTTGGCCTTCTCGACGATCCGGACGCCCTCGTCCTCGGCCTTGGCCTTGCGCTCGGAGGCGTAGGACTCGGCGTCGTTGCGGACCTGCTGGGCCGCCGACTCGGCGAGGTCGCGGTGCTGCTCGGCCGCGCGCCGGGCCTCCTCACGCAGCTCCTTGGCCTCTTCCTCGGCCAGGCGCAGGATCTTCTCGACCCGCGCGCCGAGACCCGCGTACGACGGCTCGGCGTCGCTGACCTGGGCCTGGGCGTTCTGCGTTTCGAGGTGGAGCTCCTCGATGCGCTTCTCCAGGGCGGTGATACGGGAGAGAGCGCTGTCACGGTCGGAGACGAGCTTGGAGATACGTTCGTCCACCTGAGCGCGGTCGTACCCACGCCGCACAAGCTCGAAGCCGTAGGGGGAAGTGTCGCTCATGGGGTTCCTGTCGAATGAGACCGGTGAGGTGATAAGGGGAATCCTAGGGGCCGAAGCGGTGTGTCATCGAGCGGATACGGTTTTGATCTGGAGAATGGCACCACTTTCGGGTGGCTGACCGGCGCACGGCCCGCCCAGGACCGGGGCAAAGTCCCCAGAAGGCACCGGAATCCACCCTTCCCGCTAGCCGTCCGACGACTTGCCACCCGATCGGGGGGCACCCACGGTGGCGCCCGCCTTGACTCCGCCGTCCTTGCCGGCCACCGGGGCCTCGAAGGACTCCAGCGCCTCCAGGACGTCCTGGACGCGGGAGATCTCGGTGTTGATGTCCTCGCGCCGGCGCACCAGGACCTCCAGCTCGCGCTTGCCCTCCTCGACCGTGCGCCGGGCCTCGCGGATCGCCTCCGCCCTCAGCTCCTCGGCCTCCTTGATGAGGCTGGCCTTCTTCTGCTCGGCCTCCTTGAGGAGCCCCTCCGCCTTCCTGACCGCGGCGATGCGCACCTTGCCCGCCTCGGAATCGGCGTCCGACACCAGCTGCTTGGCCTTCGCCTCGGCCTTCGCCAGCTGCTCCTCGGCGGCCTTGATGAGCGCGTCGCAGCGGTCGCCGGTCGACTTCATCGTCTCGGCGGCCTCGCGGCGGGCCCGCTCGTGCAGCTCCTCGATCTCGGTGGTGACGCGGTCGCGCAGCTCCTCCGCGCGCTCCCTGATCGCGGTGGCGTCCCGGCGGGCGCCGACCAGCAGCTCGTCCGCGTCCGTACGGGCCTTCTCCACCAGCGAGTTGCCCTCGACGGTCGCCGTGGAGACGATCCGCTCGGCCTCGCTGCGGGCCGCGCCGACCATCGTGTCGGCCTGCGACTCGGCGTCCGTGGTGGCCTTCAGCGCCTGCTGCTGCGCCTCGCTGAGCAGCTTGTCGGCCTCGGCCGCGGTCTCCGTGATGAGCGTGTCGACCTGCTCCGCCGCCTCCGAACGCCGCTTGTTGGCCTCCTTGCGGGCCTCGTCCAGAGTCCGTTCGGCCTCCTCGCGCGCGGAGTTGGCGAGCCGTTCGGCCTCGGTCTCCGCGTCCGTCCTGAGCCGCTCGGCCTCCGCCCGCAGCCGCTCGGCGTGCGCCTGCGCGGAACCGACCGTCTCGGCGGCCTCGGCGCGCAGCCGCTCGGCGTCGCCGGTGGCGTCCCCGATGAGCTGCTCGGCGCCCGCGACGGCCTCCGACCGGACCCGGTCGGCCTCGGCGAGGGCCTCGGCGCGCACCCGCTCCGCCTCCGTGAGCGCCTCCGTACGCACCCGCTCCGCCTCGGCGGCCGTCTCCGTGCGGAGCCGCTCGGCCTCGGTCAGCGCCTCGGTGCGCACCCGGTCGGCCTCTTGGGCCGTCTCGGTCTGGAGCCGTTCGGCCTCGCTGCGGACCTCGGTGATGAGCGTGTCCGCCTGGGTGGCCGCGTCCGAACGGATGCGGTTGGCGTCCTCGCGGGCGTCCGCCCGGGTACGGGCCGCCGCCTGGTCGGCCTCGGCCAGCGCGTCCGACGCCTCGGTGCGCGCCCGCTGGGCGTACTCGCCCGCGTCCGAGCGCAGCCGCTCGGCCTCCGCGATCGCCTCCGCGACCGTCCGCTCGGCCAGCGCCTTCGCGGCCTCCGTCTCCTCGTGCGCCTCGCGCCGCACCCGGGAGGCGTCCTCGCCGGCCCGCTCCCGCTCCGCGTAGGCGTCGGCGCGGACCCGGTCCGCCTCCTCCTCGGCCTCCCGCTTCGTACGGTCCGCCACGTGCTCGGCGGCCGAGCGCAGCCCGGCGATCTCCTCCTGTGCCTGCTCGTGCAGCCCGGCGACGGAGTCCCGTACCTGCTGGGCGTGCTGCTCGGCGGCGGCGACCATCTCGGTGGCGCGCCGGTCGGCCTCCTCGACCAGCCGGGTCGCCTCCGCCTGGGCCTCCTCGACCCGCGTGCGCGCCGACGCGAGCAGTTCCTCGCTCTGCTCGCGGGCCCGCTGCCGCTCCTGGCCGGCCTCCTCGCGGGCCGCGCCGAGGAGTTCCTCGGCCTCGCGACGGCGACGGGCGGCCTCCTCCTGGGCGGCGGCCAGCGTCTCGGACGCCTCGGTGCCGAGCCGCTCGGCGGCGGCCTGCGCCTCCGCGCGCACCCGGTCGGCGGTGTCCTGGGCCTCCACCTTCAGCCGCTCCGCCTCGGCGGCGGCCTCGGAACGCAGCCGTACGGCGATGGCCTCACCCTCGGCGCGGGAGGCGGACGCGTCGGACGCGGCCTCGTCGCGCAGCCGGTCCGCCTCCGTCTCGGCCTGCTGCTGGAGCGTACGGATCCGCTCGGCGGCCTCCGTGCGCAGCCGCTCGGCCTCCTCGGCGGCCTCCCGGCGGATCCGGGCGGCCTCCTCGCGGGCGTCGGCCAGCGCCTTCTCGGCCGACACCAGCCGCTCCTGCGCCTCCGTCTGGAGGCGGCCCAGCTCCTCGGCGGCCTCGGTACGGCGGGCCTCCAGGGCCTTCTCGGTCTCCTCGCGCAGCTCGCGGGCGGCCTTCTCGGCGTCCGCGCCGACCGTCTCGGCCTGCTCGGCGGCCTCGGCGCGCAGCCGCTCGGCCTCCTTGCGGGCACGCTCCAGGGTCTCCTCGGCCTGCCGGCGCAGAGCCGTGGCACGCTCGATGGCCTCGGTGCGGACCTTCTCGCTGTCGGCGGTGGCGGACTGCCGCAGCTCGTCGGCGTCCGCCTTGGCCTTGGCCAGCAGTTCCTCGGCGGTCCTGGCCGCCTCCTCGATCTGCGTGACCGCCTCGCGGCGGGCCTCGGCGCGGATCGACTCGCCCTCGGTGACCGCGTCGGCGCGCAGCTGCTCGGCCTCGCCGCGCAGCCGGCGGGCCTCCTCCTGGAGCCCGACCGTCTTGGCGCGGTACTCCTTGGTGTCGTCCTTCGCCGCGCCCTTGAGCTGCTCGGCGATGTCGTGCGCCTCGGCGCGCAGCCGGTCCGCCTCGGCCTCGGCCTCGCTGCGGATCCGCTCGGCCTCCTCGGCGGCGGCCCTGGTGGTCCTCCGGGCGTCCTCAGAGGCCTTGTTCAGGACGTCCTCGGCGGTCCTGGCCGCCTTGGACAGCTGGGTGGCGGTCTCCTCGGCGGTGATCGAGCGGGCCTTCTCGGCGGCCTCGGCGACGAGCTTCTCGGCCTCGGCCCGCGCGTCGGCGACCAGCTGCTCGGCCTCGGACCGGGTGTGCTCGGCCTCCTTGGTGGCCTCCTCGACCAGCCGGGCGACCTGCTCCTTGGCGGTGCGCGTGCGCGTCTCGTTGGCGGCCTCGGCGCTCGCGAGGGCCTTGGCGGCGGCCTCCTTCGCCTCCGTGACCACCTTGCCGGCCTCGGTCTGCGCCTTGCGCAGCGCCTCCTCGGCCGCCGTCATCCGCTCCTCGGCGGCCCGGCTCAGCTCGGCGGCCTGCCGGCGGGCGCTGTCCGACTCGGTGACCGTGGCGGTGCGCAGCTGCTCGGCGTGCTCGGTGGCCTCCTGGGCCTGGTTGGAGGCGGCGTTCAGCAGCCGCTCGGCGTCCGCGCGGGCGCGGCGCAGGATCTGCTCGGCCTCCGCGCGGGCGCTCTCGGCGTCGCTCTGGAGCCGCTCCCGGGCCTCCCGGGTCAGCCGTTCGGCCTCCGCGCGGGCGGTCGCCATGGCCTGCTCGGCCTCCGCGCGGGACTCGTCGAGCAGCCGGCGGGCCTGCGCCTCGGTCCGGGCCCGCAACTGCTCGGCCCAGGCCACGTTCTCGTTGACGTGCGACTCGACGGTGGCCCTGCGTTCGGCCAGCTCCTGGTCGAGCTGCTGGCGCCGGGTCACCGCCTCCTGGTGCAGCTCGGCCTGGAGCCGGGCGGCCTGCTCGGCGTGCTCCTGGAGGATGCGCTGGGTCTGCGCGCGGGCCTGGCTCAGCTCCCGCTCGGCGTCCTGGCGCAGCTGCTCGGCCTGCATCTGGGCATTGCGGAGCAACTGCTCGGCCTGGTAGCCGAGATCGCCCGTGTCGTAGGCGGGCCGGGTCATGAGGGTGCGGCGCGCCTCGTGCAGCTTGGCGCGCAGCACCTCGACCTGGTAGCCGAGGTCCTCGGCGTGCTGGATCGCCTTTTCCCGCTCGGTCCTCAGCCGCTTCATCTCGGCCTCGAACCGAGAGAGGTGGTCGACGTCAGCCGCCGGCTCTCGCTCCTGGCTCTCGTAGCCCCGCACTGCGCGGTCCCATCCGTCCCCTGGTCAGCTTCTGCAACGAGCCCCGTCCATCGGCCGGACGGGACCCCCGGGGAATGGTGTCAGATCAACGGCGGAGCACGGGCTGCCGCCCCGACGCTCGTCCCCCGAAACCCGGACCCCGGCATGCGGTCGTCCCCGGGTGCGGGGACGACCGCCCCCAACCCTACCGGCCCTTATGTACGGGGGTCAGTGCTCGGGCGACTCAACAGGGGCCGAAGTGACCAGTTCTGTCAGGACACCGTGGCAGTCCTTGGGGTGCAGGAAGGTGATCCGGGACCCCATGGAGCCGCGTCGTGGCTCCTCGTACAGCACGCGTACGCCCTTGCCGCGGATGTCGGCGGCGTCGCCGTCCACATCCGCCGTACCGAAAGCGATGTGGTGGACGCCCTCCCCGTTCTTCGCGAGCCATTTGCCGACCGCGGAGTCCTCGCGGGTCGGTTCCAGCAGCTGGAGGTAGGAGGCGCCGCCGTCCGACGTCTCGTTGATCTTGAGCATGGCCTCGCGCACGCCCTGTTCCTCGTTGACCTCGGTGTGGAACACCTCGAAGCCGTACGTGGCCCGGTAGAACTCGACAGTCGTGTCGAGGTCGTGGCAGGCGATCCCGATGTGGTCGATTCGCGTCAGCATGGATTCAGTGCAGCGCTCCCGGGGTGGTTACGCAACGTGCGCGCGATCACACCGACAGGCCGGTGACGGCGTGCTCACCGGCTCAGTACATTCGAAGTAAACCCTCGTTCACTCCTCGGCTGCTCGTCAGCTGGAAGGGGATCGCACCTCATGTCTTCTGGAACGACCAGCTCGGTGATCGTCGCGGGCGCACGTACGCCCATGGGGCGGCTGCTGGGCTCGCTGAAGTCCTTCTCCGGAGCCGACCTGGGCGGCTTCGCGATCAAGGCCGCCCTCGACCGTGCGGGGATCGGCGGCGACCAGGTGCAGTACGTGATCATGGGCCAGGTGCTGCAAGCCGGCGCGGGCCAGATCCCGGCCCGCCAGGCGGCGGTCAAGGCCGGCATCCCGATGAACGTCCCGGCGCTCACCATCAACAAGGTGTGCCTGTCCGGTCTCGACGCGATCGCGCTGGCCGACCAGCTGATCCGGGCCGGCGAGTTCGACATCGTCGTCGCCGGCGGCCAGGAGTCCATGACCAACGCCCCGCACCTGCTGCCGAACTCCCGCGAGGGCTTCAAGTACGGCGCCGTCGAGATGCTCGACGCGATGGCCCACGACGGCCTGACCGACTCCTTCGAGGGAATCGCCATGGGCGAGTCCACCGAGAAGCACAACACCCGGCTCGGCATCGGCCGCGCCGAGCAGGACGAGATCGCCGCCCTGTCCCACCAGCGGGCCGCCGCAGCGCAGAAGAACGGCCTGTACGAGGCCGAGATCACACCGGTGGAGATCCCGCAGCGCAAGGGCGACCCGGTGCTGTTCAGCAAGGACGAGGGCATCCGCGGCGACACCACCGCGGAGTCCCTGGGCCGGCTGCGCCCGGCCTTCGCCAAGGACGGCACCATCACCGCCGGCTCCGCCTCGCAGATCTCGGACGGTGCGGCGGCCGTGGTCGTGATGAGCAAGGCCAAGGCGGAGGAGCTGGGCCTCACGTGGCTCGCCGAGATCGGCGCCCACGGCAACGTGGCCGGCCCGGACAACTCCCTCCAGTCCCAGCCGTCCAACGCCATCCGGCACGCCCTCAAGAAGGAGGGCCTGGACGTCTCCGACCTCGACCTCATCGAGATCAACGAGGCCTTCGCCGCGGTCGCCGTGCAGTCAATGAAGGACCTCGGTGTTTCCACGGAAAAGGTGAACGTCAACGGCGGCGCCATCGCGCTCGGCCACCCGATCGGCATGTCGGGCGCCCGTCTCGTGCTCCACTTGGCGCTGGAGCTGAAGCGCCGCGGCGGCGGCGTCGGCGCGGCGGCGCTGTGCGGCGGCGGCGGCCAGGGTGACGCGCTGATCGTGCGGGTACCGAGGGCCTGAGAGTCCCGTAGGGGCCGTGTTCCGGTACGTCGGTGAAGTGAACGGAGCTGTGATGCAGGACGTCGCCACGCTGGTCGCCCAGGCGAGAGAGGGCCGGCCGCGCGCCGTGGCCCGGCTGATCTCGCTGGTGGAGGGGGCGTCCCCGCAGCTCAGGGAGGTCATGGCGGCCCTGGCGCCGCTGACCGGCAACGCCTATGTGGTGGGCCTGACGGGCTCACCCGGTGTCGGCAAGTCGACCTCCACCTCCGCGCTCGTCACCGCGTACCGCAAGCAGGGCAGGCGGGTCGGCGTCCTGGCCGTCGACCCGTCCTCGCCGTTCTCCGGCGGCGCGCTGCTCGGCGACCGGGTCCGCATGTCGGAGCACGCCTCCGACCCCGGCGTCTACATCCGCTCGATGGCGACCCGCGGCCATCTCGGCGGCCTGGCCTGGGCGGCGCCCCAGGCCATCCGGGTGCTGGACGCGGCGGGCTGCGACGTGGTCCTGGTCGAGACGGTCGGCGTCGGCCAGTCGGAGGTCGAGATCGCCTCCCAGGCGGACACCTCCGTCGTCCTGCTGGCCCCCGGCATGGGCGACGGCATCCAGGCGGCGAAGGCCGGCATCCTGGAGATCGGTGACGTGTACGTCGTCAACAAGGCAGACCGGGACGGCGCCGACGCCACCGCCCGCGAGCTGAACCACATGCTGGGCCTGGGCGAGTCCCGTGGCCCCGGCGACTGGCGCCCGCCGATCGTCAAGACGGTCGCGGCCCGCGCCGAGGGCGTCGACGAGGTCGTGCAGGCCCTGGAGAAGCACCGGGCGTGGATGGAGGAACGCGGTGTCCTCGGCGAGCGCCGCCGGGCCCGCGCGGCCCACGAGGTGGAGACCATCGCCGTCACGGCACTGCGGGAGCGCATCGGCGACCTGCACGGCGACCGTCGCCTCAGCGCCCTCGCCGAGCGGATCGTCACCGGCGAACTCGACCCGTACCGGGCGGCGGACGAGCTGGTCGCGGGCCTGACGCAGGGCTGACCCCTGCCGCCCCCACCCCCGTACCGCTAACCTGCTCCCCATGTCGTTCCTCCTCCTGGCGTAGAGCGCACCGGATGCGCGGTGACCGGTCCCCGGCCACCGCCGCCCTCGGTGTCCCCTCTTCCGCCTCTCCCAGAGGAACGTCCGCGTGTCCACGCACCCTCCGCGGCCCTCGTACGCCGCCGTCCTGCGCGTCCCTCATGCGCGCCGCACCTTCACCGCCGCTCTGGCCGCCCGCCTGTCCTACGGCACGGTCGGCCTGGCGCTCCTGCTGTCCGTCACCCGGGCCACCGGGTCCTACGCGGTCTCCGGCGTCGTGCTCTCCCTGTTCGGCGCCACGACCGTCTTCCTCATGCCGCTGCGGGCCGCGCTGATCGACCGCCACGGTCCGCGCCGGGCCCTGCTGCCCATGTCGGCGCTGTACGGCGCCCTGCTGTGCGTCGTCGCGGTCCTCACCTGGCGGCCCGGCGCGCCGGCGCCCCTCATCGCCGTCTCCGTGGCCCTGGCGGGTGCGTGCGCGCCCCCGCTCGGTCCGACCATGCGCGCCCTGTGGTCCCGGCTGGTCGAGGACCGGGACCTGCTGCTGCGGGCCTACAGCCTCGACGGAGTCGCCGAGGAACTGCTGTTCGTCTCCGGCCCGGCCCTGGTCGGCGTCCTCGTGGGCTTCGCCCCGCCGGCCGCCGGCATCCTGCTCAGCGCGGTCCTGAACGTGGCGGGCACCTGTGTCTTCGTCAGGTCCCCTGCCCTGCCCGGCCCGCGTCCCGCTCCCGGCCGGCGCCGGCGCGGCGGTCTGCGCCGGGTGCTGCCCGCGGTCGTCGTCGCCCTGGGCACGGGTCTCTCCCTGAGCGCCGTGGAACTGCTGGTGATGGCCTTCGCCACGGAACGCTCGTACGACACCGCACTCGTCCCCTGGGTGCTGGGCGCGCTCTCCGCGGGAAGCGCGCTGGGCGGACTGGCCCACGGGGCGGTGCGGTGGCGCGCGTCCACCCGCGCCCGCCTGTGCCGGTTCGCGGCGGGCCTCGGCCTGGTGCTCGTCCCGGCCGGTCTGGCGCCGGGCCTGTGGACGCTCACCGGGGCCATGCTCGTCGCGGGCGCGTTCGTCGCCCCGGCCCTGACGACGGCGTACCTCCTGGCCGACGAAACGGCCCCCGAGGGCGCCCGCACCCAGGCCGGGGCGTGGGTGAACATGGGCGTGAACGCCGGCAGTTCCGCGGGAGCACTGGTCGCCGGACTGCTGGCCGGCCGGCTGTCCTCGGCGCTGTGCTTCGCCCTGGCGGGCGGCATCGCCCTCCTGTCCGCCCTGGCCGCGACCGGCCGCGCCACCTGGGCGGCTGGAGCGGGCGCGGACTCCGCGAAGGAGGGCCCGGCAGGGCCGGAGGCGGGTTCGGCCGGTACGGGTCCGGCTGAGGCGGGTCCGGCGGGGCCGGGCTCCGTGGAGGCGGCCTCGGCTGACGCGGGTCCGGCGGAGGCGGGTCAGGCGGATGCGGGTTCCGTGGACGTGGGTGCGGTGAGAGCGAGCCGCGGGGAGGTGGAAGCGGGACCGGCGGGGCCGAGTTCGGCTCACACGGGTCCGGCGGACGTGGGTTCCGTGGGCGTGGGTGCGGTGAGAGCGAGCCGCGGGGAGGTGGAAGCGGGCTGCGCGTAGCTGGGGTCCGCGGAGGCGGGTTCGCCCGGCGCGGGTCCGGCCGAAGCGGGACCGGCGGGGCCGGGGACAGCGGAGGTGCGGCCGGCCGGAACGGGCGGCAGCGGGGCCGGTGGTGGCGAGCCGCATGGATACGCGTCCGGTGGGAGCGGGGTGCGCCTGCGCAAGCCGCGGGAGCGGGTGCGGCGGCACCGCGATAAGAACGGGCCGCGCGCCCCACCCTCTGCCCTGCTGTCACCCCCCTGAGTCCCCCGGGAGGCTCAGGGGCGTCCCCGCTGCCCTCTCAGGTGCTCGGCGATCGGCCGGAGCGCCTTGTCCAGGTCGATCAGGGCATCCTGGGACAGCAGATCGATGAAGTGCCGCCGGACGGACGACACATGGTGCGGGGCGACCTTCTGCATCGTCTCCATGCCGTGCTCGGTCAGCACGGCGTACAGTCCCCGCCGGTCGGACTCGCAGTTCTCCCGGCGCACCAGATTCGCGTTCTCCATCCGCGTGATCTGGTGCGAGAGCCGGCTCTTGGACTGGAGGGTCGCGGAGGCGAGGTCGCTCATCCGCATCCGTACGTCTTCCGACTCGGACAGGTTCACCAGGATCTCGTAGTCGTTCATTGTCAGGCCGAACGGTTGGAGATCCTTCTCGAGCTGGTACGTCAACAGCCTGTTGACCTCCAGGTGGGTGCGCCAGGCGCACTGCTCCGCATCGGTCAGCCAGCGCGTGGCCGTCTCGGTCTCCATGAATGAAGTCTACCTAAGAAGTTGAATGGCGAACTAATTCGGGTGGTGTGACTGTGCGCACGCGTTCGATGTCACACTCCGCAGACTACCGCTCACAGCCCGAAGCGACGCTGGAGGTCTCCGAGCTGTCCGGGAAGGCGCGGTGCGGCCGACGATTGCGGACCGTGTCCGGCCGGTGTCGCTCCGCCACCTCCGGGGACCCCCGGATCGGGTGGAACCGCCCCCGTGGCCGCCTCGGCCATGAGGGTCTCCGTCGACTGCAGCAACACCGTCCCCGCACCGGCGAACTCGAACTGGTGCTCCTCGCCGGAAACGCCGCCGAAGCCCGTCATCGCACGTAGACCGCCCAGTACACCCGTCAGGTACCCGTGGTCGTAGTGATGGCACGGAGACGGGCAGTCGGCCCACCCGACGAGTGCCTGAGGGTCGACCCGGATCGGAGGTTCCATGAACACCACCGGCCCGTTAGATGCGGCCACGAACTTCCCGGTTCCGATAAGGGTCAGAAAACCCGGCACGATCGATTGTTTGAGCGTGAGACTTGGCTGAAAAGCAAGCAGATTGCCCGCGCGAATGGTCAAGTTCCCGTCGTCCAGGTCGAAGGAGTTGACGTCGAAGGCCCGGTCGGCCAGCAGCATCTTCCCCGAGCCCGCCGCCACGACCCAGTCGCTCGCGTGCAGTGGCGAATGAAACGACGTACGGACGAGCCGGTCGAGTCGCCCGTGCCCGATGCCGTCGAACTCGATCGCCCCGTAGTAGGCGATCATCTTCCCCTTCTGGAGGAACCACTGGCCGCTCTTCAGCTCGACGCAGAAGGTGTACGCGTTCACGTTGTCGTCGGCGGGCAGCGTCATCGGGTCGTACACGACCGGTCCGGCGCCCGCCGTTGCGTGGGTGCTCACAGCTTCTCCTCCGACGCCTGTACGTAGACCGTGCCGCTGCCGCTCAGTTCCAGCTGGAAGGCCTCACCGGAACCGCGGCCCACCATGTCGCGCCAGCCGAGCGCGGTGGACAGTCTGTTGCGGACCTCGCCGTGGTGGGCGACGTAGGCCTGCGGGTCCACATGGACCGGGCGCTCGGGGGTGACCGGGAGCGCGAAGACGCCGCCGTGCGCCATGACGGCCACCGAGCCGTGCCCCTGGAGGGTCGTCGTGAACAGGCCCTGCCCGGTGACCTGGCCACGCACCAGCCCCATCACCCCGCCCTGCGCGCCCATGAACATCGTGCCCTGCCGCAGCGTGCCCTCGAAGGCGAGCAGCCGGTCGGCCTCCACGTACAGCGTGTCGCCGGTGAGGCCGATGACGTGCACGTGATGACCGCCGTGCCCGAAGAACACCGTGCCGCTGCCCTCCACGGTCATCAGCGGGGTCGCCTCGCCGGCCACTCGGCGCCCGATCATGGACATCACCCCGCCCTGGCCGCCCTGGACGCTGGGCGTGAAGGCCACGTCCCCCTTGTAGGCGAGCATCGCCCCGCGCTGGCTGAACAGCCGCTGCCCCGGCAGCACGGTCGCCTCCACCATCTTGGAGTTGATCTCCCGGAACGTCATCTCACAGGTCCCCCGCGATCGTGTTCCGCTCGCTCGGCTGCACGTACACCAGGCCGTCGCCCTCGAAGCGGATCTGGAAGGCCTCGCCGCCGCCCTCCCCGAGGAGGGTGCGGAACGTCACGCCGGACTGGAAGGACTGCCGCACCTCGCCCTGGTGGGCGACATAGGCGCCCGGGTCCACGGTCAGCGGGTACTGCGGGGTGACCCGGAGCACGACCGCCGGCCCGTCGGAGAGGATCGCCGCCTGGCCGTGTCCCTCCACGGTCGTCGTGAACAGCCCGGTGCCCTGCGAGGCGCCGCGCAGGCCCGTGAAGGTCGTGCCCGTCCGCAGCCGGCTGTCCGTCGCCAGCAGGTTGCCCGACTCCACGTACAGCTTGTCGCCCCGCAGGGCGACCAGGTTGATCTCGGCGGCCCGGTCCGCCAGCCAGCAGGTCCCGTGCCCTCTCACCTCCATCACCGTCATCTGCTCGCCGGTGAGCCGCCGGGTCACCATCCCGCGCAGCCCCTCGCCGCCACCACTCAGCTTCTTGAAGGTCATCCGCCCGTCGTACGCGACCATCGAGCCGTTCTTCGCCTTCACGGCGTCATCGGTCATGTCGACGGCGAGCACCTTGCTCCCCTGGAGCCGGAACATCGCCACGCTGCGAAAGTAGCCGCCGGGCGGGTGGACCGAACAGGGCCCACGGGTGGACACCCACCCTGGGCGGACCCCTAGGGGCGCCGTTTGCCACAATGGGGAGACGCTTGTGCGTGCGTTCACAAATGATTACTCCCACCGAAGGTGACCCGTGGACATCAAGACCGCCACCGCCCTCCGCCGTCTCCGCCTGGTCTCGGCCCCGGAGGCCGTGTCCTTCCTGGTCCTGCTCCTGTGCTCGGTGCTGAAGCGGACCACGGACTTCAACGCGGTCCCCGTCATGGGCGCGATCCACGGCGTCCTCTTCGTGCTGTACGTCCTCTTCTGGGCGGACGCCTGGAACCGCACCAAGTGGCCGCTGGGGACCGCTGCCTTCTACTTCGTCCTCTCGGTGCTGCCCACCGGCGGCTTCTTCGCCGAGCGCAAGCTGCGCCGCGAGGCCGAGGACGCCGTCATCGCCGCCCGGGCCCGCCGCGAAGGAGCCGTGAACGCGTGATCGTCGCCTTCTCCGTGACGCCCCTCGGTGTCGGCGAGGACGTGGGGGAGTACGTCGCCGACGCCGTCCGCGTGGTCCGCGCCTCGGGCCTGCCCCATCGCACCGACGCCATGTTCACCTCCGTCGAGGGCGAGTGGGACGAGGTCATGGACGTCGTCAGGCGCGCCGTCGCCGCCGTCGAGCAGCGCGCGCCGCGCGTCTCCCTGGTCCTCAAGGCGGACATCCGGCCCGGTGTGACCGACGGACTCACCTCCAAGGTCGAGACCGTCGAGCGGCACCTGGCGCAGTAACCCCGCCGCCCGGCACACGCCCCACCCCGGCCCGCACCGGCCGGGGTTTTTTCCTGCACAAGGGTTTGAGCGATCGCTCAAAGAGCGGTACGTTCAGCGGCAGACGGTTTGAGCGTTCGCTCAAACACCATGCTGACGTGGGGGAACACATGGGTCTGTACGTAGAGACACATATCCGCGCCGATCTCGACGAGCTATGGGCCCGCACCCAGGACCCGGCCTGTCACCAGCGCTGGGACCTGCGCTTCACCGAGATCCATCACCTCCCGCGCGCGGAGGGCGAGCCGCAGCGCTTCCGCTACGCCACCCGCGTGCTGCCCTTCCTCACCGTCTCCGGCACCGGGGTCGCGGCCGGCGAACGGGAGCGCCCCGACGGCACCCGGACCTCCGCGCTGCGCTTCTCCTCCGCGCACCCCCTGTCACTGATCGCCGAGGGCAGCGGCTACTGGCGCTACGTGCCCGACGTCCACGGCGTCCGCTTCCTCACCGGCTACGACTACCGCCCCCGCTGGGGAGCCCTCGGCACCCTCGCCGACCGCCTGCTCCTGCGCCCGCTCATGGGCTGGGTGACCGCCTGGTCCTTCGACCGGCTCCGGCTCTGGCTGGAGCGGGGCATCACCCCCGAGCGCGCCCTCGTCCACTGGCTCACCGAGCTGACGGTCCGCACGCTGCTGCTCGCCCTGTGCCTGACCGGACTCGGGCAGGGCGCCCTCCCCGGCCCGCTCGGCCCCCTCACGGACGCCATGGCCTACCTGTGCCCGCTGCTGCTGGTCGTCGGCGTCTCCCTCGCCCTGTTCAAGGCCCCGCTCGCCGGGACCCCGGCCGCCCGGCGCTGCCTGCGCGCCCCCGCCACCCGCATCCGGGCACCCCGTCTCCTGCGCACCCTGGAGAAGCACGGATGACGTCGATCTTCCAGAGCGTGATGGGCGCCGACTTCGACCGCCTCCACCCCGCGCTGCGCCGCCGCTTCTCGGTGGGACTGGCGAGCGGTGAGGCCTGCACGGGCCGGGGCGTGATGGACCGGATCTGGCACGGCCCGGCGTTCGTGCGGCCGTTCCTGGCCCTGGGCGCCGTTCGCAACATCCTGGTCCCCCGGGCCGGCCGGAACATCCCGTTCGTCATCGAGAACGTGCCGTACGCCGACACCTTCGGCCGTGAGACGGTGAGTTTCGTGCGCACCTTCGACCTGCCCGGCCGCACCCGCCGCTTCGACGCGCAGATGGTGCTGAGCCCCCGGGGCGACCGGATCCTCGACTACCTCGGCACCCACCAGCACCTCGCCAGCGACCTGCACCTGCGTGCCGAACCCGACGGCTCGCTGCTCATCCGCTCCGGCGAGCACCGGTTCCGGGAGGGGCCGGTGGACGTCCGCGTCCCCGAGGTCATCGGCGCCACGGCCGAGGTGCGGGAGTCCTACGACGAGAGGGCCGGCCGCTTCCGCATCCGGGTCCGGGTGGTGAACCGGTACGCCGGGCCGCTCTTCGGCTACGAGGGCTCCTTCACGGCGTCGTACACGGATGTACGCGTCCACGGGGTGCGGCCCGGGCTGCGGCCGGTGCGGGAGGAGGCGCGCGCATGAGCCCGGAGACGGCGAAGGCCCAGGAGACCAAGACGAAGCTGCTGGAGGGCGCCCTGCGGACGCTCACCGAGCAGGGCATCGCCAGGACGTCGGCGCGGACGGTGGCGGCGGCGGCCGGAGTCAACCAGGCGCTGGTCTTCTACCACTTCGGATCGGTGGACGAACTGCTCGCCGCCGCCTGCCGGTACGGGGCGGAGAAGGCCGTGGCCGGCTACCGGGAACGGCTCGCCGGAGTCTCCTCCCTGTCCGAGCTGCTCACCCTCGGGCGGGAGATCCACGAGCGGGAGCGGGCCGGGGGGCATGTGGCCCTGCTCGGCCAGCTGCTGGCCGGGGCACCGACGCACCCCGCGCTGGGGCCGGCCACCGCCGACGGGCTGCGGCTGTGGATCACCGAGATCGAGCGGGTGCTCACCCGTCTGCTCGCTCCGACGCCGTTAGGCGAGTTCGTCGACCCGGCGGGGCTGGCGCGGGCGGTCGCGGCGTCCTTCGTCGGGATCGAGCTGTACGAGGGGGTCGACGACCAGGGCGCGCACGCGGCGCTCGGCGCGCTGGAGCAGCTCGGCGCGCTGGTGGCCGCGCTGGAGGACCTCGGGCCGGTGGCACAGCGGGCGGTACGGCACCGCCTGCGGCGGAACGGACGCTGAGGCGCACGCGGCTTTCCGGGCCCGGGTGACCGAAAGACGAGACGGAGCTGACCGGCATATGACCGGCCGGTAGGGTCTGAAGACGTGCCGAAGCCTCTCAGCCTTCCGTTCGACCCCATCGACCGCGCCGACCAGCTCTGGAAGCAGCGCTGGGGAAACGTGCCGTCCATGGCCGCGATCACCTCGATCATGCGGGCGCAGCAGATCCTGCTCGCCGAGGTGGACGCGGTGGTCAAGCCGTACGGGCTGACGTTCGCCCGGTACGAGGCGCTGGTGCTGCTCACCTTCTCCAAGGCCGGTGAGCTGCCGATGTCCAAGATCGGTGAGCGGCTGATGGTGCACCCCACATCGGTGACGAACACCGTGGACCGGCTGGTGCGGTCGGGGCTGGTCGCCAAGCGCCCCAACCCCAACGACGGCCGCGGCACCCTCGCCGTCATCACCGACAAGGGCCGCGAGGTGGTCGACGCGGCCACCCGCGACCTGATGGCCATGGACTTCGGACTCGGTGTGTACGACGCCGAGGAGTGCCAGGAGATCTTCGCGATGCTCCGGCCCCTGCGGATCGCGGCGCGCGACTTCGACGAGGAGTGACCCGGGGCAAGATCTCCCGGAACGGGTGGTTACGCTCGACTCCATGAAAAAGAGCGTGCTGACCCGCTACCGCGTCATGGCCTACACCACCGGTGTCCTGCTGGTGCTGCTGTGCCTGAGCATGATCGCGAAGTACGGGCTGGGCGTCGACGGTGCCGCCGACTTCACCCGGGTCGTCGCCATCGCCCACGGCTGGCTGTACGTCGTCTACCTGATCTTCGCCTTCGACCTGGGCTCCAAGGCGAAGTGGCCGGTCGGCAAGCAGCTGTGGGTGCTGCTCGCGGGCACCATTCCGACGGCCGCCTTCTTCGTCGAGCGGAAGATCAGCCGCGAGCTGGACGCGCAGGTCGGCGACCGCGCCCCCGCCGTCGCCAAGGCGTAGCGCACCGCACACCAGGGCGTGGCGCACCGCGCGGCAAGGCGTGGCGCACACCGCCGTACGGATGCCGTACGGCGGCCAGCCATCGACATTTACTAGGACGTCCTAGTAAATTCAAGGGTATGGACGCTCACGCCATCGAGGAGGGCCGCCGTCGCTGGCAGGCCCGCTACGACGCCGCGCGCAAGCGCGACGCGGACTTCACCACGCTCTCCGGCGACCCCGTGGAGCCGGTGTACGGGCCCCGACCGGGCGACACGTACGAGGGATTCGACCGGATCGGCTGGCCCGGGGAGTACCCCTTCACGCGCGGGCTCCACCCGACCGGCTACCGCGGCCGTACCTGGACGATCCGCCAGTTCGCCGGGTTCGGAAACGCCGAGCAGACCAACGAGCGGTACAAGATGATCCTCGCCGCCGGCGGCGGGGGCCTGTCCGTCGCCTTCGACATGCCGACGCTGATGGGCCGCGACTCCGACGACCCGCGCGCGCTCGGCGAGGTCGGGCACTGCGGGGTCGCCATCGACTCGGCCGCCGACATGGAGGTGCTGTTCAAGGACATCCCGCTCGGGGACGTCACGACCTCCATGACCATCAGCGGGCCCGCCGTGCCCGTCTTCTGCATGTACCTGGTCGCCGCCGAGCGCCAGGGCGTCGACCCGGGCGTGCTCAACGGAACGCTCCAGACCGACATCTTCAAGGAGTACATCGCCCAGAAGGAGTGGCTCTTCCAGCCGGAGCCCCATCTGCGGCTGATCGGCGACCTGATGGAGCACTGCGCGGCGGGCATCCCGGCGTACAAGCCGCTGTCCGTCTCCGGCTACCACATCCGGGAGGCCGGGGCCACGGCCGCGCAGGAGCTGGCGTACACGCTCGCGGACGGCTTCGGGTACGTCGAACTGGGCCTCAGCCGCGGACTGGACGTCGACGTCTTCGCACCCGGCCTGTCCTTCTTCTTCGACGCGCACGTCGACTTCTTCGAGGAGATCGCCAAGTTCCGGGCCGCCCGGCGCATCTGGGCGCGCTGGATGCGGGACGTGTACGGCGCGAAGACCGACAAGGCGCAGTGGCTGCGCTTCCACACCCAGACCGCCGGCGTCTCGCTGACCGCGCAGCAGCCCTACAACAACGTGGTGCGCACGGCCGTGGAGGCACTGGCCGCCGTGCTCGGCGGGACCAACTCGCTGCACACCAACGCCCTGGACGAGACCCTGGCCCTGCCCAGCGAGCAGGCGGCCGAGATCGCCCTGCGCACGCAGCAGGTGCTGATGGAGGAGACCGGCGTCGCCAACGTGGCGGACCCGCTGGGCGGCTCCTGGTACGTCGAGCAGCTGACCGACCGGATCGAGGCGGACGCGGAGAAGATCTTCGAGCAGATCAGGGAGCGGGGCCTGCGGGCCCACCCGGACGGGCGGCACCCGATCGGCCCCATCACCTCCGGCATCCTGCGCGGGATCGAGGACGGCTGGTTCACCGGCGAGATCGCCGAGTCGGCGTTCCGCTACCAGCAGTCCCTGGAGAAGGGCGACAAGCGGGTCGTGGGCGTCAACGTCGCCACCGGCTCGGTGACCGGAGACCTGGAGATCCTGCGCGTCAGCCACGAGGTGGAGCGGGAGCAGGTGCGGGCGCTCGCCGGACGCAAGGCCGCACGCGACGAGGCGGCGGTGCGCGGCGCCCTGGACGGCATGCTGGCCGCCGCCCGCTCCGGCGCCAACATGATCGAGCCGATGCTGGACGCCGTACGCGCGGAGGCGACGCTGGGCGAGATCTGCGGCGTACTGCGCGACGAGTGGGGCGTGTACACGGAGCCCCCGGGCTTCTGACGGACCCCCTCCGCCACACTGCCCGCCGGCCCGACAGCCGGCGGGCAGTGTGGCGTCGGCACGCGATGTCGTCCCGCGGGAGCCGCCCGGGGCAACGCCTAGTCGTCCCCCGGGGCTTCCGCCAGGCCGTGGAGCAGGACCCGGGTGAAGCTGTGGACCCATTCCCCGTCCGCCGGTTTGCCGCTCACCAGGGTGCGGTGGACGACCGCGCCGGCCACCACGTCGAAGATGAGGTCGACGGTGCGGGCGGACTCCCGCGGATCGGGTTCCGGGGGGAGTTCGCCGCGTTGCTGTGCCCGGGCACGGCCCTCCAGGACCAGGCGCATCTGGCGGTCCACGATGGAGGCGCGGATGCGTTCGCGCAGGGCGTCGTCGCGGGTGGACTCGGCGATCACCGCCATCAGTCCGCTCTTCGCCTCGGGCCGGGCGAGGATGGCCGCGAACTGGAGGACGACGCCCTCGATGTCGTCGGCGAGGCTGCCGCAGTCGGGCAGCCGCAGTTCGTCGAAGAGTTCCGCGACGGCGTCCACGACGAGTTCGTTCTTGCCGGCCCAGCGGCGGTAGAGCGTGGTCTTCGCGACCCCCGCGCGCGTGGCGACGTCCCCCAGCGTGAGCTTGGACCAGCCGAGGTCGACGAGAGCCTCCCGGGTCGCGGCCAGGATCGCGGCGTCCGCGGTGGCGCTGCGCGGGCGTCCGGGACGGCCGGCGGGGGTGCGGCTCTGCATGCCATCGACCATAACCGGCGGATCCTGTGGTGCCGTGAGGGAGATCACCGGGGCGGGGTGTCGCGGGTTGCCCCGATGGCATTACGCTACGAGTCGTAGCGAAAGCTCGTGCGGGACGTACACGGGCGACGACCGAGGGCGTGGGGTGGGGACCCGGCGCCGCTACGACGCATTTTTCGTTCCGGCGCGGGATCGGGGGAGGATAGACGCATGCAGCCACGGAACATGTCCATGAGCGGAGTCGTCGACCTCGCCGCGGTGAAGGCGGCCCAAGAGGCCAAGGCCAAGGCCGAGCAGACGCGCGCCGAAGCCGCCCGACGGGGCGGGACGGGGGCCGTCTCGCCGGCCGACCTCGTCATCGACGTCGATGAGGCGGGCTTCGAGCGCGACGTCCTCCAGCGCTCCGCCGAAGTACCCGTCGTCATCGACTTCTGGGCCGAGTGGTGTCAGCCCTGCAAGCAGCTGAGCCCGGTCCTGGAGCGGCTGGCCGTCGAGTACGACGGGCGCTTCCTCCTCGCCCGGATCGACGTCGACGCCAACCAGATGCTGATGCAGCAGTTCGGCATCCAGGGTGTCCCGGCCGTCTTCGCGGTCGTCGCCGGGCAGGCGCTGCCGCTGTTCCAGGGGGCGGCCGACGAGCAGCAGATCCGGCAGACGCTGGACCAGCTGGTGGCGGTCGCCGAGGAGCGCTTCGGCCTGACCGGTCTGACCGTCGACCCGGAGGCCGAGCCGGGCGGTGCCCCGCAGACCGCTCCGGCGGCGGGACCGTACGACGCGGCCCTGAACGCCGCCGCGTTGGCGCTGGACGCCGGCGACCTGGGCGGGGCCGTCCAGGCCTACCGCAACGTACTGGCCGACGACCCGGCCCACCCCGAGGCCCTGCTGGGCCTCGCGCAGGCCGAGTTGTTGCAGCGGGTGCAGGGTATGGATCCGCAGAAGGTCCGTCAGGAGGCGGCCGAGAGGCCGTCGGACGTACAGGCGCAGATCGCCGCCGCCGACCTGGATCTGGTCGGCGGACACGTCGAGGACGCCTTCGGCCGGCTGATCCAGACCGTGCAGCGCACGGCGGGTGACGACCGGGACGCGGTGCGGGTCCGGCTGCTCGAACTGTTCGAGGTGGTGGGCCCGGAGGACCCGCGGGTCATCGGGGCGCGCCGCGCGCTGGCGCGTGCGCTGTTCTGACCAGTCGCTAAACGCCACGGCGTGTGATGCCGGGGTCAAAGGTTCGCCGACGAGGCGCCACAGTGACCGCACTTTGCCAAAACTTGGCAATCGCGGTCACTGTTACTCCGAGTAAATCAAAGCCGTTGATCTGTCTGAGTTCGTCCAGAGATCAACGGTTTTTCCCGTCCCCCGGCCACCACCGAGTGTCGCGGTCCGAGACCGGTCGGTCGTCCTCCGGTTATCCAGCCGTTACTAGCCAGTAACGAACCCCCTTGTGTCCGGGCCGAGAATGCACCACGATCGGCGACGCTCGGTCCATTCCCGCACCCCGGCATCCGGCCGGGACGCGGGAGACTCTGGGTCCCCACCGAGCAGAGCCGGCGGCAGTGGCGCCGGCTCTCGGGCAGGGGGGTCTTCGCCGGCCGGCGAAGCCTGTCCAGCAGGGTTGTGCGTGATGCGTGTCAGGCGCGACCAGTGGTTGTCGCTCGGGGGTGATCGCCGGTGATTCGGGCGCGGTTCGCGCCTCCGAGTGCGGGCGCTCTCCTTCCCGAGGACGTAGCACTTCTCCCATCCCTGCCCGGCTGAGCCGCCGTCCCGGGGGCTAGTCCGGGCCAGGAGATGTACGTCCGAGAAGGAGGAAATATGGAGTCCCAGGTGCGTGGCGGGACCAGATGGAAGCGGTTCGCTGTGGTCATGGTGCCCAGCGTCGCCGCTACGGCAGCGATAGGCGTCGCCCTCGCGCAGGGTGCGCTGGCTGCGTCGTTCAGTGTGTCGGGCCAGGAATTCAAGGTGAGCGCCGACACGCTCGAAGGCAAGGAATTCACCCAGTACGGCGCGCTGGACACGGGCAAGGACCTCGAGGGCAAGGACGCGGCGCACCCGGTGGCGGTCTCGGCCTTCAAGTCCGCGGCCATCACCAACATGTGCCAGTCCGTGGTCACTCCGGTGCCGTTCCTGAACAATCAGATCACGCTCAAGCTGACCGCGGGCAACAAGGGCAAGGCCGTCCAGGCGTCGGACCTCTACATCGACGTCTCCAACCTCGACGCCGACCAGGCCGTGTTCCACGGCATGGACATCGGTGTCGCGGCCGGCAGCGCCAAGGGCCCCAAGCCCAAGGCTGAGGAGTACGCGGGCAAGAAGACCAGCCCGTTCGGTTTCGCCCAGCAGGCCGACAGCGTTGAGCTGACCGGCGTGCACCAGACGGCGTGGGCGACCACCGCCGGCACCTTCACCCTGTCCAACCTGCACATGGGGCTGGAGTGGGGCAGCGGCGCGAAGCACGAGTGCTACTAGGCGCTTGATGGCGGGCGGGGGAGGCACCGGTTTCCCCGCCCGCACCCCCGACCGCTCCACCCCCAGCACCACATCACCAGAGCAACGCCGCACCAGGGAGCTGTTTTCCATGAGCGCCGAGACTTCTGCCGCCCCCGGCCAGTTCACCCGCCGTAGGTCGCAGTTCCGCGCCTGGCGGGGCAACCGCCCGTTCTGGGCGGGCCTGTACGTCTTGCTCGGCGGTTTTCCGATCATGTACTTCCCGTACGCGCACCTCAAGCTGGGCGCGCTCACGGTGGCGATGTCGACCACCGCGGGAGCCGGGTCCCTGATCATCGGCGTGCTCCTCGTCGTCCTGGGTCTGACCCTGTGGTTCCAACAGCACGTACGGGTCTTCGCCGGTGTCGCCGCGATCCTGCTGGCACTGGTGTCGATCCCGGTCTCCAACTTCGGCGGCTTCATCGTCGGCTTCCTGTTCTCGCTGTTCGGCGGGGCCATGGCGGTGGCCTGGGCGCCGGCCAAGTCCGGGTCGCGGCAGACGGCGCCGGCCCTCGCGGACGACGACGCTCCCGTGGAGGGGCCGTCCGAGACGGCCTACGGGTTCGGCGAGGCGAACGACCTGTCAGGAACGAGCCCGGCCAACGGGGCGAACGGGAGGCACAGTGCCGGCTGACGAGGTGATCCGCGGGACCGACGTGGAGGGGTCCCGCGAGAGAACCGGGCCCCGTCACGCGGCCCCCAGGAAGACGCTGTTCACCAGGTTCCACATGCCTGCCGGCAAGGCGATAGCGTCGGTGGCGATGCCGACCGCGGTGCTCATGGGCTTCGGATACACGTCCTCGCTCGCCCTCGCGGCCAACGGCAGCCCGTCCCCGTCCACCAGCCAGCAGGCCGAGGACTACAAAGACTGTGTGAAGGCCCTGGACGGCTCCGAGGACCCGTCCGCCTCGCCGTCGCCGTCGCCGTCCGCATCGGCATCGGCATCGGCATCGGAGAGCGCGTCCGCGACGCCGTCACCCACCGCGAGTGCCGGTGCCGGCAAGACGGACACGAAGGCACCGGACGATTCGACGGCACCGGGCAAGACCTCTTCGCCGGATTCAGGTTCCGGCGACAAGGCCACACCCGAGCCGACCGCGTCCTCCGGTTCCGGTACGGGTTCCGGCTCCGGTTCCGGTGCTGACACGGCCACGCCCACACCGACCCCGTCGCAGACGCACACCGGCGTCGGAGACGTCCTCGGCACCATCGGCGACACGGTCGGTGACATCCTCACCGGCGGCCACACGGACTCCGGCACGTCGACCGCGGCCCCGACGCCCTCCGCCTCCCCGTCGTCCCCGTCGTCCGCCCCGGACACCGGTTCGTCGGGCTCCGGTTCGTCCTCCCCGGGCGGCAGCGCCACCGACACCGTCAAGGACACGGCCAAGAAGGCCACCGACACGGTGAAGGGCACGGTCAACAAGGCCACCGACACCGTGAAGGACACGGCCGGGAAGGCCACCGACACCGTCAAGGACACGACCTCCAAGGCCGGTGACGCCGCCAAGAACGCCGGGGACGCCACCGCGTCGGCCACGCCCAGCCCGTCCGCCGGTTCCAGCACGTCCCCGGAGAACTGCCCGGCGGCCACCGACAAGGTCGGCGGCGTCGACAACGGCATTCTGGTGGCGGACGATCCCTGGTACCTGGAGGCCAGTTCTCTGACGCTGAACGGCGCCGACTACCAGGGCGTCGTGGAGGTGAAGACGGCGAGCGGCACCACGAAGAAGGTGCTCAAGTACGTCATCTCCGGTGGCACCAAGATCGTGGACCTTCACCAGATCGTGAAGGACAAGCAGTCGGGCAAGACGTACCACGTGCAGAGTGCCAAAGGCGGCGAGTCCACCATCGAGGGTGGCAAGACCACGATGTACACCGAGAGGATCTCGGGCAACCTGCTCGGCCTGATCCCCGTGACGTTCACCCCCGACAACCCGCCGCCCCTGAACATCCCCTGGATCCTGTTCACCCACGTCAAGGTGGTCCAGGCGGCCCAGTTCGGCGGCACCCTGACCATCCCGGGCATGCGCCAGTACACGACCGACTGACCGTCGTCGTACTCGACGAACCTTTTCGGGAGCCGCACGGGACTGTGCCCCGCCGGGACGACCGGCGGGGCACAGTCCTGTGCGAAGGTCATTGGCCGGCACGTCGGTGAAGATGGCGACGGCCGCGTCCGTGCCATCGAGAACGTCGCTCCCGGGGACCGGGTTCTCAAGGCGCAGCCGGGCGAGCCGAGGGCGCCCCCTGGAACAGGGAGCGCCCTCGGCGTCGTACGAGATCCAGCGGGACGGTCAGTTGCCCTGGCCGCCGATGTGGTGGACGCGGATCATGTTCGTGGTGCCGGGGACCCCGGGGGGCGAGCCGGCGGTGATGATGACGGTGTCGCCCGCGTCGAAACGGCCCAGCCTGGCGACCTCCTGGTCCACCAGGTCGACCATCTCGTCGGTGGTGTGCACGAACGGCACGACGTGCGACTCGACGCCCCAGCTGAGGGTGAGCTGGTTGCGGGTCGACTCGTCCGTGGTGAAGGCGATGATCGGCTGGATCGCGCGGTAGCGGGACAGGCGGCGCGCGGTGTCACCGGACTGGGTGAAGGCGACCAGGCCCTTGGCGCCGAGGAAGTCGGCGATCTCGGCGGCCGCGCGGGCCACCGAACCGCCCTGCGTGCGCGGCTTCTTGCCCGGCACCAGCGGCTGGAGGCCCTTGGAGAGCAGTTCCTGCTCGGCCGCGGTGACGATCTTCGACATGGTCTTGACCGTCTCGACCGGGTACGCGCCCACGCTGGACTCGGCGGACAGCATGACCGCGTCGGCGCCGTCCAGGATCGCGTTGGCCACGTCGGAGGCCTCGGCGCGGGTCGGACGGGAGTTGGTGATCATCGACTCCATCATCTGGGTCGCCACGATCACCGGCTTGGCATTGCGCCGGCACAGCTCGATCAGGCGCTTCTGCACCATGGGGACCTTCTCGAGCGGGTACTCGACGGCGAGGTCACCGCGGGCGACCATCACGGCGTCGAACGCCGCGACGACGTCCGCCATGTTCTCGACCGCCTGCGGCTTCTCCACCTTGGCGATGACGGGGACGCGGCGGCCCTCCTCGTCCATGACACGGTGGACGTCCTGGATGTCCTTGGCGTCCCGGACGAAGGACAGGGCGACCATGTCGCAGCCCATGCGGAGGGCGAAGCGCAGGTCCTCGACGTCCTTCTCGCTGAGCGCGGGCACGTTGACGGCCGTGCCGGGCAGGTTGATGCCCTTGTGGTCGGAGACGACGCCGCCCTCGATGACGATCGTCCGGACCCGGGGGCCCTCGACGTCCAGGACCTTCAGCTCGACGTTGCCGTCGTTGATCAGGACCTGGTCGCCGCGCGAGACGTCGCCCGGCAGCCCCTTGTACGTGGTGCCGCACAGGTGCTTGTCGCCCGGCACGTCCTCGGTCGTGATGACGAACTCGTCACCGCGCTCCAGCTCGACCGGGCCCTCGGCGAAGGTCTCCAGCCGGATCTTGGGGCCCTGGAGGTCGGCGAGGACGCCGATGGGGCGGCCGGTCTCCTTGGACGCGGCCCGGACGCGGTCGTACCGCGCCTGGTGCTCGGCCTGGGAGCCGTGGCTGAAGTTGAACCGGGCCACGTTCATGCCCGCCTCGATCATGGCGACGAGCATCTCGTGGGAGTCGACCGCGGGGCCGAGAGTACAGACGATTTTCGAACGGCGCATGGAGCGATCCTATCGGTTTGTTTCGCTACGGAATATTCCGTCTGGTGGAAGATACAAATGAGTGGGGCACCGCTCAGGTGCTATTCAGTTGTGCTTTCCGACCAGTGCGTAGGTCTGCGACGCGATCTCCAGTTCCTCGTCCGTCGGGACCACGGCCACCGCCACCCGGGCGGACTCCGGCGAGATCAGCCGCGGCCCGTCGCCGCGGACGGCGTTGCGCTCCGGATCGACGGCCAGGCCCAGGCTCTCCAGGCCCGCCACCGCCGCCGCGCGCACCGGTGCCGCGTTCTCGCCGACGCCGGCGGTGAACGCCACCGCGTCCACCGTGCCGAGGACGGCGTAATAGGCACCGATGTACTTCTTGAGCCGGTGAATGTAAATGTCGAAGGCGAGAGCGGCCTCTTCGTCGCCCTCGTCGATCCGGCGGCGGATCTCCCGCATGTCGTTGTCCCCGCACAGACCGAACAGACCGCTCCTCTTGTTGAGAAGAGTGTCGATCTCCTCCATGGACATTCCGCCGACACGCGCCAAATGGAAGATGACGGCCGGGTCCAGATCACCGGATCGCGTACCCATCACGAGCCCCTCCAAGGGCGTCAGTCCCATGGAGGTGTCCACGCAGCGGCCCTTCTCGACCGCGGACGCCGAGGCGCCGTTGCCCAGGTGCAGCACGATCACGTTGACCTCGGACGGGTCCTTGCCCAGCAGCCGTGCCGTCTCCCGGGAGACGTAGGCGTGGGAGGTGCCGTGGAAGCCGTAGCGGCGGATGCGGTGCCGGTCGGCGATCCTCGGGTCGATGGCGTAGCGCGCCGCCGACTCCGGCATCGTCGTGTGGAACGCGGTGTCGAACACGGCGACCTGGGGCAGATCGGGGCGCAGGGCCCGCGCGGTGCGGATGCCGGTGAGGTTGGCCGGGTTGTGCAGCGGGGCGACCGGGATCAGCCGCTCGATCTCGGTGAGCACCTCGTCGTCGATGACGGTGGGCTCGGTGAAGAACAGTCCGCCGTGCACCACCCGGTGCCCGATCGCGGCCAGCTCGGGGGAGTCCGGGCCGATGCCGTCCCGGCTCAGCTCCTCGGCGACGGCCTTGAGGGCGGCGTCGTGGTCGGCGATCGGGCCGCTGTGCTCGCGGGTGTCGCCGGTGCTCAGGCAGGTGTGCCGGAGCCGGGAGGTCTGCTCGCCGATGCGCTCGACCAGGCCCGCCGCGAGCCGGCTGCTGTCCCGCATGTCCAGCAGCTGGTACTTCAGCGAGGAGGAGCCGGAGTTCAGGACGAGGACGCGGGTGGGGTTGCTCACTGCTCGGGTGCCTTCTCGTCGAGGTTCTGGGCCTGGATGGCCGTGATGGCGACGGTCGTGACGATGTCCTGGACGAGGGCGCCCCGGGACAGGTCGTTGACCGGCTTGCGCAGGCCCTGGAGCACCGGGCCGACGGCGATCGCGCCGGCCGAGCGCTGCACGGCCTTGTAGGTGTTGTTGCCGGTGTTGAGGTCGGGGAAGATCAGCACGCTGGCCTGCCCGGCGACCTCGGAGCCCGGCAGCTTGGTGGCCGCGACGGACGGCTCCACGGCCGCGTCGTACTGGATCGGCCCCTCGGTCTTCAGGTCGGGCCGCCTGCCGCGGACCAGCTCGGTGGCCGCGCGAACCTTGTCGACGTCGGCGCCCGAACCGGACGTACCGGTGGAGTACGACAGCATCGCGATCCGCGGTTCCACGCCGAACTGGGCGGCCGTGGCGGCCGACTGGACGGCGATGTCCGCGAGCTGCTCGGCGTCCGGGTCGGGGTTGACCGCGCAGTCGCCGTAGACCAGCACCTTGTCGGTCAGGCACATGAAGAACACCGACGAGACGATGGACGCGTCCGGCCGGGTCTTGATGACCTCGAAGGCCGGCCGGATGGTGGCCGCCGTGGAGTGCACCGAGCCGGACACCATGCCGTCGGCCAGCCCCTCCTGGACCATGAGGGTGCCGAAGTAGTTGACGTCGGAGACGACGTCGTGGGCCAGTTCGACCGTGACGCCCTTGTGGGCGCGCAGCGCCGCGTACTTCTCGGCGAAGGCGTCGCGCAGCTCGGAGGTGGCCGGGTCGATCAGCTGGGTGTCGCCGAGGTCGATGCCGAGGTCGGCGGCCTTCTTGCGGATCTGGTCGACCGGGCCGAGCAGGGTCAGCTCGCACACGCCCCGGCGCAGCAGCACCTCGGCCGCGTGCAGCACCCGCTCCTCGGTGCCCTCGGGCAGGACGACCCGCCGCTTGTCGGAGCGGGCCTGCTCCAGGAGCTTGTGCTCGAACATCATCGGGGTGACCCGGTCGCTGCTGGGTGCCGAGACCCGGCGGGCCAGGTCGGCGGTGTCGGCGTAGCGTTCGAACAGGCCGAGCGCGGTCTCCGCCTTGCGCGGGGTGGCCGCGTTCAGCTTGCCCTCCAGGGAGAACAGCTGCTCGGCGGTGGGGAAACTGTTGCCGGGGACGGAGATCACCGGGGTGCCCGGGGCGAGGCGGGCGGCGAGGGTGAGGATCTCGTCGCTCGGCACCTCGTTCAGGGTGAGCAGCACGCCGGCTATCGGCGGGGTGCCGGCGCTGTGCGCGGCCAGCGAGCCGACGACCAGGTCGGCGCGGTCCCCGGGGGTGACGACCAGGCAGCCCGGGGTGAGGGCGCCCAGGAAGTTGGGCAGCATCGCGCCGCCGAAGACGAAGCCCAGCGCGTCCCGGGCGAGGCCGGAGTCGTCACCGAGCAGTACCCGGGCGCCGAGGACCTGGGCGATCTGCGCGACCGTCGGCGCGGACAGCGCCGGCTCGTCGGGGAGCACGTACGTGGGGACCGGCAGCCGGTCGGCGAGCCGCTCGGCGATCCTGTCGCGGTCCTCGCGGGCCACCCGGTTGGCGACCATGGCGAGGACGTCGCAGCCGAGGCCGTCGTAGGCGCGGAAGGCGTTGCGGGTCTCGGCCAGCACGGACTCGGCCGGCTGCCGGCGGCCGCCCACCACCGGGATCACCGACGCGCCGAACTCGTTGGCGAGCCGGGCGTTCAGGGACAGTTCGTCCGGCAGCTGGGTGTCGGCGTAGTCGGTGCCGAGGACCAGGACGACGTCGTAGTCCCGGGCCACCAGGTGGAAGCGGTCGACGAGGGCGGAGACCAGTTCGTCGGTGCCCTGTTCGGCCTGGAGCGCGGACGCCTGGTGGTAGTCCATGCCGTAGACGGTCGCCGGGTCCTGCGTAAGGCGGTAGCGCGCCCGCAGCAGCTCGAAGAGACGGTCCGGACCGTCGTGGACGAGCGGACGGAACACGCCCACCCGGTCGACCTGCCGGGTCAGCAGCTCCATGACCCCCAGTTCCACGACCTGACGGCCGTCACCTCGGTCGATCCCGGTCACGTACACGCTGCGCGTCACGTGTCCACTCCGTTCCTTCTGTCGTTTCTGCCGTGTCTGTCGCGTCATCGGCATAAAGGTCGGCCGCATAAAAATCGCTCACCGAGGTGAGCAGAACCCTCTTGACAATACCCCCGCTCCCGGATAAGGCGCCCGTCAAGACCTCTCCTGCCCCGTGGACGTGAAAGAATCGACATCGGCTCCCCGGTACCGACAGCGAGCAGGAGACACAGCACGATGCGCATCGGAGTTCTCACCGCAGGTGGCGACTGCCCCGGCCTGAACGCCGTGATCCGGTCGGTCGTGCACCGGGCGGTGGCGCAGTACGGCGACGAGGTCATCGGTTTCGAGGACGGTTACCGGGGTCTGCTGGACCGCCACTACCGCGCCCTCGACCTGGACGCGGTCAGCGGCATCCTGGTCCGCGGCGGCACCATCCTCGGCTCCTCCCGCCTGGAGCGCGACCGGCTGCGCGAGGCCTGCGAGCGGGCCACCGACATGGTCGAGGAGTTCGGCATCGACGCGCTGATCCCGATCGGCGGCGAGGGCACCCTGACGGCGGCCCGCATGCTCTCCGACGCCGGCCTCCCGGTCGTCGGCGTGCCCAAGACCATCGACAACGACATCTCCTCCACCGACCGCACCTTCGGCTTCGACACCGCCGTCGGCGTGGCCACGGAGGCGATGGACCGGCTGAAGACCACCGCCGAGTCCCACCAGCGGGTGATGGTCGTCGAGGTCATGGGCCGGCACGCCGGCTGGATCGCCCTGGAGTCCGGCATGGCCGCCGGCGCCCACGGCATCTGCCTGCCCGAGCGGCCCTTCGACCCGGCCGACCTGGTCAAGATGGTCGAGGAGCGGTTCGCCCGCGGCAAGAAGTTCGCCGTCATCTGCGTCGCCGAGGGCGCGCACCCCGCCGAGGGCACCATGGACTACGGCAAGGGCGCCATCGACCAGTACGGCCACGAACGCTTCCAGGGCATCGGCACCGCCCTCGCCTACGAGCTGGAGCGGCGCCTGGGCAAGGAGTCCAAGCCGGTCATCCTCGGCCACGTCCAGCGCGGCGGTGTCCCCACCGCGTACGACCGTGTCCTCGCCACCCGGTTCGGCTGGCACGCCGTCGAGGCCGCGCACCGCGGTGACTTCGGGCGGATGACCGCGCTGCGCGGCACCGACATCGTGATGGTGCCGCTCGCGGAGGCGGTCACCGAGCTGAAGACGGTGCCGAAGGACCGCATGGACGAGGCCGAGTCGGTCTTCTAGAGCCGTTCGCCCCGTTCAGCCGCCGGTGGTCTCGATGCGGTCCCAGAAGTGCTCCACGATCCGGTCGAGGAAGTCCCGGCCGGACTCGCTGGCACCCGTGCCGCCACCGCCCCAGCTGAGTGTGGCGGCCATGTGCCCCTGGTAGTCCTGGTGCAGCCCTTGCAGCACCGCCTCCGCGACGTCCCGCTCCAGCGGCGCCAGCCGCAGCACCGGCGTCACATAGGCCTGCCAGCGGGTGGTCACCGCGCTGTGCAGCAGTTCGGCGAGTCTCGTCTCGCGGCCGGTGACGGCGACGAAGTCGGGCAGGGCGAGGTCGAGGACCCGGGCCAGCGCGGCCGACCGGCGCTCGTCGCCCCGCCACTGCCCGCTCTCCTCCGTGCGCAGATACGCGCGCAGGTCCATGCCGACGGCGCGGGCGACGTCCTCGGGTGCCACGCCCCGGGCGACGCGATGCTCGCGCAGGGTCCGCGGCCGGCCGATGAGTTCGCCCGGAGAACACCACAACGCGCCCGCCAGCGCGGTGAGTTCGGGGTTGCTGGGGGTGATCGTGCCGCGCTCCCAGGCGATCACGAGGTCGGGGGTGACATACGGCAGCCCGTACGAGGCACGCATCCCGTAGGCGACGTGCTCGGGCCCCATGCCCAGCGCGGCACGGAGCCTGCGGGCGGCGGGGGCGTCGAACGGGAGAGCCGGGGGGTTCGGCCGGGCTGAGGGTTGGCGCACCCGGCACAACGTAGGCCCGGACCGCGCGGTTGACCACGGTCGGTTCCACCGAGATCACGGATCGTACGAACGTACGGGGTGATCACGCCGAATCGCCCGGCACCCCGTGCCGTCCGCCCGCGGCCGGCCGGGCCGGCGAACCCCTGGGGGTCTCCCCGGCCGCCGGCGCGCTCACCGGCTCGGCGTGCCCCATCGGTACACCAGCTCCGGCCGTCCCACCTGCCCGTACAGCGGACTCCGTCCGGCCCGGCCCGCCTCCACCAGGTGTTCCAGGTACCGGCGGGCGGTGATCCGGGAGATGCCCACGGCCTCGGCGACCCCCGCCGCCGTGAGCCCCTGCGGCGCCTCCCGCAGCGCGCCCGTCACCCGCTCCAGCGTCGGCCCGCTCAGCCCCTTCGGCAGCGCCGCGGGAGAAGGGGCCCGCAGGCTCGCCAGTGCCCGGTCCACCTCGTCCTGTCCGCTCGCTTCGCCCACCGCCGCGCGGAACTCGGCGTACCGGATCAGCCGGTCCCGGAGCGTCGCGAACGTGAACGGCTTCAGGACGTACTGGACGACCCCCAGCGAGACCCCCTCCCGCACCACCGCCAGGTCCCGTGCCGACGTCACCGCTATCACGTCCGCGTGATGCCCGGCCGCCCGCAGGGACCGGGCGAACTGGAGACCGTGCACGTCCGGGAGGTGGAGATCCAGCAGCAGCAGGTCCACGGGCGTACGGTCCAGGACGCGCCGCGCCTGCGCTCCCGTGTGCGCCTTCCCGACCGCGACGAATCCGGGAACCCGGCCGACGTACAGCACGTGGGCATCGGCGGCCACCGGGTCGTCCTCGACGACGAGTACGCGGATGGGCCGCTGTCGGCTCGTCATCCGCCACCGCCCGGGGCCGTGCGCAACGGCAACCGCACCTCGAACACCGCTCCGTCCTCACCCTCCTCGTCGGACTCCACCGCCGTCAGCGTGCCCTCGTGGCGGTTCACCGCCTGGCGGACCAGGGCCAGCCCGAGTCCCCGCCCGCCGGGCCCGGCCGGCTTGGTGGAGAACCCGCGCTGGAACACCAGGCCGGCGTGGGCGGGGTCGACACCGGGACCGGTGTCCGACACGCGCAGTACGACTTCGGCGGCCGAAGCGTACGCCGTCACCGTCACCCGCGCCCGCGCCGTCCCCTGCGCCGCGTCCACCGCGTTGTCGATCAGGTTGCCGAGAATGGTGACGAGGTCCCGCGCCGACAGTTCGGCCGGGAGCAGCCCGTCGTCCAGCCGGCTGTCGGGGGACACCACCAGCTCCACGCCCCGCTCGTTCGCCTGCGCGGTCTTGCCCAGCAGCAGCGCGGCGAGGACCGGTTCGCTCACCGCCGCGACCACCTGGTCGGTGAGGGCCTGGGCCAGCTCCAGCTCGGCCGTCGCGAACTCCACCGCCTCCTCGGCCCGGCCCAGCTCGATCAGGGAGACGACGGTGTGCAGGCGGTTCGCCGCCTCGTGCGCCTGCGAGCGCAGGGCCTGGGTGAACCCGCGCTCCGAGTCCAGCTCGCCCATCAGGGACTGGAGTTCGGTCACGTCGCGCAGGGTGACGACCGTGCCCCGGCGCTCACCGCCGGACACCGGGGACGTGTTCACCACCAGCACCCGGGACGCCGTCAGGTGCACCTCGTCCACCCGGGGCTCGGAGGACAGCAGGGCGCCGGTCAGCGGGGCGGGCAGCCCCAGCCCGGCCACCGAACGGCCGATCAGGTCCGGGTCACCGGCGCCGCCCACGCCGAGCAGTTCCCGGCCGCCGTCGTTGATCAGGGCCACCCGGTACTGGGCGTCCAGCATCAGCAGGCCCTCGCGGACCGCGTGCAGCGCCGCCTGGTGGTAGTCGTGCATGTGGCTCAGCTCGGTGGCGTTCATGCCGTGGGTGTGGCGGCGCAGCCGCGCGTTGATCACGTAGGTGCCGACCGCGCCCAGCAGCAGGACGCCGCCGGCGACCCCGAGCAGGGCGGTGAGCTGGTCCTGGACCCGGGCGCTGATCGTCTGCACGGTGATGCCGGCGCTGACCAGTCCGATGACCCGGCCGTGGTCGGTGATGGGGGTCACCGCGCGGACGGACGGGCCGAGCGTGCCGGTGTAGGTCTCCGTGAAGGTGCGGCCGTGCCGGGCGGGACCGATGGTGCCGAGGAAGCGTCTGCCGATCTGCCGCCGGTCGGGGTGGGTCCAGCGGATGCCGGACGGGTTCATGATCGTGACGAAGTCGACGTCGGCGTCCCGCATGACCTGGAGGGCGTACGGCTCCAGCCGGCTGCTGGGGTCCGTCGTGCGGATCGCCGTGCGGACCGAGGGGGAGTCGGCGATCGAGCGGGCCACCGCCGTCGCCTGCCGGGCGGCGGCGTCCTCGGCCTGCCGCTGGTCGCTGACGTAGGTGAACAGCGCGTACCCGGCCACGACCACCGCGACCAGCACGGCCTGCATGGCGAACAGCTGGGCCGCCAGGCTGTGGGGTCGCGGAAGGGTGGGGAGGCGCATGCCAGCAGTGTGCCTCGCGGGCCGGGCGGGGCGGGAACGGGCGGCCGGGCGCGAACTCAATGAACACAAGGGTGACCGCCTTCACACGGCCGGGAGATAGTCACGGCGTTCCCCCAACAACGCCCGGACGTGAGCCGCACGCCGGTTGTTCACCGACGAAGACGTCAAGGAGGGCAGTCGTGGCCGCCAGCACCCCCGATACGGCACCTGCCGCACCCCGCGTGCAGCGGGACCGGACCCACTACCTGTACATCGCCGTCATCGCGGCGGTCGCGCTCGGCATCGCCGTGGGGCTGATCCGGCCCGACGCTGCGGTGCAGCTGAAGCCGCTGGGCACCGGATTCGTGAACCTGATCAAGATGATGATCTCGCCGATCATCTTCTGCACGATCGTGCTCGGCATCGGATCCGTGCGCAAGGCCGCCAAGGTCGGTGCCGTCGGCGGTATCGCCCTCGGCTACTTCCTGGTGATGTCGCTCGTCGCGCTCGCCATCGGCCTCGTCGTCGGCAACGTGCTGCACCCGGGGGCGGGGCTGCACCTGACCGAGGCGCTCCGGCAGACCGGGCACGCCCAGGTGTCCAGCGACGCGCTGCCGCCCGTGGACTTCGTCCTGTCGATCATCCCGACCACGTTCGTGTCCGCGTTCACCGAGGGCCAGGTCCTCCAGACGCTGCTGGTGGCCCTGCTCGCCGGGTTCGCGCTCCAGGCCATGGGCCGGGCCGGGCAGCCGGTGCTGCGGGGCGTCGAGCACATCCAGCGGCTGGTCTTCCGCATCCTGTCCATGGTGATGTGGGCCGCGCCGGTCGGCGCGTTCGGGGCGATCGCGGCCGTGGTCGGTTCCGCGGGCGTCGACGCGCTCAAGAGCCTCGCCGTGCTGATGCTGGGCTTCTACGTCACCTGCTTCCTGTTCGTGTTCGTCGTGCTCGGGGCGGTGCTCCGGATCGTCGCGGGGGTGAACGTCCTCTCCCTGTTCAAGTACCTGGCGCGGGAGTTCCTGCTGATCCTGTCCACCTCCTCCTCCGAGTCGGCGCTGCCGCGGCTGATCGCGAAGATGGAGCACCTGGGCGTCAGCCGGCCGGTCGTCGGCATCACCGTGCCGACCGGGTACTCGTTCAACCTCGACGGCACGATGATCTACATGACCATGGCGTCGCTGTACATCGCGGACGCGCTGGGCACGCCGATGTCGGTGGGCGAGCAGATCCCGCTGCTGCTGTTCCTGCTGCTGGCGTCGAAGGGCGCGGCGGGTGTCAGCGGGGCCGGCCTGGCGACCCTGGCCGGCGGCCTCCAGTCGCACAAGCCCGCGCTGGTCGACGGGGTCGGGCTGATCGTGGGCATCGACCGGTTCATGAGCGAGGCGCGTGCGCTGACGAACTTCGCGGGCAACGCGGTGGCGACCGTGCTCGTGGGCACGTGGACCAAGGAGATCGACAAGGAGCGGGTGCGGCGGGTGCTGGCCGGCGAGCTGCCGTTCGACGAGACGACCCTGCTGGACGAGGAGCGGGCGGCGGTCAGCGACGTTCCCGCGCCGCGCGAGGACGGCGAGAAGGAGCTGGCCAAGGCCTGATCCGCCAAGAGTTCCGGACGTCCGGCCCGGCCTGAACCCGGGCCGGGCGTCCGGTCACCGCCGCCGGGCGGCCGAGTCTCCCCCGTACCTCGGCCGCCCGGCGGTCCATCTCTTTCCCCTACGGCCTCTACGGCTTCTTCACGACACCTCGGCCACCAGCTCGGTGGCCCGTGAGGCGGGTACGCCCGCCGCGGTCAGCACGGCGACCGTGGCCGCGCGGCCCGCCTCCTGTGCTGCCAGGAGGCCGTCGTTCACCGCCTCCGTCACCGCGAACAGCATCTGCTCCACCACATAGGCGAGGGCCGGCGCGGGCAGCGGGGAGACGAACACGCCCTCGTCCAGTCCGCGCTGGAGGAGGCGGATCTTGTCGTCGCGCACGGGCGCGAGGCGTTCCCGGATGCCCTGCACGGTGACCGTCCGCTGGGCCAGGGCGATCAGCAGCCGGTAGCGGTCCGCCACCGGCCACAGGGCGAGCACCGAGCGGGCCACCGCCTCCGCCGGGTCGGCCACTCCGGCGCGGGCGTGCGAGTCGGCGTCCGCGAGGGCTTCCACGGCTCCGTCCACGAGGGTGCTGATCAGTGCTTCCCGGTTGGGGAAGTGGCCGTACACCGTGCGCCGTACGACCCCCGCGGCGCGCGCGATCTGGTCCATGGAGGCGTCGGGATCGCGGAGCAGTTCGGTGAGGGCGACGTCGAGGATGCGGCGCCGGTTGGCGTCGGCGCGGCTGGTGTTACCCGTGGTCATGGCGGACATTCTGCCTCCCCGGCTCGACTTGCACGGCGCTGTGCAACCACGTACATTGCACATGGTTGTGCAATTGCACGCCTCTGTGCAAGTCGTGACGGTACACCGATGTGCGCGTCCGCCGCCGCTCCGGAAAGGAGACCCCCTGCCATGCGACTCGTCATGACCGAACCGGTCGACACGACGGAGCGCCCCTACACCCGGCGCTGGTGGGCGCTGCAGGTGCTGTGCCTCAGTCTGCTGATCATCGTGATGGCGAACACCGCGCTCACGGTCGCCGCGCCCGACATGACCCGGGACCTCGGGCTGTCCAGCGCCGACCTCCAGTGGGTCATCGACGGCTACACCGTCCCCTACGCGGCGCTGATGCTGCTGCTCGGCGCGATCGGCGACAAGTACAGCCGGCGCGGGGCGCTCGTCCTCGGGCTGGTCGTCTTCGGCGGCGGCGCCGTCTTCGGCTACCTCGCCGACAGCTCCACGACCGTCATCGCGGCCCGGGCCGTGATGGGTGTCGGCGCGGCCCTCATCATGCCGGCCACGCTCTCGCTGCTCGCCGCCACCTTCCCGCGTGCCGAGCGGGCGAAGGCGATCACGCTGTGGACCGCCACCGCCGGGCTCGCCATCGCCGCCGGCCCGGTCGTCGCCGGCGCCCTGCTGCGCGACCACGGCTGGTCCTCGACGTTCCTGATCAACGTGCCCATCGCGGCCGTGGCCGTCGTCGGCGCCCTGGTCCTCGTCCCGCCGTCCAAGGCCGGCCACCACGACCGCATCGACTACGTCGGCGGACTTCTCTCGGTGCTCTGGACCGGCGCCCTCGTCTACATGATCATCGAGGGGCCGCACTTCGGCTGGCACGCCAAGGCCGTCGGGGCGGCGGTGCTCGCGGGCGTCGGCCTGGTCGCCTTCGTCCTGTGGGAGCTGCGGCACCCGCGCCCCATCCTGAACGTGCGCCGCTTCGCCGACCGCCGGTTCGCGGGCTCCAACCTCGCCGTCGCCCTGTTCTTCCTGGCCGTCTTCGGCGCCTTCTACTACCTCACCCAGCACCTCCAGTTCGTCCTCGGCTACGACGCCCTCCAGACCGGTGTGCGCATGCTGCCGCTGGCCGGCGCCGTCTTCGCCGGCTCCGCCCTGACCGGCTGGCTCACCCCGCGGGTCGGCATGAAGTGGACCGTCAGCGCGGGCATGGTCGGCGGCACGACCGCCCTCGCCCTGCTGACCCGCGTGGACGCGGGCTCCGGCTACGGCGACCTCGTGGCCCCCCTGATCATCCTGGGCCTCGCCATCGGCCTCGCCCTCTCGCCCTGCACCGACGCCATCATGGGCGCGTTCCCGGAGTCCGAGCTGGGCGTCGGCGGCGCCGTCAACGACACCTCGCTGGAGCTGGGCGGCTCGCTCGGCATCGCCCTCCTCGGCTCGCTGCTCGCCACCTCGTACGGCGACCACCTCTCCGACGCCACCGCCGGCAGCAAGCTCCCGGCGAGCGCCCTGGACACCGCGCGGGACTCGGTCGGCGCCGGGTACGCCGTCGCGCAGGGCATCGGCGAGAAGGCGCACGGACTGGCCGAGCGGGCGGCGGCGGCGAAGGACCCGCAGCAGGCCGCGCAGCTCAAGCAGCAGGCCGCCGAGCTCGCCGCCGGCGCCCGGCAGATGGCGGACGCGGTGGGCTCGGCCTTCTCGGACGCGGTCGCCCGCACCAGCCTGGTCGGCGCGGTGATCCTCGGCGTGGGCACGGTCCTGGTGGCCGTCCTGCTGCCCCGGCGCGAGTCCGCCGCACCCGAGGCGGAGACCGAGGAACGGGAACCGGCGGACAGCCGGGCGGCCTGACCGCTTCCCGCCCCGGTCACGCGCGGACGGCCGTTCCGGATCCACCGGAACGGCACGTCCGCGCGTAGCGTCTGTACGCGTATGGAGGCACGTGGATGACAATCGACTGGGACCGGCGGACCTGCGCGCGCAAGGGGCATGTGACCTACGCGCCCGACGATCCCCGGCTGCGGGTGCGGCTGCACGCCCGGACCGCGCTCGGGGACGTGTGGCGCTGTCTGCGCTGCGGAGACTTCGCGCTCGGCGAGCCGAACGGCTCCGGGCCGGCCGACGAGGCGCCGCTCGTGCCGCGTGGCAAGGTGCTGCGGGACCTGTTCATCCTGCGCTTCCTGGCCGTCGAGCGGGCCGTGCGCGGGGTGTTCATCGTGCTGGTAGCGGTCGCGGTCTGGAAGTTCAGCAACAGCCGGGACGCGGTGCGCCGGCTCTTCGACGAGTACCTGAACGTCTTCCGCCCGGTGTTCCGGCACTTCCACTACGACCTCGACCACTCACCGGTCATCGGCTCCGTCCAGAAGGCCTTCGGCTACCGGCACTCCACGCTGCTGCTGGTGGCCGCCCTGCTGCTGGCCTACGCGCTGATCGAACTGATCGAGGCGGTCGGCCTGTGGTACGCCAAGCGCTGGGCGGAATACCTGACGGTCGTCGCGACGGCCGCCTTCCTGCCGCTGGAGATCTATGAACTCACCGAGCACATCAGCTGGGTGAAGATCGCCACGCTCGTGCTGAACATCCTCGCGGTCCTCTACATCGCTCTGGCCAAACGCCTGTTCGGCCTGCGCGGCGGACGCCGCCGGTTCGAGGAGGAGCGGCACAGCGCCTCCCTCATGGAGGTGACGGAATCGGCGGGGGTTCCCGCCTTGCCTTGACGCCGACGTCAACCCGTACCGTCGTGGACATGCGAATCGGCGAGCTGGCCGCGCGGGCCGGGACCACGACACGCACCCTGCGCTACTACGAGGCGCGGGGACTGCTGCCGGCCCGGCGCGACGGCAAGGGACACCGCACGTACGACGAGGGCGACCTCAGGCTGCTCCGGCAGATCCGCACCCTCCAGGACTTCGGGTTCGACCTGGAGGAGACGCGGCCGTTCGTGGAGTGCCTGCGGGCCGGGCACCCGGACGGCGACTCCTGTCCGGCCTCGCTCATGGTGTACCGGCGCAAGCTGGCCGAGCTGGACGCGCTGATCGGGCAGCTGACGGAGGTGCGCGAGACGGTCGCCGGGCAACTGGAGCGGGCCGAGCGGGCCCGGGACGAGCTGGCCGCCGAGGCGCTGGTTCCGGGGGGCCCGGAACCCGTGTGCGAACTGGGAGGGCTGACGCGATGAGCTTGGTGAGCGGACTGACGGAAGTGACGGACGCCGATTTCGAGGCGGAGGTGATCGGCTCGGACCTGCCGGTGCTGGTGCAGTTCACGGCCGAGTGGTGCGGGCCGTGCCGGCAGCTCGCGCCGGTGCTGAAGGACATCGCGTTCGAGGAGGGCGACCGGCTGAAGGTCGTGCAGATCGACGTGGACCGCAATCCGCAGACGACGATCTCCTACGGCGTGATGGCCACGCCCACCCTCCTGCTCTTCCGGGACGGTGAGCCGGTGCGCTCGATCGTGGGTGCGCGGCCCAAGCGCAAGCTGCTGGCGGACCTGGCGGACGCGCTGTAGAGACGCCCCGGAGCACGAAAAATCCCCCGAGGAATTGCGCTCGGGGGATTTCGCTGCGTATATTCAATGGTTCGCGACTTTCATCAGAACAAGTCGCGGAGAAGTCCAGTGAGCACAGTATATGCGGGCGGGAGCGGAATTGTCAAACGCGGATCTGTCGAACAGCGAATTTCCGGACGATGAATTGCGGGACGAGCAGGAATTCATCGACGGACTGTACGCGCGCGTGGACGTGCTGAGCGGCGAGGCCGAGACCTCCGTGGCCGACGCGCTCGCCCAGGGCGACAAGCCCATGCAGGCCCGGCTGGAGCGGGACATCCTGGTCGCCGAGCGCTCGGGGCTCCTCGCCGCGCTGAACGCCGTGGACGGCTCGCTCTGCTTCGGCCGGATCGACCTCACCGACGGGCACAAGCACCACATCGGCCGGATCGGGCTGCGCGAGGACGATGCCGAACGCACCCCCGTCCTCGTCGACTGGCGCGCCGACGTCGCCCGCCCCTTCTACCTGGCCACCGGCCACACCCCGATGGGCCTGCGCCGCCGCCGGCACATCGCCACCGAGGGCCGGACCGTCACCGCCCTGCACGACGAGATCCTGGACCTCGGCGACGCCACCCGCACCGGTCACGAGGACCCCACCGGGGACGCCGTCCTGCTCGCCGCGCTGAACTCCGCCCGCACCGGCCGCATGAGCGACATCGTGCAGACCATCCAGGCCGAGCAGGACGAGATCATCCGGGCGCCCCACCGCGGCGTACTGGTCGTGGAGGGCGGACCCGGCACCGGCAAGACCGCGGTCGCCCTGCACCGGGCGGCCTATCTGCTCTACGAGTACCGGGAACTGCTGGCCCGCCGGGCCGTGCTCATCGTCGGCCCGAACCCGGCCTTCCTCGGCTACATCGGGGAGGTGCTGCCCTCCCTCGGCGAGACCGGGGTGCTGCTGGCCACGGTCGGCGAGCTGTTCCCCGGCGTGCGGGCCACCGCCACCGACACACCCGGGGCGGCCGCGGTGAAGGGCCGGGCCGGCATGGCCGACGTGCTCGCCGCCGTCGTACGCGACCGGCAGACGCTGCCGGACCCGGTCGTCGCGATCGAGCACGACCGCGAGGTGCTGATGCTGGACGACGGCCTGGTGAGCGTCGCCCGGGAACGCACCCGCGCCGCGAAACTGCCGCACAACGCCGCCCGCGAGTACTTCGAGGGCCACATCCTCAACACCCTCACCGAGCTGTACGCCGAACGCGTGGGCACCGACCCCTATGACGGCAGCAGCCTGCTCGACGCCTCCGACGTCACCCAGATCCGCGACGAGCTCGCCGAGAACCCCGGCGTCTGGTCCGCCATCGACCGGCTGTGGCCCCGGATCACCCCGCGGCGGCTGCTCGCCGACTTCCTCGCGGAACCGGACGGCTACCTCTCGAAGGAGGACGCGGACGCGGTCCGCCGCCCGGTGACCCGCGCCTGGACCGTCGCCGACGTGCCCCTGCTGGACGAGGCGGCCGAACTCCTCGGCGAGGACGACCGTCTGGCGCGGGTCCGGGCGGACCGCGAGCGCGAGACGCAGATCGCCTACGCGCAGGGCGTGCTGGACGTCTCGTACGCCTCGCGGACCTACGAGTTCGAGGACAAGGAGGACAGCGACCCCGAGGCCTCGGAAGTGCTGTCGGCGCACGACATCATCGACGCCGAGCGGTTCGCCGAGCGGCAGGAGGAGGCCGACCACCGCAGCGCCGCCGAGCGGGCCGCCGCCGACCGGACCTGGGCGTTCGGGCACATCATCGTGGACGAGGCGCAGGAGCTGTCGCCGATGGCCTGGCGGCTGCTGATGCGACGCAGCCCGACCCGCTCGATGACCCTGGTCGGCGACCCCGCCCAGACCGCGGAGGCGGCCGGCGTCGGGTCCTGGGCGGACATCCTCGCGCCCTACGTGCAGGACCGCTGGGAGCACACCCGCCTCGGCGTCAACTACCGCACCCCGGCCGAGATCATGGACCTGGCCGCGGCCGTGGTCCGTGCCCGGGAGCCCGGTTTCGAGCCGCCCAGCTCGGTCCGGTCGACCGGGGTACGGCCCTGGGTGCGCCGGGCCGCCGGCGACCTGCCCGGCGCAGTCGCCTCGGCGGCCGCGGAACTCGCCCCCGCCGAGGGCCGCCTCGCGGTGATCGCCCCGCGCGCGCTGCACCGCTCCCTGGCCGCCCGGCTGGACGGGGTCACGGCCGGCGCGGAACCCGACCTGACGCACAGGACCGTCCTGCTCGACCCGCGCCAGGCCAAGGGGCTGGAGTTCGACTCGGTCCTCGTGGTGGAGCCGGCCGCCTACGGCACGAGCGACCTGTACGTGGCCCTGACCCGGGCCACCCAGCGGCTCGGCGTCCTGCACACGGGCTCGCTGCCGCCGGGCCTGACCGACGGGGAGTGACGCGGCGGGCCCGGGGGCGGCCGGCCCCCGGGCCCCGCACGGTCAGGCGGGGCGCAGCCACACCGTCGCGAGCGGGGGCAGCGTCAGGCGGATGCTCGCCGGGCGGCCGTGCCAGGGGTGCGCCTCGGGCTTGACGGCGTCCGGGGTGGTGACGTCGCCGCCGCCGTAGCGGGCCGCGTCGGTGTTCAGCACCTCCACCCAGGCCGGCACCTCCTCCGGGACCCCGATCCGGTAGTCGGGACGGACCACCGGGGCCAGGTGGGAGATCGCGAGGAGCGGGGTGCCGTCGGCGTCGTACCGCAGGAACGCGAAGACGTTGTCGTCCGCCGCGTCACCGGTCACCCACGCGAAGCCCGCCGGGTCGGTGTCCCGCTGCCACAGCGCCGGAGTCGCCCGGTACTGCGTGTTGAGGTCCGCCACGAGGTCCCGTACGCCCCGGTGCTCGGCCTCCGCGCCGTAGGACGGGTCGAGCAGCCACCAGTCGGGGCCGTGCACCTCGGACCACTCGGCGCCCTGCGCGAACTCCTGCCCCATGAACAGCAGCTGCTTGCCCGGGTGGGCCCACATGAAGCCGAGGTAGGCGCGGTGGTTGGCGCGCCGCTGCCACCAGTCGCCCGGCATCTTCGACACCAGCGACCCCTTGCCGTGCACCACCTCGTCGTGGGAGATCGGCAGGACGTAGTTCTCGCTGTAGGCGTACACCATCGAGAACGTCATCTCGTGGTGGTGGTGCTTGCGGTGCACGGGGTCGTGGCTCATGTACGCCAGCGAGTCGTGCATCCAGCCCATGTTCCACTTCAGGCCGAAACCGAGCCCGCCGAAACCGCTCGGGCCCGTCAGGTGGGTGGGGCGGGTGACGCCGTCCCAGGCCGTGGACTCCTCGGCGATGGTCACCACTCCCGGGCAGCGCCGGTACACGGTGGCGTTCATCTCCTGGAGGAAGGCCACCGCGTCCAGGTTCTCCCGGCCGCCGTGCTCGTTCGGCTCCCACTGGCCCGGCTCGCGCGAGTAGTCCAGGTAGAGCATCGAGGCGACCGCGTCCACGCGCAGCCCGTCGATGTGGAACTCCTCGCACCAGTAGACCGCGTTCGCCACCAGGAAGTTGCGGACCTCACGCCGGCCGAAGTCGAACTCCAGCGTGCCCCAGTCGGGATGGGCGGCCCGCCGCGGGTCGTGGTGCTCGTACAGCGGGCGCCCGTCGAAGGCGGCCAGCGCCCACTCGTCCCGCGGGAAGTGCGCGGGCACCCAGTCCATCAGGACGCCGATGCCGGCCTGGTGCAGCCGGTCCACCAGGTACTTGAAGTCGTCGGGGGTGCCCAGCCGGGCGGTCGGCGCGTAGAAACCGGTGACCTGGTAGCCCCAGGAGCCGCCGAAGGGATGCTCGGCGACCGGCATCAGCTCGACGTGCGTGAACCCCGTCTCGGCCAGGTACGCCGGCAGCTGTTCGGCGAGCTGCCGGTAGGTCAGGCCCGGCCGCCAGGACGGCAGGTGCACCTCGTAGACGGAGAAGGGCGCCTCGTGGACCGGGGTGTCCGCCCGGTGGGCCATCCACTCGGCGTCACCCCACTCGTGGTGCGAGGCGTGCACGACCGAGGAGGTGGCGGGCGGCGCCTCGGTACGCCGGGCCAGCGGGTCGGCGCGCTGGGTGCGCGAGCCGTCCGGGCGGGTGATCTCGAACTTGTACAGCTCGCCCTCGCCGATCCCGGGCACGAACAGCTCCCAGACCCCGGTGCCGCCGAGCGAGCGCATCGGGAAGGCCGTGCCGTCCCAGAAGTTGAAGGTGCCCGTGACCCGCACGCCGAGCGCGTTGGGCGCCCACACCGCGAACCGGGTGCCGGTGACCCCGTGGTGGGTGGTGACGTGCGCGCCGAGCGCCTGCCAGAGCTGCTCGTGCCGGCCCTCGCCGATCAGGTGCAGGTCCAGCTCGCCGAGCGTGGGCAGGAAACGGTAGGCGTCCTCGGTCTCCTGGACCGTGCCGTCGTACGTCACCAGCAGCCGGTACCCGGGGACCTCCGCGAGCGGCACCAGGCCGGAGAAGAAGCCGTCGCCGTCGTCGTGCAGCTCGGCCCGCAGCTCGTCCGAGACCACCGTGACCGCCCGCGCGTACGGACGGAACGCGCGGAAGGCGATCCCGCCCGGCACCGGATGCGCGCCCAGCACGGAGTGCGGGGCGTGGTGGGTGCCGTGCAGCAGCCGCTCGCGGTCACCGGCGTCCAGGGCCGGGGAAACGGCGGCCTCCAGCACGGGCGCCGGCGCCTGCGGCGGCACCCGCGTCTCCTGCGGCTGCTTCGCGGCCCTGCTCCTGCCGGACTTGTTCTTCGCGTTCTTCGGCGTGGCTGACTTCTTGGACGTCACGAGCGGGTCTCCCGGGCGAGATTCGGGTCAGGTCGGGTCGGACGCGGCGAGGCGACGGATCGCCGACAGGGGGACGGGGAGCCAGTCGGGCCGGTGCCGGGCCTCGTAGACGACCTCGTACACCGCCTTGTCGGTCTCGTAGGCCCGCAGCAGCACCGGGTCGGTGCGCGGGTCGAGGCCGGTCACCTCCGCGTACCCGGAGCAGTAGGCGGCCCGGCAGGCGTGCGCCCAGTCCGGGTCGGGCGCGCTCGCCGAGTGGGCCGCGTAGTCGAAGGAGCGCAGCATGCCGGCGATGTCCCGCACCGGCGGCTGCGGCATGCGCCGTTCGGCCAGCGGCCGGGCCGGTTCGCCCTCGAAGTCGATCAGCGACCACTCGCCGGCCGGCGAGCGCAGGCACTGCCCGAGGTGCAGATCGCCGTGGACGCGCTGGGCGGTCCAGGTGCGGCCCTCGGCGGCCAGGGCGGCCAGTGCCTCGTAGGCCGAGCACAGGCCGCGCTCGTACGGCCGCAGCGCCGGCACCGCCTGCACGGCCGCCGTCAGCCGCTCCTTCATGCCGTCCACCAGCGACTGGAGCTGGGTGTGGCCGAGAGTGACCGTCGGCAGGGCGTGGGCGAGGGCGGTGTGCACCTCGGCGGTGGCCCGGCCCAGCGCCCGCGCCTCGGCGGTGAAGTCCTCGCCCTTGGCCAGCTCGCGCAGCGCCAGCTCCCAGCCGTCGGCGGCGCCGCTCACATACGGCTGGAGCACGGCCAGGACGTACGCGTCCGTGTCCACGTCGGCGTGCAGCCAGGCCGTCGGCGCGGGGACCCGGGGGCAGCCCTCGCCGGCCAGGGCGAGCGGGATCTCCAGATCCGGGTTGACGCCGGGCACGACCCGGCGCAGCAGCTTGAGGATGAACGTATCTCCATAGACGACCGACGAGTTGGACTGCTCGGCGGTCATCATCCGGGCCACCAGGCCCGCCCGGATGTCCTGCCGCGGATCCCGCTCGAACCGCAGCCCGCCGACGCGGGCCTGGGTGCGCAGGGCCTCCAGCAGCACCTCGGCGGGGCGGGCGTCGTAGAGGGCCTCGTACACCGTGCGTCCGGCGAGCGGGCCCTCCTCCACGTGTCCGATCAGCGCGGGCGCCAGCCGGGGCGGCAGCGCCTCGCGCACGCCTATGAGGAGCTGGTAGCAGTCGCCGGGGTGCGGCGGCGCGCCCGGCGCGGACGGCTGATGGACGCGCAGCAGCAGGTGGTACAGGCCCAGCCGCCCGTCGGGCGGCAGGAGTTCGGTGACGGCCACGGCGGTGAAGCCCGTGACCGGGCGTCCCTTGCCGGCGAACCAGCGCTGCCGCGGCAGCCAGGTACGCAACAAGGGGTCGAGCGAGGAGAGGAGGGAATCGGTGGTACCAGAGAGGGCGACCGTTTCCGCCATGGGCGTCACGTCCTTTCCCCGGGTCGTCGGGGTGTTACTACTGCGTGCCCCGGGTGGGGCGGTGGAAACGCCCCCGTCGCCCCACCCGGGCCGGGCCGGCCGCGTCACGCGGCGTCCCGGCGCAGCCGGAACCAGTAGAAGCCGTGGCCCGCGAGGGTGAGCAGGTACGGCAGTTCACCGATCGCCGGGAACCGGACCCCGCCGAACAGCTCGACGGGATGCCGCCCTTCGTACCGGCTCAGGTCCAGCTCCGTGGGCTGCGCGAAGCGGGAGAAGTTGTGGACGCACAGCACCAGGTCGTCCCCCTCCTCCTCCGACAGGGGCGCCTCGCGCAGGAAGGCCAGCACGGCCGGGTTCGAGGACGGCAGTTCGGTGTAGGACCCCAGGCCGAAGGCGGGGTTCTGCTTGCGGATCTCGATCATGCGGCGGGTCCAGTGCAGCAGGCTGGACGGCGAGGCCATGGAGGCCTCGACGTTGGTGACCTGGTAGCCGTGGACCGGGTCCATGATCGCGGGTAGGAAGAGGCGGCCCGGGTCGCAGGAGGAGAAGCCGGCGTTGCGGTCGGGGGTCCACTGCATGGGGGTGCGGACCGC